>NZ_JAUQWH010000241.1 GCF_030757795.1 Actinoplanes oryzae
GCCTGCCGGCTTTTCATCCGCCGGCTCCTCGTCTGCCAGCCCTTCGCCCGCAGGCTCTTCGCCTGCCGGCCCTTCGCACGCCGGCTCTCTTCCCGCCGGCCCTGCTGCGGGCGGCTCGGGGGCTCGGTGGCTCGAGGCCGGGGACGATCTGGCGTCCGAGATTGCGTGGCTCAGCGCGGTCAGCGCGGCGAGCCGGCGTCCGGAGCCGGCCCGTTTCGTGGCTGCCGGCTCTTCTCCAGCTCCCACACCTTCCGGACGAGTTCGCCGATGGTGTCGCGGCTGCTCGGCGAGACGTCGGCGGCGCGCAGAGCGATCTCGGTGACCTGGGCGTCGCGCAGCGTGCGGAGCAGCTCGAGCTGACCGTCGATCTTCCGGGTCTCGTCGTCGTCCAGAAAATAGGCGACCGGGACCCCGAAGAAGGTCGCCAGGCCGCGCAGATGCTGAATCGTCGGATTGTCGCGGCGGCCGGTGCGCAACTGCCAGATGTAGGTGTGCGAGATCTGGATGCCCTGCCGCTCGCGGATCGCCTCGGCCACGGCCATGTAGCTGACCTCGCCCTGCCCGGCCCCCCGCACCTGACGGAACAGCCGGTCGAGCTTGTCGGCGATCGAGAACTCGGACGACATCCGCGCTCCTTCCGCCGGTCGCGCCGCTGCGGCCTCGCCCCTGGCCGGGACAGTTTCCCACGGCCCGGGTCTTGGCGCCTGCCAGGCTTTTCGGGCCTTTCCGCCGCGGTCGCCGACGGTGCTGCTCGGCGCCCGTCACCCGGGTCGCCTGGCGACGCGCGCCGGGCACACCCGGGTCCACCCACGAAATGCGGCCGCTGCAGTGATGTCCGCATGAGCAACCCGAAGGCTGCACCATCCCCCGATGTGCGGCATCGCAACGACCGTAAACTCAGGTTGATGACTCCCGCGCCGAGCGTAAACGATGGGCGGTCGGGGCTCAAGCCACTTGCGGTTTCGCGCAATGGCGGGGTGTTCTCGTGGGTTCTTCGGGCTTTTCCGCGGGTTTACTCGGGCAGTTCTGGGGTCTCGCACCGCTTGCGTGCTCGGACTTCGCGGCTCGCTCACGCTTTCTCCGGACGTTTCGGCAGCACGTCGCTTTCGTTCCCGGGACCGTGGCAGGCAGCGCATCGCCTCTCGTCTCCGGACCGTGGCAGGCGGCGCGGCGCCTCCCGCTTCAAGACCGTGGCGGGCGGCGCGTCGCTTGTAGGCTCGGGGCCATGACGGACATCGTGGAGAGCGCCGAGGTGTCGACCCTGCTCGATGAGCTGACGCGGATGCCGGGGCGCGAGGACCCCTACCCGCGCTATCGGCGGCTGCGGGAGATCTCGCCCATCGTCCGGGCCGGCGACGGCGCCCTCGTGGTCACCCGGCACGCCGACTGCAGCGCGGTCGTCAAGAACCCGAAGCTGGGCCACATCCCCGCCCACATGCTCGACTTCGTACGCCCGGGGTGGGCCGACCATCCCTCCCTGCAACAGCTCTTCACCAGCCTCATCACCATCAACCCGCCCGACCACACGCGCCTGCGCCGCCTGGTGAGCACCTCGTTCACGCCCCGCCGCGTGGAGGCGCTGCGCCCGCGCATCGAGCGCATGGTCGACGACCTGCTCGACGCGATGAGCGGGAAGGTCGACTTCGTGACGGCGTTCGCGTTCCCGTTGCCGGTCAACGTGATCGGGGAGCTGCTGGGCGTACCGGAGGGTGATCGTCCGCAGTTCCAGCAGCTCGTCCGCGACTGGACGATGGTCATGGAGATCGTCACCGACGACGTGCTCGCCAAGGCCGACCCGGCGGCGGCCACCATCCGCGGCTATCTGGCGGAGCTCGCCGCCGAGCGCCGCGCGCATCCCACCGACGACCTGATGAGCGCGCTCGTCGCCGCCGAGGAGGACGGCGACAAGCTGAGCGAGGACGAGCTGCTCACCATGGCGGGCCTGCTGTTCATGGCCGGCTTCGAGACGACCACCAACCTGCTCGCCAACAGCGTCGTGGCGCTCCTGGACCACCCCGACCAGCTCACCCTGCTCCGCACCGCCGGCGCCGGCATCGCCGTCCCCGCTGTCGAGGAGCTGCTCCGGTACGACTCCCCCGTCCAGCTCATCCCCCGCGTCGCCTGGGACGACATCGAGGTGGCCGGCGTCCCGATCCAGGGCGGCGAGCGCATCATCTCCTACCTCGGGGCGGGCAACCGCGACCCCGAGCGCTTCGACGACCCCGACCGCCTCGACCTCACCCGCCCGGACAACGCCCCGGTCTCCTTCGGCGGCGGCATCCACTACTGCCTGGGTGCGCCCCTGGCCCGCCTCGAGGCCCAGATCGCCCTCCCGGCACTGGCCCAACGCTTCCCGGCGATGCAGCTGGCCGGGGCGCCCACCCGGCGGGACAGCCTGACGCTGCGCGGGCTCACGAGCCTGCCGCTCGCCGTCGACTGATCACTTGCGCGGGGAGCGCGTCGAGCTTCCCCGTGCCGCGGCGGCGCAGGCGCGGGAGAACTCTGGCGCACGGCGCCGCAGGCACGGGAGGCCACTGGCGCACGGCGGCGCAGGCCCGGGAGACCACTGGCGCACGGCGGCGCGCAGGCGCGGGAGGCTACTGGCGCACGGCGGCGCGCAGGGCGGCGCGGAGGCTGCTCGTGCTCCGTGGCTGGCGCGCCGCCGCGGCGCGGGAAGGGAGCTGGCGCGGAACGGAAGGCGGCTGGCGCGGGGCGCGCGGCGCGGGAGGTTGCTCGCGCGGAGCGGAAGGCGGCTGGCGCGGGGCGCGCGCGGCGCGGGAGGTTGCTCGCGCGGGCGGGTGGCGGCTGTCGCGCGGATCCGGGGCGGGACGTGTGGCCGTGCGCGGAATCGGTGCTGAAATAGGAGCGCCGCTGCGAATTCCACGGGGGAAGAACTCGCAACGGCGTCCGGCACAGAGTATCGACCGATCCTGGTCTTTGTCCATCGCCCCAGTCGATCATTCCGGCGGGAAGGCCGGCTCCATTCGAGGACGCCGGCGGCCGGCTCTATTCGAGGACGCCGACGGCTGGGGAGTCGGCGCTCTTCGCGAGGAGCTTCTTGCGCTGCTTGACGGGGAGCCGGTCGACGTACAGCAGGCCGTCGAGGTGGTCCGTCTCGTGCTGCAGGCAGCGGGCCAGCAAGCCGGTGCCGTCGATGCGGACGGGGTTGCCCTTCATGTCGACGCCGGTGACGTACGAGGTGGCGGGGCGGCCGATCTCCGCCCGGACGCCCGGAACGGAGAGGCAGCCCTCGTCGTCGACCTCGAGCCCCCGGCCCTCGGGCAGGTGCAGGACGGGGTTGACGACGTGCGCGACGACGTTGGTGCCCTCGGCGTCGGGGCAGTCGACGACGAAGACCCGGGCGTCGACGCCGATCTGGTTCGCCGCGAGCCCGACGCCCTCGGCCGCCGCCATGCTCGCGAACATGTCCGCGATCAACTGCTCCAGCGCCTCGTCGAAGACCGTCACGTCGGCGCATCGGCGGTGGAGCACGGGGTTGCCGTAACGGGTGATCGGTCGCGGAGTTCCTGCCCGGGTCTGCACGATCCGCATTCTAAAACTCCTCGCACCGCCGCCCGGCCCTGCGCCGCCATCGGGCCACACAAGTGCGCGCGATGACCAGGCACGGACCAGGCGGCCCGGCTCGCTCGGGCGGCCGGCGCCTCGTTATCGGGCCGCCCCAAGGCGCGCGGGGGCCGGGCGCGCACGAGGGCCGGGCGCGGGCGATGGCCGGCCACGCGATGGCCAGGCGCGCGCGATGGCCAGGCGCGGGCGACGGCCGGGCACGCGCGACGGCCGGGCGCGCGCGATGGCCGGGCGCGGACCGGGCGGCCCGGCCCGCTCAGGCGGGCGGCGTCTCGTTGTTGTCGGGGCGGGCGCCGCGCCGGGCCGCGCGTCCGGCCGCGCCGGCTGCGGTGCCGACCCAGGCGCCGACCTTGCCGGCCTGTGTGCCGGCCCAGTCGCCGAGGTCCGCGGCGCCGCCTCCGATGCGGCGGGCCAGGGTGACCAGCGGGTCCTGCGAGGTACGGAAGGTCTCGCGGTAGTGCGCGGCCGCCGCCTTCACATCGGCGGTGACCGAGGCGTCGCCGTCGAAGTCGCGCCGGTCGTAGTCGCCGCCGAGGACGGTGGCGTACTCGCCGGTGTCGACCCAGCGGCGCAGCTCGGCCGCACGGGCCACCGGGACCGGGACCCCGCTGAAGGCCGTCATGCCGATCTTGTGGATGCTGTCCCGCAGGTCGCCGCCGCCCTCGTACTCGGCGGCCTGCTCGAGGAACGCCGCGGTGTCGATCTGGGTGAGGTCGCCGCCGCCCGCCATCTTCATGAGCAGGCGGGTGGCCGCGGCCGGGTCCTGGCCGGCGAGCAGCCCGGCGCGGTCGGCGGAGAGCTCCGCCTTGCGCCACCACTCGTACATGGCGGCGATGATGGCGCGCAGCGCGATCGCCCCGACCGGCACCCAGCTGATCTGGGTGACCCAGCGGGTCAGGATCATCATGATCGTCTGGTAGACGGCGTGGCCGCTGCGGACGTGGCCGATCTCGTGGCCGAGCAGGGTGAGCAGCTCGTCGTCGTCGAGCTTCTCGACGGCGGCTGTCGAGACGACGATGAACGGCTGGTTGAGTCCGACCGCCCGGCTGTTGATCACCGGGTCCTGCGCGACGAAGAGCTCCGGCAGCTCCGCGACGTCGAGGGTGGTCGCCGCCTCGGTGAAGAGCCGGTGGACCCGCGGGTACTGCCGGTGATCGACCCGGATGGCGCCGGCGAGGTGCTGGAGGCGGAAGCCCCGCTCGTTCCACACCCCGAAGATCGACCGCACCACGTCGTCGAAGCCGCGCAGCTCCCGCAGGGCGGTCAGGGCGCCGCGGTCGGCCGGATGTTCCCAGGCGCGCGAGCTGATGCCGGTCAGGGTCACCCGCCGGCGGGCGGGGCGGTTCTCGTCGTCCGTGGTCATCGCGGTTGCCTCCGGGGCTGGTCGTCAGGTCAGCAAGCAGCCTGCTCGCCGGCCCGCCCCGGGCGCATCGGCTCCCAGCGGGAACTCGCCGGACGCCCCTCCGACTTTCGGCCGAGGCGCGGGAACGCGCCAAAACGCCTCAGGCTGAGGTCTTTTTGAGGTACGCAACATCTTGTTACGATCTTGTTAACCGGGCAGGCTCCGGGGCATGAGGATCGCTGGAGCCCCCATTTCCTGGGGCGTGAGCGAGGTCCCCGGCTGGGGCCGTCAGTTGCCGGCCGCGCGCGTGCTCCAAGAGATGCGCGAGATCGGCCTCACCGCCACCGAGTTCGGCCCCGACGGCTTCCTGCCCGCCAACGGCGCCGCCGCGAAGAACATCCTCCACAAAGAACAACTTGTCGCCGTCGGCGGCTTCGTGCCCGTGGTCCTGCACGGGCCGCATCCCACAGTGGACTTCGACCGGTTCGTCGCCGCCGGCGCGGACACCGTGGTGCTCGCCGCGGCGACCGGGCTCGACGGCTACGACACCCGCCCGGAGCTGGACGAGTCCGGGTGGACGCGCGCTCTGGCCACCTTGGACGCTCTGCATGCCGCCGCGCGCGCCCGGGGACTGACGGCCGTACTTCATCCGCACGCCGGCACGATGGTCGAGCGGCCGGAGGAGGTGCACCGGGTCCTGACCGGCTCGCGGATCGCGCTGTGCCTGGACACCGGTCACCTGCTCATCGGCGGCACCGACCCCGCCGAGCTGGCCGAACGCTTCGGCGACCGGATCGCCCACGTGCACGCCAAGGACGTCGACGCGAAGCTGGCCGCGGAGGTGCGCGAGGGACGACGGGCCTTCACGGATGCCGTACGCGCGGGCATGTTCCGGCCGATCGGCGACGGCGACGTGGACTTCGCCCGGGTGGCGGCCGCGCTGCACCGGCATGGCTACGACGGCTGGTGGGTGCTCGAGCAGGACACGATCCTGACCGGCGACCCCGCCGATCCCCACCCCGCTGACCAGGTACGCCGCAGCGCCGACCGCCTCCGCGCCATCCTCAGCTCCGTCGTCCGGTAGCCGCCCCGCCCCGGCGGACCGGCGAATCCGCTCACTCCGCTCAAAGGCGCAGTGATCGAAGTGAGCGAGCGTGCAGGAGACTCACCGGTCCGAGCGAAGTGAGCGGGCGCGCGCGAGCAGGACCTCCCGCTCACCGTCCGTGGAAGCAATGGCGGCCGCCGACTCGTACAGCCGGGCAGCCGCACCCGGATCCCCCGCCCGCTCGGTCAGGTCGGCCTCGACGGCGAGCGCCGGTGCGTACCCGTCGAGCCCGCCACCGGCCCGCACCCGAGCGAGCAGCGCGAGACCCCGGGCGGGGCTGTGGGCGTACCCGTGGGCCAGCGCGCGATTGAGCTGCACCACGGGTGACGGATGCAGCGAGACCAACCGGTCGTAGAGCCCCGCCACGCGAGCCCAGTCGGTCTCCTCCGCGACGTGGCACGCGGCGATGGCGGCCTGAACCGCGTAGGGCCCGCGCGGCTCCGGCAGCACCGCGAGCGCCTCCTCGATCGCGGCACGGTCCCAGCGCGAACGGTCCTGCTCCGCCAGCACCACCGGCCGACCGTGCTCGTCCTGGCGCGCGTTTCTGCGCGAATGCTGCAGCAGGAACAAGGCGAGCAGCCCGCGCACCTCCCCCTCCCCCGGCATCAACCGGCCGAGCAACCGTGCCAGCCGGATCGCCTCGTCCGCGAAGGCCGCCGCGCCGCCGGTGTCATAGCCGCGCGTGAACAGCAGGTACAGCACGCCGAGCACGCTGGGCAGCCGCTCGGCGAGCTCCGGTCCGGCCGGGATCCGGTACGGGATCCGGGCCTGCGCGATCTTCGTCTTCGCCCGCGTGATCCGGCGCGTCATTGTCGATTCGCTCACCAGGAACACGCGCGCGATGTCCGCCGCGGACATGCCCGTCACCGTCCGCAAGGTCAACGCGACCCGCGCCTCCAGCGACAACGCCGGGTGACAGCACGTGAAGATCAGCCGGAGCCGATCGTCCTGCCCCGGCGGCTGCGGCTCCTCCGGCAGGCGCGCCAGCTCGGCGAGTTTCCGCTGCTCAGTGCTCCGCCGACGGACGATGTCGAGGGCCCGGTTGCGGGCCACGGTCAGCAGCCAGGCGCCGGGATTGTCCGGGATGCCGTCCGTACGCCAGCGGTCGAGAGCGGTCACGAGCGCGTCCTGCGCCGCGTCCTCCGCCAGGTCCCAGTCGCCCGTGACCCGGATCAGGGTTGCGACAACCTGCGCACGAGAATCCGTGTGCGCCTGCGCGACCGCTGCTCGAACGCTCATCGCCAGGGCCGGCTGGGCGGCCGGGTTCGCCGCGGCGCCGGCCGTGCTGGTCGCGTGGCCGACGGGTCGGCGAGTCGTCACCCGTGGAACGGCCGGATCTCGATCCGCCCGGCGTAGGCCATCGGATGCGCCCGGGCGACCCGGACAGCCTCGTCCAGATCGGCGCATTCGAGGATGTCGTAGCCCACGATCACCTCCTTGCTCTCGGTGAACGGGCCGTCGGTCAGCAGCAGCTCGCCGCCGCGCACCCGCACGGTTGTCGCGGAGCCGGGGCCGGCCAGCTGGTCGCCGTCGAGCCGGCGGCCCGCGGCGTCGTTCTCCGCGACCCAGGCCTCGATGTCGGGCGCGTCGCCGCTGGTGTCGGGCTCGGTGTCGGTGCAGACGAACATCATGTACTTCACGGATCGATCCTCTCGGCTGCCGGTTTACCCGACTGACGAACGAGCGTGGGGCTTTCCGGACCGTTGTACGGAGTGATCACCTGCACAGGCGACGGCTGCGAGCGCGGCGGCCCGGGCAGCTCGCCCTGTGCCTGCAACACCAGGTGACACGCGCGCCGCAGGTCCTGCCGCAGATCATGATGGAGTACGGCCGACAGCCGCCCGTCCCGCAGCAGTCGCGCGTTCTCCCCGTCGAGATCGTGCGCGATGAACACGTCGTACTTGCGCGTTTCGTGGTCGAACGCGTCGACCACGGCCGCGTTGCCGCCCGCGCCCGCGTAGAGCGAGTAGACGGCCCGCACCTCGGGGTGCGCCGCCAGCAGCTCGCGCGTTCCGATGTGGACGGCTTCTGCCCGGTCCTCCTCGTCGACGACTTCCCGCAGCGTACGGCTCATGCCCTGGGCCCGCATCCCGGCCCGGAAGCCCATCTCCCGCTCGTCCTCGCCGTGGAACGATCCGCGCCCGCGCACGACCAGCACCTCGCCGGGACGGTCCCCCAGCCACTGCCGGACCAGATAGGCCGCGGTGGCGCCGGCTGAGCGATTGTCGATTCCGGCGTACGCCCTGCGCGCGCTCGTGGGCAGATCGGTGACGAACGCGACCACCGGCGTCCCCTGCTTGTCCAGCCGCGCGACGGCCGCGACGACCTCGGGCACGTCCGGCGCCTTGAGGATCACGCCGTGCGACCGGTTGCGGGCCACCTTGTCCAGCACGGCGACCAGCTCGTCGGGCGAGCCCCCGTCGAGGAAGTGGAACCGGCAGCGCAACACGGCGGGACGCAACGCCGGCAGCTCCGCCTCGAGCGCGGCGCGCACGGCGGCGGTGAAGCGCGGCGGCGACTGCACGACAACGTCGATCATGAACGTGCGGCCGCCGATGCGCAGCTGGGAACGTTGCCGGTCCAGGTCGGCGATGGCCTGCTCGACCTCGCGTACGGTGCCCGGCCGCACGCCCCCGCGCCGGTGCAGCACGCGGTCGATCGTCGCCGGGCTGAGGCCGGACTGGGCCGCGATCTCCCGGATCCGGTAGGGGTGCTTCATGCGTCCATTTTTGATGGCCTTTTGAGGGGTTTTCAAGCACCTTGTCGGGTGATGGCCTGAGGTGATCCCCGGGGATTTGGGCGATCTTCGGACGACGGCGGTATCATCTGACAAGCGCCGGTGCTCCGGTGCAGCCCCTTGCCGAGAGGCGCTGCGACGGACAGGTTTGTGAAGACCTGGTCCGCCACGCTCGGCTCGTGGGTCACCTACGTCAAGGGCGCCTCCTGACGAGGGGGGTGCCCTCTTTCATGTCCGATCGCCTGCAGACCGTCAACGGCCTCGACTTCGCGGTGGCCGACCTGAGCCTGGCCCCGTTCGGCCGGCACCAGATGCGCCTGGCCGAGGTCGAGATGCCCGGCCTGATGAGCGTGCGTGAGGAGTTCCGGGCCGCGCAGCCGCTCAAGGGCGCGCGCATCGCCGGCTCGCTGCACATGACGATCCAGACCGCCGTGCTGATCGAGACGCTGACCGCGCTCGGCGCGCAGGTCCGCTGGGTCTCCTGCAACATCTTCTCGACGCAGGACGAGGCCGCCGCGGCGGTCGTCGTCGGCCCCGAGGGCACCGTCGAGGCGCCCGCCGGCGTGCCGGTCTTCGCCTGGAAGGGCGAGACCCTCGAGGAGTACTGGTGGTGCACCGAGCAGCTGTTCGACTTCGGTGACGGCCTCGGCCCCAACATGATCCTCGACGACGGCGGCGACGCCACCCTGCTCGTGCACAAGGGCCGGGAGTTCGAGCTGGCCGGCGCGGTCCCCGCGACCACCGACGAAGACAGCCACGAATACACGATCATCCTCGACACGCTGCGCCGCAGCCTCGCGGCGGACAAGGGCCGGTTCACCAAGATCGCGTCCGAGATCCGCGGCGTGACCGAGGAGACCACCACCGGCGTGGCCCGCCTCTACAAGTTCGCCAAGACCGGCGAGCTGCTCTTCCCGGCGATCAACGTCAACGACTCGGTCACCAAGAGCAAGTTCGACAACAAGTACGGCATCCGCCACTCGCTGGTCGACGGCCTCAACCGCGCCACCGACGTGATGCTCGGCGGCAAGCTGGCCGTGGTCTGCGGCTACGGCGACGTCGGCAAGGGCTCGGCCGAGACGCTCCGGGGCCAGGGCGCCCGCGTCGTCGTCACCGAGGTCGACCCGATCTGCGCGCTGCAGGCGGCCATGGACGGCATGCAGGTCGTCCGCATCGAGGACGTCGTCTCCGAGGCGGACATCTTCATCACCACCACCGGCGGCACCGACATCATCACGCCGGAGCACATGGCGAAGATGAAGCACAACGCCATCGTCGGCAACGTCGGCCACTTCGACGACGAGATCGACATGGCCGGCCTGGCCAAGGTCCCCGGCATCGAAAAGGTCGAGGTCAAGCCGCAGGTCCACGAGTGGCGCTTCCCCGACGGCCACGCGGTCATCGTGCTCTCCGAGGGCCGCCTGATGAACCTCGGCAACGCCACCGGCCACCCGAGCTTCGTCATGTCGAACTCCTTCACCAACCAGGTGATCGCGCAGATCGAGCTCTGGACCAAGCCGGACGCGTACGACAAGCAGGTCTACGTCCTCCCCAAGCACCTCGACGAGAAGGTCGCCCGCCTGCACCTCGACGCGCTGGGCGTGCGCCTGACCGAGCTCACCAAGAAGCAGGCCGAGTACCTCGGCGTGGCGGTCGAGGGTCCCTACAAGCCGGACCACTACCGCTACTGAGCCGCACCGCTCGCTCTTCGGCTTCACCCGCTTCTCCGAAGGCCCCGCCGCAGCTC
>NZ_JAUQWH010000242.1 GCF_030757795.1 Actinoplanes oryzae
CCGGACCCGGCCGTGGCGAGCTCCGGCGTACCCGTCGGGTTGGCCCAGATCTCGCCGGACGGCGCCGCCACGATCGTCCTGTCCCCCTTGAGCAGCACGACGCCGTCGAGCTCGCGGGCCAGCCGCGCGGCGGACTCCATCCGGTCGGCGCCGGGCAGCTCCCCGGCCAGCCGCTCGAACTCCCGGTCGTGCGGCGTGACGACCAGCGGCGCCTCCCGGCGCAGCTCCTCCGCGTGCTGCCCGCCGGCGAGCAGGGTCAGGGCGTCGGCGTCGAGGAGGACCGGCAGGGGGCTCGCGAGAACGCCACGCAACTCCTCCCGGGCGTCGTCGCTCGTGCCCAGCCCGGATCCGCACACCCACGCCTGTACGCGGCCCGCGTCGGCGACCCGTGACACGGCGACGACCGACGGGTGCTGCCGGACGACCTCCTGATCGGCGGTGCCCGCGTAGCGCACCATGCCGGTCGGCCCGGCGAGTGCTCCGGTGACCGACAGCAGCGCCGCGCCGGGGTACGTCGCGGAGCCCGTGGCCACTCCGACCACCCCGCGGGTGTACTTGTCGGACGACGCCGAGGGGCGGGGCCACCAGGCGGCGATGTCGGGCGCGTCGGGGACTCGTACCGCCGGATCCGCGGGCAGCGTGGCACCCAGGCCGATGTCGACCAGCTCGACGAGGCCCGCCAGGGCCGCGGCGGGACCCACGACGTGGGCCGGCTTGAGACAGCCGAAGGTGACCGTCACATCGGCGTGCACCGCATCCCCCGGCACGTCTCCGGTGTCGACGGCCACACCGCTCGGCACGTCGACCGCGACGACGGGCGGCCGCCTGCCGTCGCGCCCGCGCAGCCCGGACAGCTCCCCGGCCAGCTGTGCCGCCTGCGGCCGCAACCCACCGCTGCCACCGATGCCCACGATGCCGTCGACCACGAGGTCAGCGACCGGCGGCAAGCCGGGGACCCGGCGCCCACCGGCGCGCAGCAATGCCGCCAGCCCCGCCGCATGAGCCCTCTCCGGCTGCAGCAACACAGCCAGCACCGCGGCGCCCCGGGCGGCGAGTCGCGCGCCCGCGTAGAGAGCATCGCCGCCGTTGTCCCCGCTACCGACGAGCAGGACCACCGTCGCGCCGTAGACCCCGCCGCGCTCGCGCAGCAGCAACGCGCACCGGCGCGCCAGCCCGGCCGCGGCACGCTGCATCAGCGTGCCCTCCGGCAGGGTCGCCATCAGCGCCTTCTCGGCCGACCGTACGTCCGCCACCCGCCATGCGTGCCGCATCGGAACTCCCTACCTGCCGTCGCTCAGGCCTCCGCCACCACCATGGCCGAGGCGATGCCACCGTCGTGGGACAGCGACAGGTGCCAGCGGTTGACGCCCCGCTCGGCGGCGGCCGCGGCGACCGTGCCGGAGACGGTCAGCCAGGGCCGGCCGTCGGGGTCCGAGACGATCTCGCAGTCGTGCCACCGCAGCCCCGCGGGGGCGCCGAGCGCCTTGGCCACGGCCTCCTTGGCCGCGAACCGGGCGGCCAGCGACTCCGCCGAACGCGGGTTGCCGGACGACGTCGTCCGCTCCGAGTCGGTGAAGAGCCGATCTCCGAGCAGCGGCGTCCGCTCCAGCGAACGGGCGAACCGTTCCACCAGCACCACGTCGATCCCGACAGACACGATCACACGGCCAACCCTATCCGGGCCGAGTTGTCCACAGGCCCGGCCCGGAGGCCGGCAGGTTATCCACAGGCACCCTCCGCGGCGTTCGGAATCGGCCTAGCGTGACGGCCCCGAACCACTCCAGGAGGTTGCCCATGCGGTCCGAACTGAGCGTCGACATCCCTGCCGTGCGGTCCTGGGCCACGGCGCTGCGCCGGACGGGCGGGCGGATGGAGGCCGATCCGCCGTCGCCCGGCGCGGGGCCCGTCTGGTCCTGCACGGCGGCCAACGCCGCCGCCGTCGACGCGGCGCAGCGGATCCTGAGCCTGCTCACCGATGACATCGCGGGCATCAGCGCAGCCACCCTCGCCACGATGGACGACTACGAGGCCGCCGACGACCGGGCAGCAGCGGCTCTGCGGCGGGTGCGATGAGCGCGACAGTTCTGGCGACCGACCCCGCGCGGTGGCAGGCCGCCGCGATGGACTGGCGGCGCTGGGCGGCAGCGGCCGGCTTCTGGGCGGCCCGCATCCAGAGGTGCGCCGCGCGCCTGCGTGATCTCTGGTCGGGCGCCTGCGCGGAGGCGGTCGTGGCGGCCCTCACCGCGATCGTCCACCGGCTGACTCTGCTCCGCCTCGGGTGCTGGGCCGCCGATCAGGCGCTCAGCGAGTTCGCGGCGGCGCTGACCCGGGCCCGGCGCACCGGTGCTTCCGCCGCGGCTGCCGACCAGACCCACGCCGGCACCCTGCGCCGCCTCTTCCCCGCCCCACCACCACACCCCACACCCACCCCTTTCTGTACGGCCACAGCTCCCCAAGTCCACGCCTGGTGGCAGTCGCTCAGCCCCGCCCAGCGCGACGACGTGACAGCCCGGCAGCCGGACTGGCTGGGTGCCCTCGACGGCGTGCCCGCATCCGCCCGTGACAGGGCCAACAGGCTGCTGCTCGACAACACCCGGGCATCCGGCGGCATCCGGCTGCCCGCCGACCTCGCGGCCCGATTGGATGCCGAGTCGGGTCCCCGGGCGTACCTGATGGGCATCGACCCGGCGGGCGACGGCCGCGCGGTGGTGGCCCTCGGCGACCCGGACCAAGCCGCAGCCGTGGTCACGCACGTGCCCGGGATGACCGCGGACCTCGCGTCCTACCGGGGCGAGCTGACCCGCGCCGACCGGCTCGCCGTCCGGGCCGCCGAGCTGGCACCGGACCGGCCGGCCAGCGCCGTCATGTGGCTGGGCTACGACGCACCGGACGACCTGGTCGAGGCGGCGGGCCGGGCGCCGGCGGCGGCCGGGGCCGACCGGTTGCGCCGCTTCCAGGAGGGCCTGCGGGTCACGCACGAGGGCGAGCCGGCCCGGCAGACCCTGCTCGGGCACAGCTACGGCTCACTGGTGGTGGGCACTGCGGCGGCGCAGCCGGGCCTGGCCGCCGACAGTGTGGTCTTCGTCGGCTCTCCGGGCGTGGGCGTCGACCACGCCGGCGACCTGCGGGTGCCGCGTTCGGAGGTGTACGCCATGACGGCGTTCTCCGATCCCGTCCAGTGGGCGGCGGTCGCCCCGGACGCGCTGGCCCGGGATTTGCTCGTGAGCCGCGCAATCCCCGGCGGGGCGGCACATGCCTTCCTGCGCCCGGAGGACGAGCTCTTCTTCGGGCGCAACCCCGCCGACCCGGCGTTCGGCGCTCGCTCGGTGGCGAGCCAGCCGGACGCCGGGCACGTGGGCTACTGGGACGAGGGACGGCCCGCGCTGGACGCCCTCGCCCGGATCGTGACGGGACGGGCCGATGTCACTCCACGGTGACGGACTTGGCCAGGTTACGGGGCTGGTCGACGTCGTGCCCCCGCGCGGTGGCGATCTCGCAGGCGAGGATCTGCAGCGGCACGGTGGTCATCAGCGGCGCGAGCAGGGTGGGCGTGCGCGGCACCGGGATCAGGTGATCGGCATAGGCGGCCACGGCGTCGTCGCCCTCCTCCGCGATCACGATGGTCCGCGCTCCCCGGGCCCGGACCTCCTGGATGTTGGAGACGACCTTGTCGCGCAGCACGCCGCGGCCGGCCGGCGACGGCACGACGCACACGACCGGGGTGCCCTGGTCGATCAGCGCGATCGGCCCGTGCTTCAGCTCGCCGGCGGCGAAGCCCTCGGCGTGCATGTAGGCGAGCTCCTTGAGCTTGAGCGCGCCCTCCAGCGCCACCGGGAAGCCCACGTGCCGGCCGATGAAGAGGATCGTCGACGCCGTCCGCAGGTCGCGGGACAGCTCGCGCACCTCCTCCATGCGGGTGAGCAGCTCGCGCAGGTCGTCCGGCGTGCGCTGCAGGCGGGAGACGACGGCGGCGACCTCGTCCGCGTACATGACGCCGCGGATCTGGGCCAGGTGCAGGCCGATCAGGTAGCAGGCGACGAGCTGGGTGAGGAAGGCCTTGGTCGAGGCGACCGCGATCTCGGGCCCGCCGTGGGTGTAGAGCACGGCGTCCGACTCGCGCGGGATCGTCGAGCCGTTGGTGTTGCAGATGGCGAGCACGCGCGCCTTCTGCTCCTTCGCGTGGCGCAGCGCCATCAGCGTGTCCATGGTCTCGCCGGACTGGCTGATCACGATGACCAGCGTCGAGCGGTCCAGCACCGGGTCGCGGTAGCGGAACTCGCTGGCCAGCTCGACCTCGCAGGAGATGCGGGTCCAGTGCTCGATGGCGTACTTCGCGACCATGCCGGCGTGGTAGGAGGTGCCGCAGGCGACGATGAAGACCTTGTCGACGTCGCGCAGGTCCTGGTCGGTCAGGCGCACCTCGTCCAGGACGATCTCGCCCCGCTCGGAGAGCCGGCCCAGCAGCGTGTCCGCGATGGCCTGCGGCTGCTCGGCGATCTCCTTGAGCATGAAGTGCTCGTAGCCGCCCTTCTCCGCGGCGGAGGCGTCCCAGTCGATGTGGAACTCCTTGCCGCTCGCCTCGGCGCCCGCGAAATCGGTGATCTCGATGGCGTCCGGCGTGATCAGCACGACCTGGTCCTGGCCCAGCTCGACGGCCTCGCGGGTGTGCTCGATGAAGGCGGAGACGTCGCTGGCCAGGAAGTTCTCGCCCTGGCCCCGGCCCACCACGAGCGGGGAGTTGCGCCGCGCGGCGACGACGGCGTCGGGCACCTCGAGGTCGATCGCGAGCAGGGTGAAGGCGCCCTCGAGACGGCGCACGGTGCGGCGCATGCCCGCGGCGAGCAGCTGCGGACCGGTCTCGGTCGCGCCGGACTCGCGCAGGGCGCGGATCTCGGCGGCGAGCAGGTGGGCCGCGCACTCGGTGTCGGTGTCGCTGACGAACTCGACGCCGGTGGCCTCGAGCTCGGCGCGCAGCCGGGAGAAGTTCTCGATGATGCCGTTGTGGATCACGGCCACCCGGCCGTCGTTGGAGAGGTGCGGGTGGGCGTTGCGGTCGGTCGGGCCGCCGTGGGTGGCCCAGCGCGTGTGCCCGATGGCCGTCGGCCCGGTGGCGATGCCGTCGCTCGCCCGCTCGGCGAGGGCCTTCTCCAGGTTTGCCAGCTTGCCGGCCTTCTTCTCGGTCAGGATGGCCGTGTCCCCGACCACCGCGACGCCCGCGGAGTCATAGCCGCGGTACTCCAGGCGGCGAAGTCCGTCGAGCACGATTTGCAGCGCCGGTCGAGCACCGACGTAACCCACGATCCCACACATGTGGGGCAGCGTAGCGGACTTTCGCGCATCCGGGGTGCGCGAGAGGCATACTTTCGCGCACGCCACTTGATCGAAATGGGCGAACGGGACCAGCCGGGCAGATATAGCCGCAGGTCATCGACCGCCACGACACGACCGGGTGATCCGCGGCTGGCGTCCTCGGCGTACCGTCGAGCCGACGACTCCCCGGGAGAGACGCTTGAGCTACCCACCGCCGCCCTCCGATCCCCACGACCCGCCCTCGGCCGATCCGTGGGCGACGTCGACGGGCGACACCCCGGCGCCGCAGCCGCGCCCGGGCGAGCACTTCCAGCCGGGCCACGCGGCCGTCCCGCCGCCCGTCGAGTTCGACCCCTACCCGCCGACGTCGCAGTTCCCGGCGAGCTCCCCGCCCGGCTACCAGGGCTACCAGCAGCCCGCGTACGGTCCGCCCGGCACGCAGCCGGGATACGCCGGTCCGCCGGGATACGGCCCGCCACCCCCGGGATATCAGCAGCCCTACGAGACGCCGAAGCCCAAGCGGAACAACACCCCGCTGATCGCCGTGCTGATCGCCGTCACGCTGCTGCTCTGCGCCGGCGGCGTGACCTCGGTCGTGCTCCTGGTGAACAGGGCGACCGAGAAGGCGCAGGAGACGATCGGATCGTTGCCGACGGCGCCGCCGGACGTCGACGTCCCGGGGCTGCCCACCGAGCTGCCGACCGACCTGCCCACGCTGCCGACCGACCTGCCGGACGTGCCCGGCAACGGCTTCGGCGAGGACTTCGAGGTCGAGTACGAGGTGACCGGCGACGGCCCGGTCTCGATCGTCTGGGTGGACGCCGAGAACGGCCCGCAGCAGCAGAGCGACGTCTCGCTGCCGTGGCGCAAGAAGCTGACCATGCAGAAGCCCTACTTCGTCTCCGTGACGGCCGTGCGCGCCGACGTGGAGGAGGGCACGATCGCCTGCTCGGTGAAGGTCGACGGCGAGCAGGTCGCCGAGAAGGAGGGCACCGGCCGCTTCACGACGGCCAGCTGCTCGAAGGCCGTTTCCTGACGCGGACCCGTAGGCTGGCGGGCGTGACGTCGTCGATCTCGGCGGACCCGCTCGTCGGCCGCATGCGCCCATTCGGCACCACCATCTTCACCGAGATGTCCGCGCTCGCCGCGCGGACCGGCTCGGTCAACCTGGGTCAGGGCTTCCCCGACACCGACGGGCCGCCGGAGATGCTCGCGGCGGCCGCCGAGGCGCTGCGGTCCGGCGCCAACCAATATCCGCCGCTGCCGGGCATCCCCGCCCTGCGCCAGGCCGTGACCGCGCACGAGCAGCGCTTCTGGGGCCTCGCCCGGGACCCGGACACCGAGGTCGTGGTGACGGCCGGCGCGACCGAGGCGATCGCGGCCGCCGTGCTCGCCCTGTGCGAGGCCGGCGACGAGGTCGTGTGCTTCGAGCCCTACTACGACTCGTACGCGGCGTCGATCACCCTCGCCGGGGCGGTGCGCCGCCCGGTGACGCTCCGGCCCGGCGCGGACGGGCGGTACGCCTTCGACGAGGCCGAGCTGCGCGCCGCTTTCGGGCCGCGGACCCGGATGGTGCTCCTCAACACCCCGCACAACCCCACCGGCAAGGTCTTCACCGCGGCGGAGCTCGCGCTGATCGCCGAGCTGTGCCGGGAGCACGACGTCCACGCGGTGACCGACGAGGTGTACGAGCATCTGGTGTTCGACGACGCACAGCACGTCCCGCTGGCCGGGCTGCCCGGGATGCGCGAACGCACGCTGCGGATCTCGTCGGCGGGCAAGACGTTCTCGTGCACCGGCTGGAAGGTCGGCTGGGCCACCGGTCCGGCGGCGCTCGTCTCGGCGGTGCAGCGCGTCAAGCAGTTCCTGACCTTCGTCAACGCGGGACCGCTCCAGCCGGCCGTCGCCGTCGCGCTGGGGCTGCCCGACGCCTATTTCGCCGGGTTCCGCGCGGGACTGCAGGCGCGGCGGGACAGGCTTGTCGCCGGGCTCACCGAGGCCGGGTTCCGGGTGCTGCCCGCCGAGGGCACCTACTTCGTCACCG
Organism: Actinoplanes oryzae; assembly: GCF_030757795.1. Taxonomy (GTDB): domain Bacteria; phylum Actinomycetota; class Actinomycetes; order Mycobacteriales; family Micromonosporaceae; genus Actinoplanes. The sequence goes on from NZ_JAUQWH010000242.1 coordinate 7,355, forward strand.
CCGACATCGGCCCGCTGGCGCCGGAGGACATGGACGGGGTCGCCTTCTGCCGGACGCTGCCCGAGCGGTGCGGGGTCGTCGCGGTGCCGACCCAGGTGTTCTACGACCACCAGGAGCAGGGGCGGCAGCTGATCCGGTTCGCCTTCTGCAAACGCGAGGACGTGATCGACGAGGCCGCGCGCCGCCTGAGCACCCTCGCCCGCTGACACAGAGGCGCCATCGCCGACGAGCTGCCCGAGACCGACGACCATGTCAGGGCGGCCAAGCGGGGCCGACGGAAAACGCCGCCGCGGAGGAAAACGGCCCGGCGCCGCGCTGGGGAGCGCTACACCGGGCCGAAAATGCCGGACCGAAAGGAGCCGGGCCGGAGAAGAGCGATCAGGCGGGGCTGGCGGTCCGCACCTCGTCGGCCACCCGCTCGGCGACGGCCCGGGCCTGCTCCTCGGTGGCCGCCTCGACCATCACCCGGACGAGCGGCTCGGTGCCCGACGGGCGCAGCAGCACCCGGCCGGTCTCGCCCAACTCCGCCTCGGCCAGCGCCACGGCGGCCTGCACGGTCGGGGCCTGCGCCCCGGCCTCCCGGTCGGCGACGTTGACGTTGATCAGGACCTGCGGCAGCTTGTGCACCACGGCGGCCAGGTCGGCCAGCGACTTGCCGCTGGACGCCATCGTGGCCATCAGGTGCAGGCCGGTCAGCACCCCGTCGCCCGTGGTGGCGTGCGCCGGCATGACGATGTGACCGCTCTGCTCGCCGCCGAGGGCGTACTTGCCGGCGTTGAGCTCCTCCAGGACGTACCGGTCGCCGACCTTGGTCTCGATGAGGCGGATGCCCGCATCCTTCATCGCCAGCCGCAGGCCGAGGTTGCTCATCACCGTGGCGACCAGCGTGTCGTCGGTCAGCGCCCCCGCGTCGCGCAGCGCCAGCGCCAGGATCGCCATGATCTGGTCGCCGTCGACCAGGTCGCCCGTGGCGGTGACCGCGAGGCAGCGGTCCGCGTCGCCGTCGTGGGCGAGGCCCAGGTCGGCGCCCTCCCGGATGACCGTCTCGATCAGCGACTCCATGTGCGTGGAGCCGCAGTTGTCGTTGATGTTCAGGCCGTCGGGCTCGGCATGGATCGCGATGACCTCGGCGCCGGCCTGCTGGTAGGCGGCCGGGGCGACGTCGCTCGCGGCACCGTTCGCGCAGTCCACGACGACCTTGATGCCCTCGAGGCTGTGCGGCGTCGCGTCGACCAGGTGCTTGGTGTAGTGCTCGGCGCCGTCCAGCAGGTCGTGCACGCGGCCGACGCCGGCGCCGGTCGGGCGGCCGACCAGCCCGTGCCCGTCGGCGATCGCCGCCTCGATGCGCTCCTCGATCTCGTCCGGCAGCTTGAGGCCGCCCGGGGCGAAGAGCTTGATCCCGTTGTCCGGCATCGGGTTGTGCGACGCCGACAGCATGACACCCAGGTCGGCCTGGGCCTGCCCGGTCAGGTACGCGACGGCGGGCGTGGGCAGCACGCCGACCCGGACGACGTTCGCACCGGCGCTGGCGAGGCCCGCCACGACGGCGGCCTCCAGCATCTCCCCGCTGGCCCGCGGGTCCCGGCCGACGATGGCGAGCGGCTGGTGGCTCCGGTCGCTCTCGACCAGCACTCGCGCGGCGGCCACGGCCACCGACAGTGCCAGCTCCGGGGTCAGCAGCTCGCCGTTGGCAAGCCCGCGTACGCCGTCCGTGCCGAAGAGTCGCCCCATGGCGCCGTTCCTTTCGGTGGTCCGGACGCTCCGGACCGGAAGTCGGTGGGTCCCGCCGCCGCGAAGGAAGCGCCGCAACGGGAAGGTCTTCCGCCGCCGCCAAGGCGCGCCGCGACGGGAAGGGCTTTCGCCGCCGCGAAGGAAGCGTCGCGACGGAAGGGTCTTCCGCCGCCGCGAAGCAGCGGAAGGGTCAGCCGCCGGGAGCGGCGGGAGGATCCGCCTCCGCGGGAGCTGCGGCGACGGGAAGGGAGAGATGCGAAACGGCCGGGCACGCCCCAGGCGAGGGGGCGCACCCGGCCGTATCGGTCAGACGTGGTGCAAGACGAGCGCTGAGGTCAGCGCTTCGAGTACTGCGGGGCCTTGCGGGCCTTCTTGAGACCGTACTTCTTGCTCTCCTTGACGCGGGCGTCACGGGTGAGGAAGCCGGCCTTCTTGAGGGCGGGACGGTCGTCGCCGTCGTTCGCGATGAGCGCGCGAGCGATGCCGAGGCGCAGCGCACCGGCCTGGCCGGTGATGCCGCCGCCACGCAGGTTGGCGATGACGTCGAACTGCTCGGCCTTCTCGGCGGTCAGCAGCGGCTCGCGGATGAGCTGCTGGTGAACCTTGCTCGGGAAGTAGTTCTCGAGGTCGCGGCCGTTGCAGGTGATCTTGCCGCTGCCGGGGACCAGGCGGACCCGGACGATGGCCTCCTTGCGGCGGCCGACGGTCTGGATCGGGCGATCGCCGGGGCGCGGCGCGCGAACGGCGGGAGCCGGGGCCTCGACCACCACGACGGTCTCAGCGGGCTCTTCGACGGTCTCGACGTTCTCGACGACCTCGGGCTCGACGATGTCGGTCATGCTGTTTCCTTCGCCCGCGCTCACTGCGCGATCTGCTTGATTTCGAACGGCTGCGGCTGCTGCGCGGCGTGCGGGTGCTCGGCGCCCGGGTAGACCTTCAGCTTCTTGATGATCTGACGCGCGAGCTTGTTGTGCGGGAGCATGCCCTTGACGGCCAGCTCGACCGCGTGCTCGGGGCGCTTGGTGAGCAGCTCCTCGTAGCCGACCTGCTTCAG
>NZ_JAUQWH010000243.1 GCF_030757795.1 Actinoplanes oryzae
TCTGCCAAGCCGACGTCCGGGCCGGTGGTTTCCGCCAAGCCGGCGTCCCAGCCGGCGGCGACCGCGAAGCCGGCACCCGCTCCGGCGCCGACGAGGCCTGTTCCGGCGCCTTCTCGTCCGGCTGTCCCCGGGCCGTCGCGACCGGTCGAACCCCAGCGTCAGCCCGTCCCGGCAGCCTCCGAGCGTCAGGCGGCCCCGGCCCCGGCCCCGGCCCCGGCCGCGACCGCCGAAAAGCCTGTCCCCGCAGCGGCCGCGAAGTCCACCCCGGCGCCCGCGAAGTCCACCCCGGGAGCCGCGGCGGAGAGTAAGCCTGCGGTCGAGCCCACCCGGGAGCCGCAGTCGAACTCCGCTCCCGGCAAGGAGTCGCAGGCGCCCGCATCTCCGGCCTGGCCCGCGGTCCCCGGCTCACGGGCTGTGCCGCCGAACGGTGCCGGCCTCCGCTCGACCCCTGACTCCCGGCCCTCTTCCGAGCAGCGACCGGCTCCGAGCCCCGAAAGTGCGCCGGCGGCGACGAAGACCGATCAGCTCACCGAGACGCGGATCGCCGGGCAGCGGTCGGAGGCTTCGGCTCCCGCCACCTCGGAAGCCGGGCGCCCGTTCGCGACGAAGCCCGAGAGCCACCCGATCATGAAGCCCGAGAGTCACCCGATCGCCCAGCGCAACCAGCTCCAGCCCAGCCCCGAGTCCGTCGCAGCGAAGCCGGACTCCGGGCGCCTTGGGTCGAAGCCATCGTCTGAGGGCGCCCGCGTTCAGTCAACGGCCGAGAGTGCCCGGACCCCGTCGGCGGTTGAGCGTGGTCAGGCTCAAGCGGCAGGCGAGCAGGGCAGCACGGTTTCCTCGGTTGCCGGAGCGTCCGCGGGCGGCGACGGTGAGGCTCGCAAGGATGAGGGCTCGTCGGTGCTTGGTGACTACAAGGCTGAGGTCGCGGAGCTGCTCGGGGGCGGGGCGGCCAAGCGGCGGCGGAAGGGTTTCACCGCGGCGGGGCTGCCGGCGCCTGATCCGGCCGATCTGGAGCCGCCGATCAAGGTGACCCGGCCGCAGCGGCGGGGGATCGGGCGGAACCCCGGCAAGGAGTGACGGAATCGCCCGGGGAGGACGCCTCGCCGGTGCATGGAGCCAGGCGAGTGCCGGCCACAACCGCATACACCGAAGGGCCCTCCGCGCTGCCGACGCGGAGGGCCCTTTACCGGGGGAACGGAGTTACCGAAGGGGGTCTTCGTCCGTTAAGCCCAGTTTAGGGCCTGTCGCGGCTGCCTGGGTAGACCTGCGGACGATTAAGGCATTCTTGGGTGATTCTGTCCGGCTGGGTGCGTGGCTCCCGATCAGGTGGGTACGGGCGGAGGCTTCCGCGCTGTCCCTTGGGTGCGCGTAGGCTGGGCGGGTGGCTGATCTTCTCGTGTGGATCGATTGTGAGATGACCGGCCTCGATCTCGGCAAGGATGCCCTGATCGAGGTGGCGGCGCTCGTCACCGGTCCCGATCTCAACGTGCTCGGCGAGGGCGTGGACCTCGTGATCCACGCCGACGATGCGGCGCTCGACGCGATGCCTCAGGTGGTGCGCGACATGCACGCCAAGTCGGGCCTGACCGAGGAGGTGCGGCGCTCCACCGTGACGATGGCGGAGGCCGAGGCCGCCGTCCTCGACTACGTCAAGCAGTATGTCCCGAATCCCCGCACGGCCCCGCTCTGCGGCAACTCGATCGCCACGGACCGTGGCTTCCTGGCGCGGGACATGCCGGAGCTGGACGACTTCCTGCACTACCGGATGATCGACGTCTCGTCGATCAAGGAGCTGACCCGCCGCTGGTACCCCCGGGTGTACTTCGGCCAGCCCCAGAAGGGCCTCGCTCACCGGGCGCTCGCCGACATCCGCGAAAGCATCCGCGAGCTGGAGTACTACCGCCGCACGGTCTTCGTCCCGCTCCCCGGCCCGGACGTCGAGCAGGCCCGCGCCATCGCCGCCGAGCTCTGACGCCTTCCCGCGTGGCGCCGAACTCCCGCCGCCCGCCCGCGCGCGGCGGCGAGTTCTGACTGTCCGCCCGTGCGCGGCGGCGAGTTCTGATCTTCCGCCCGCCCGCCCGCGCGCGGCGGCGAGTTCCGACCGTCCGCCCGCGCGCGGCGCCGATCACTGACCGCTTGCGTGGGCGGCGTCGAGCTCTGAACGCCCGTCCGGGTGGCGCCGGGCTGATTGCCTTGCCCGGCGGTGCTGAGCTGGGCCGGCACCCGCTCGGGTAACCCGGTCGACAGGGTGGTGGGGAGTCCAGCTATGCTTGTCCGGCGTACGCTGCGAGGGAGATCTTCGCGGCGTACGGCATGGTGGTCGTAGCTCAGTTGGTAGAGCACCTGGTTGTGGTCCAGGGGGTCGCGGGTTCAAGTCCCGTCGATCACCCCATGCAGTGCACAAAGCCCGCTCCTCGGAGCGGGCTTTTGTGCTTCCTGAACCGGTGTGCGGCGCCGGCGCCGTGACCAGAGAGACAGGCGACCGGAGCGGTCGGCGGCCTAGGGTGAGATACGTGGCCGATACAGCGAATTCCCGGCAAGCCGGTGCGGGCCACACGGTCCCCGCAGTCAGCGGAACAGCCGGCACGGCCAGCGCGGCAGAGGCGCCCAGCAAGGCAGCGACGGCCGGCGCGGCACAGCCGATCAGCGCGGCACGGGCGACCGGCGCAGGAACGACGGCCGGCGCGGCCGAGCCGGCCAGCGTGGCACGGGCGACCGGCGCAGGAGGGTCGACCGGCGCAGGAAGGGCGGTCGGCGCGGCGGGGGGTGGGAAGCCGTTCGGGTGGCGGTTCATGGTGCCGCTCGTGGTCGGGTCGGCGCTGAATCCGATCAACAGCTCGATCATCGCCACCGCGCTCGTGCCGATTGCCGCGCGGTTCGGTGTGCCTGCCGGGCGTACCGCGGTGCTTGTCGCTGTCCTCTATGTTGCCAGCGCCACCGCTCAGCCCGCGCTCGGCAAGGTGGCCGGGCGGTTCGGGCCGCGGCGGGTGTTTCTGGCGGGCATCGTGCTGGTCTTCGCCGGCGGGCTGATCGGGAGCTTCGCGCAGAGCCTGGCGCTGCTCACCGTCGCGCGGGTGATCATCGGCGTGGGGACCTCGGCCGGCTATCCGACCGCGATGCTGCTCATCCGGCGCCGGGCCGAGCGGGCCGGGATCGCGGCGCCCGGGAGTGTGCTCGGGGCGATCTCGATTGCGGGGCAGGTCACGGTGGCGCTCGGGTTGCCGCTGGGTGGGCTGCTCGTCGGGGCGTTCGGGTGGCGGATCGTCTTTCTCGTCAACATCCCGGTGGCGCTGCTCGCCTTCGCGACGGCCCGGCGGTGGGTCCCGGGCGACGACCCCATCGGCACCGTACGCACCTGGGCCCGGGACATCGATCTCGTCGGCGTGCTGCTGTTCGCGGCGACGTTCTCGTGCCTGCTCGGATTTCTGCTCTCCTTGCACGACCCGTCGTGGCCGGTGCTCGCCGCGGCGGTGGTGCTTCTGGTCACCTTGGCCGGGTGGGAGCTGCGGGCGTCGTCGCCGCTCGTGGACCTTCGGCTGCTGCGGAGCAACGGCGCGCTGACCCGTACTTATGTGCGGCAGCTCTGCACGCAGCTGGTCATGTACTCGCTGATGTACGGCGTCACGCAGTGGGTGCAGGACGGCAAGGGCCTGTCCGCGGCCGCCACGGGCCTGGTGATGCTGCCGATGACGGGGATGTCCGCGCTGGTCACGGCGCCGGTGGCCCGTCGCAACGCGGTGCGGGTGCCGCTGTTGATCGCCGCGGCGGTGGCGCTGGGGGTGGCGGTCACCCTGCGGTTCATGAGCGTCAGTACGCCCACCGCAGCCATCATCGCCGTCACCGTAGCCTTCGGCGTGACCGTCTCGCTCGGGGCGGTCGGGAACCAGGGCGCCCTCTACGCGCAGTCGCCCGCCCACGACGCCGGGACTGCCGCCGGGCTCATGCGGACGGCTTCCTACCTCGGCGCGATCCTCGCCTCCAGCCTGATCAGCCTCAGCTACGCCCACGGGGTGACCGACGCGGGCCTGCACTCGATCGCCACGGTGCTCGTCGCCGGCAGCACGGTCCTGCTGCTGATCACGGCCCTCGACCGCCGGCTCCCGACGCACATCGACCGCCCCTGACGCAACCGCGCCGAGCAGAAGCGCGGCGCCGGGCAAAGAAGGTGGCGCGCCGGGCAGGAAGGTGGCGCGGCGTCGGCGGGAAGGCGGGCGCGCCGGCAGGAAGGGCGCGAGGCGGCGTGCGCCGGGCGGGAAGACGCGGGAATGGCGTGCGTCGGCCGGAACGGGCGCGAAGTGGCTCCCGGGTGGCGTGGCGCGAGGGTGGCGTGGCGCCGGGCGGGAGGGGTGAGGGGTGGCGTGATGCGGGGGTGGGGTGGCGCCGGCCGGAAGGGCGCGGAGGGGCGGGAGGGGCGCGGGGAGGCGGGCGCCGGGCAATAAAGGACGCCGCTGCGAATTCCACGGGGGAAGAACTCGCAACGGCGTCGTCAATGACGATAGTCGATCCAGTGTCAATCGTCCATATCGGTGTGGCATCGGGTTCGAAAAGCCAGCTCAGGGCGGTCGTCCGGACCCCGCGACGCCGGAACAGCCCCGCCCCGCCACGCCCGATCGGCCCCGCGAACCGCCCGGAAGGACGACCAGATCCGGAACCCGGGTGAGGAACGGCCGGATCCGGCAAGCGGGCGGCCTCAGAGCCCCAGCCGGGCCGTCGTCCCCCGCCCCACCCCCGGCGACGACAGCTGCAGGAAGCCGCCGTGCGCCTCGGCGATCCCCGCGGCGATCGTCAGGCCGAGGCCCATCCCCGGCACGGCCTGCTTCCGCGCGTGCCGCCCGCGGAAGAACCGCTCGGTCACGTGCGGCAGCTCGTCCGCCGGGATGCCCGCCCCGGAGTCCGTGACTTCGACGATGGTGGCGTCCGACCGGCGCATCGTGATGCGGACCGAGCCGCCCGGCGCGGAGAACAGCACGGCGTTGCGGACGAGCTGCTCGACGGCCTGCACGAGCCGGGCGGGGTCGGCGCCGCCCACGACGGTCCGGCCGTCCCCGGTGACCGTGACGGTGACCTGGCGGCTCGCTGCCACGGTGCGGGTGCCGGCCACGGCCGCCGCGACGACCGTACCGATGGGGGTGGGGGTGGCCTGTGGCACCTCGGCGTGGGTCCTGGTGCCTTCCAGGAGGTGGTCGACCATGCGGACGAGCCGTTCGCCGTTGCGCCGGATCGGGTCGATGAGGCGCCCGTACGGTGCCAGCGCCGCATCGTCCGTGAGCAGTTCGAGATAGCCCTGGATCGCGGCCACCGGCGTGCGCAGCTCGTGGCTGACCGTGGCGACCAGGTCCTCCTGGCGGCGTACGGCCTGGGCCAGCGCGTCGCCGAGCTCGATGAGCCGCAGCCGGGACCGGATGGCGGAGAGGTGCCCGGAGGCCTGCCCGGCGAGCAGCAGCAGCGCGTCGATCTCGCGGTCGCTGAAGTCGCGCGGCTCGTCGCCGATGGCGCAGACGGCCCCGAGGGCGTGGCCGTCCTCGTCGATCAGGGGCGCCCCCGCGTACGAGCGGATCCACGGCGCCCCGGTGACCAGCGCGTTGGCGTCGAACCGGGCGTCGAGCCGCGCGTCGGGGACGATCAGGGGCGTCCGGGGCGCCAGCGTGTGGGCGCAGAAGGAGAGGTCGCGGGCGGTTTCGTCGAGGGTCAGGCCGGTGTTGCCGGCGAACCACTGCCGGTCCTCGTCGATGAGCGTGACGAGGGCGATCGGGGTGCCGACCAGGGTGGCGGTGAGCCGGGTCAGCTCGTCCAGGGCGGCCGGGCGCGGCGCGTCGAGCAGCCCGTAGCTGCGCAGCGCCGCCAACCGTGACTCCTCGGCCATGACCGTGCTCACCGATGCCCCCCAGGTCCGGCGCCCGCCGGTGCGTCGCCGTGCGGTGAAGGTCGGCCGGGCGCAGGTGCCGTTGAGTGAAATGCGGGCCCGGCAACCAGGATGTACCCGGCGGCACCGAAGGAACGCCGGGCCGCTGCCGATCAAGGGAACGTGGCACTTGGTGTGATTGTGCTGGTCGGGGTTGTCCTCGTCGCTGCCCGGTTGATCATTGATCCGCAGGGAGAGGCGGCGAACGTCGAGTTCTACCGGTCGTACCTCATTACGTCCGGGCTCGCGACCGTGGTGTCGTGGATGGCAGCGATGAAGGGGGCACCGGCGGCCCGTCGCCCGTGGCGCTGGATCGCGCTGGGCTTCACGGCTCTGCTCGTACCGCAGCTGTTGTTCGTTGCCGTCGCGGCCCAGCACCCGCTGGCGCCGCCGTTGTGGCTGGTGATGACGGTGCTCGGCGGCCGGGTGCTGTGGGCGGTGCTGCTGGTGGTGGGCATCCTGAGGTTCCCGATGCGGCCGCTGACCGGGCGGCAGCGCACCCGGTTCCTCGCCGACATGGCGACGGTGGTCGGCGGCGCGTTCGTCATCTCCTGGTACTTCCAGCTGGGCCCGGCGCTCACCATGGGCGGCGGCCTGGGCGTCGACCAGCTCACGGTGCTCTCGCTCTCGGTCGGCGACCTCGGCATGATCTTCGGCGTGTGCGCGGTCCTCATGCGCAACGGCATGATGAGCTGGCGGGGGCCGCTCCCGGTCTTTCTCGCCGGCCTGATCACCTTCCTGGCCGGGGACCTGCTCTACGCCCACGCCATCCTGGCCGGCCCCGTCACCTGGTCGACCCCGCTGTCGCTCACGCTCAACGTCGCCGACCTGATCATGGCCGCCGCGGCTGCCGTACACCTGAGGAAGCCGGACGAGACGGGAGCCGCGCCGGGCCGAGCCCGCGGGGGTGTCGCCTACCTGCCCTATGTCGCCCTGCTCAGCGGCTACACGATGCTGCTGGTCGCGGCGGTGCGCGAGGGGCAGGCGTACCCGTGGGGCGGTCTGGCGGCCGGGGTGTTCGTCATGACCGGCGCCGTGGTGCTCAGGCAGCTCGTCGCCCTGCGCGAGAACCACCACCTCGTGGTGCACGACCACCTCACCGGCCTGGCCAACCGCATCTCCGCCGACGCCGCGCTGGAGGCGGCCGTGTGCCGCCACCGGCAGGACGGGCAGGAGTCGGCGGTTCTGCTGATCGACCTGGACGGCTTCAAGACGATCAACGACACCCGCGGGCACGAGGCCGGCGACGCGCTGCTCGCGGCGTTCGCCGGCATTCTCACCGCCACGGTACGCACCTCCGACGTCGCCGCCCGGGTCGGCGGCGACGAGTTCGTCGTCGTCCTCGACCGCCCCGGGTCGGCCGGCCAGGCCCTCGCGGTGGCCCGCCGCATCCTGGAGGCCGCCGCCGAGCCGGTGCTGATCAACGGCGAGGAGATCCCGATCCGCGCGAGCATCGGCATCGCGATGACCGACCCGGTCGCCGACGCCACCACCGTGCGCCACCGGGCCGACATGGCCATGTACGCCGCCAAGCGCGCCGGCCACGGCACCGAGCTCTGGCAGCAGAGCCTCCCGGAGCGCACCGCCGCCGAGGACGCCTTCGACGCCGACCTGGCCGGTGCCACCGCCGCCGGGCAGCTGCGCCTGGTCTACCAGCCGATCGTCGACCTCGCGGACGGCGGGATCGTGGGCGTGGAGGCGCTCGTGCGATGGGAGCACCCGGTGCTCGGGACGATCGCGCCGGACCGGTTCATCGCGGCCGCCGAGCGTACGAAGGTCATCCACGAGATCGGCCTCTGGGTCCTCGCCCGGGCCGCCGGGCAGGTGCGCCGCTGGCAGGAGGAGACCGGGCGGCCGCTGTACGTCAGCGTCAACCTCTCGCCGCGGCAGCTCGACGAGCCGGGGCTCGTGCACGACGTCGCCCGCCGCCTCGGCGACGCCGGGCTGCGGCCGCAGGACCTGGTCCTGGAGCTGACCGAGAGCGCCCTCGTCGAGGAGACGAGCGCGGTGCCGGCCTTGACCCGGCTGCGGGACCTGGGCGTCCGGATCGCGGTCGACGACTTCGGGACGGGCTACTCCTCGCTGCGCTATCTGACCCGGCTCCCGGTGGACATCCTCAAGCTCGACCGCTGCTTCGTCGCCGAGCTCAACGGTGACCCGCAGGGGTCGGCCGTCGCCGAGGCCGTGCTGCGGCTGGCCCAGGCCCTGCACCTGGACACCGTGGCCGAGGGCGTCGAGACGGCCGAGCAGGCCTCCGAGCTGTCGCTGCTCGGCTACCGGCACGGCCAGGGCTATCACTACGCGCGGCCGATGAGCGCGGCGGAAGTGCTCGACTCCGTGAAGCTGGCATTCACGAATTCGCATGGGGGACTTCCCTAGGCGACCATGCTCGGCGCATGCTGAGCGTGGTGATGTGATGACTGACAGTGTTCCGCTTCACGTGGTGACCCGGATCGAGAGTCCGATCCGGGAGATCCGGCTGGCCGCCGTGGACGACCTGGCCTGGTTCGCGGCCGGCGACGACCCCGCCGTGGCGGCCGACGCCCGCGTCCACCTGCAGCGTCTGACCCGGGACGACAGCCGCGCGGTCTCGGCCGCGGCGGCGACGGCCCTGGAGCGTACGGCCATCCGCCTCAACCCGGACCGCGTCGACTTCGGCCAGGTCCCGCCCGGCACCGCCCCGCTGACCGTGCAGGTCCTCGTCGAGGGGCCGCCGCTGGTCACCACCGAGGCCGCGGTGCACGTCTCCGGCTCCGGCCTGCGCGCCGCGTTCGCCGGGCGGCACCTGCACATCGAGTGGACGCCCGGCTCCGAGTGGCTCGACGGCTCGGTGGCCGTCCGCGGCCCGGCCGGCTGGGCCGAGGTGCGCGTGACCGGCGAGGTGACCGAAGCCGTGCCCCCGACCCGCGCTGTCCTCGCCGAACGCGTCCGCGACCTGGACGGCATCGGCGACTACGCCACCTCCCGGGTCACCGTGCTGCCCGCGGAGCCGCCGCGCCCACGCCATCGCCGCCGGGCCGGAGCCGCCGTCCTCGTCGCCGGGATCACGTCGCTGGTGCTGGTCGGCGGCGTCGGCGTGGCGGTCGCCCTCACCAGCGGCGGGCAGCAGGAGCGCGATCCGCTCGCCGCGCCCGGGCCCAGCCCCGCGGTGGAGGACCACGCGCTGCACCTGTTGCAGGACACGCCCGACGGGGCTCCGCAGCTGGCGCCGCCCGTACCCGCGGAGATCCAGCAGATCCCGATCGTCACGCACGCCCGCAGCCTCGGCAAGCCGGTCGTGACGGGCACGATCAAGGTCGGGAACGAGCCCGAGGGCGTCGCCGTCTCGCCGGACAACAAGACCGTCTACGTGGCCAACCAGAGCTCGCGGATCCTGTCCGTCGTGGACGTCGCGAGCAGGCGCGTGAGCTCGGTGGAGCTGCGGAACACGCCCCGGTTCGTGGCGGTGTCGCGGGACGGCCGGCTGGTGTTCGTGTCCATGTACGAGACCGACAAGTCGGGCAGCGGCGTCGCCGTCGTGGACGCCCGGAGCCGCAAGGTGCTGCGCTACCTGGGGACGGGCGTGCAGCCGTACACCCTGCTCGTCGGTCCGGACGACCGGCTGTGGGTGCCGATCCACGGGCGCGGCACGGTCGAGATCTTCGGCAAGGACGCCGCGACGCTGGCGGGCCGGGTGGCGGTGCCCAACAACCCGCACGCGATCGGCTTCTCCGCCGACCTCGCCCGCGCCTACACGGCCAACCACGAGTCGAACGCCGTGGCGGTGCTCGACATGCGTACGGGCAAGGTGCTCAAGACCATCCCCGTGAGCAAGGCGCCGCACAGTGTCGCCGTGTCGCCGGACGGGAAGCGGGTGCTGGCCGCCGGCTACGAGGCGGACACCGCGGACCTCATCGACGCCCGCGACTTCCACCGCATCGGGCCGCTCCGGGTCGGCAAGGATCCGCAGAGCGTGGCGTTCGCGGCGGACAGCAGCCACGCGTACGTGGTCAACGAGGGCGACGACACGGTGTCGGTCCTGGACGGCTTCACCGGGGCCGTCACGGGCACGGTCAAGGTCGGCGGCAGCCCGCGCGTGATCGCGGTGTCACCGGACGGCAGATCGGCGTACGTGTCGAACGGCGACGA
>NZ_JAUQWH010000244.1 GCF_030757795.1 Actinoplanes oryzae
CCGCGCTGTTGAGCACGATCCGGCAGGCCCGCTGCTCCCACAGCTCGACCGGCTTGCTGCGGTGCTGGCCGGTGTGCCCGAAACCGAGGCGGCGCAGGGCGTCCCGCAGCCCGGGGCCGGTCGTGCCGTCGACGGCCAGCTCGGTGAAGGCGTGCCCGGCCAGCTCGGGGGCCGGGGGCAGCTCGTCGAGCGCGCGCAGCGAGCGCATGGCGTCGACCGCGGTCCGGTACGGGTCGGCCTGCCGGAACACGTCGTTGAACACCTCGAGCGACAGCGGCCCCGCGTAGCCCGCGGCCCGGCACAGCGCCACGAACCGGGGCAGGTCGAAGGCGCCTTGCCCGGGGAAGAGCCGGTGGTGCCGGCTCCACTGCAGCACGTCCATGCGCAGCCGCGGGGCGTCGGCGAGCTGGACGAAGAAGATCTTGCCCGGCGTGATCCCCGCGATGCCCGCCGGGTCCGGGTCGCGCGACAGGACGTGGAAGGAGTCGAGGCAGAGCCCGAGCGCCGGGTGCCCGGCCCGCCGCACGATGCGCCACGCGTGCTCCCAGGTGGAGACGTGCCGGCCCCAGGCGAGCGCCTCGTAGGCGACGCGGATCCCGTGCGCCGCCGCCCGGTCGGCGAGCAGGGCGAGCTGCTCGGCCGCGAGGTCGTCGTCGGCGCCGGTGTCCGGCGACACCGACGAGCAGACCAGCAGCGTGCGGGCCCCGAGCCCGGTCATGACGGCGAACTTGTGCTCCGCGCGGGCCAGGTTCGCCGCCAGGAGCGCGGGCGGCACCGCCTCGAAGTCGCGGAACGGCTGGTAGAGGTCGATCCGCAGGCCCAGATCGGCGCAGCGGGCGCGGATCTCGGCGGGGGAGCGGGGCGACACGACGAGGTCGTTCTCGAAGAGCTCGATGCCGTCGAACCCGGCGGCCGCCGCGGCGGCGAGCTTGTCGTCGAGCGTGCCGGAGAGGCACACCGTCGCGATGCCGCGGGTCACGGCCGCAGGTACCGCGTGAGCAGGTCCCCGAGCATCTCGCGGTAGTGCGCGCGGCGGGCCGGGTCGAGCAGGTCGCGGCCGAACAGCGCCCCGAAGGTGTGCCGGTTGGCGACCCGGAAGAAGCAGAACGAGCTGATCAGCATGTGCACGTCGAGGGCGTCCACGCCGGAGCGGAAGACCCCCTCGCGCCGGCCGCGCTCCAGGACGCCGTGCAGCAGGCCGACGGCGGAGCTGTTCGCCCCGGCGAGCCGGGCCACGTGCTCGGCGTGCTGGGCGTTCTCGGCGCCGACCAGCTTGACGAAGGCGGGATGGGCCTCGTGGTGCTCGAACGTCACCTCGGCGATGCGGCGCACGGCGGCCACCGGGTCGAGGTGGTCGAGGTCGACGGCGCGCTCGGCGGCGCGGATCTGCGCGTACGCCCGCTCCAGCACCGCCTGGTAGAGCTGCTCCTTGCCGCCGAAGTAGTAGTAGATCATCCGCTTGGTCGTGCGGGTCCGCGCCGCGATCTCGTCGACCCGGGCGCCGCCGTAGCCGCGGTCGGCGAACTCGCCGGTGGCCACGTCCAGGATGTCCGCCCGGGTCCGTTCGGCGTCGCGTTGCCTCTCCACGCTCAGGAGCATCGTTGCCTCCGCACCTCTTGACAGTGACGTGCGCCACATCGGATAACTAACGTACCAGTTCGTACATTGAAATGGGTTGATCTTATGGTGCGGTGTGGCCTGGTCGGTGCGGGGATCGGCGGCTCGCTGTCGCCCGCCTTGCACCGCACGGAGGCGGCGCACCAGGGGATCGACCTCGCCTACACCCTCTTCGACCGGGACGAGGCGCCCGAGGCCGTGCTGGACCTCGCCGAACGCGACGGCTACGCCGGGCTCAACATCACCCATCCGTTCAAGCAGCAGGTCGTCCCGCTGCTCCAAGACCTGTCGCCGCAGGCCCGGGCGATCGGCGCGGTCAACACCGTCGTCTTCCGCGACGGGCTGCGGCACGGCCACAACACCGACGCGTACGGCTTCACCGAGTCGTTCCGGCTGCACCTGCCGGCCGCCGCCACCGGCCACGTCGTGCAGCTGGGCGCGGGCGGTGCCGGGGCCGCCTGCGCGTACGCCCTGCTCGCCCTGGGCGCCGGCCGGCTCACCGTCGTGGACCCGGACGCCGCGCGCCGGACGGCCCTGGCCGCGTCCCCGTTCGCCGCCGGGCGGATCGCCACCGCCGCGCCCGGCGACCTGCCACAGCTCGTCCCGGCCGCCGACGGCGTCGTCAACGCCAGCCCGGTCGGCATGGCCGCCCACCCCGGCTCACCCCTGCCCACCGGCCTGCTCCACCCGGGCCTGTGGGTCGTCGACATCGTCTACCTGCCGGTGGACACCGAGCTGCTGCGCGCCGCCCGGGCGGCCGGCGTGCGGGCGGCCGGCGGCGCGGCGATGTGCGCCTTCCAGGCCGCCGCCGCGTTCGAGCTGTTCACCGGTCGCGCCCCCGGCACCGCCCGGATGCTGCGGCACGTCGCCGACCTCATTGGAGCGCCCCATGCGTACGAGCACCGTCCTCACCCGTGAGCTCCCCGAACCCCCGCCGCTGCGCCGCATGGTGGGCCCCGGCGTCGTCGCCGTCGGCATCGGCATGGCGGCCGGCGAGATCATCCTGTGGCCGTACCTGACCGCGATCGGCGGCCTCGGCCTGCTCTGGCTCGCCTTCACCACCCTGGCCGTGCAGTTCGTCATCAACATGGAGATCGAGCGCTACACCCTCGCCACCGGGCAGACCGCCGTCGCGGGCTTCTCCCGCTGGTGGAAGGGCTGGGGCGTGCTCATCTGCCTGGCCGGCGCCTTCCAGTACGTCTGGCCGGGCTGGGCCACCAGCGGCTCGACCGTCCTCACCTACCTCGTGGGCGGGGGCGACCCGGTCGGGATCACCGTCGGCGTCCTCGTGGCGATCGGCGTCCTCCTGACCTTCTCCAAGGTGATCTACACGACCGTCGAACGGGTCGAGACGGCCAAGGTGGCGCTGACCCTGTTCTTCCTCGCGGTCGTGGTCGTCTTCGTGATCTCGCTGTCCACCTGGGGGGAGGGCGCCCGGGCGACCGTGACCGAGTTCGGGCGCATCCCGGAGGGCATCTCGTTCACGCTCCTGCTCAGCGCGATCGGGGCGGCCGGCGCCGGCGGCGTCCACAACCTGGTCCTGTCCAACTGGATCCGGGACAAGCGCTACGGCATGGGCGCCCACGTGCCGCAGCTGATCTCCCCGGTCACCGGCCGCACCGAGGCCGCCGGTGCCGACCGGTACGCCTTCCCGCCCGGCTCCCAGGACCGCTGGACGGTCTGGTGGCGGCGCGCCAACATCGAGCACCTCGTCACGTTCGTCGCGGTGTGCTTCGTGACCATCGGCGTGATGAGCCTGCTGGCCTACGAGACCCTCTTCGGCCGCGGCGACCTCCAGAACAGCCCCTCGTTCCTGCGCATCCAGGCGGACATCTTCGCGGCCGAGGTGGGCGGCTGGCTCAAGGTGCTCTTCCTCGCCGTCGCGACGGTGTCGCTGTGGGCGGCCGCCATGGGCCTGCTCGACATCATCGGCCGCCTCGCCGCCGACTTCCTGCGCCGCAACTATCTCGCCGGGTCGGCCCGCTGGACCGAGCCCCGGCTCTACCTGACCGTCGTCTGGTCCGAGATCGTGCTGGGCTCGCTGATCCTGCTCGCCGGCTTCACCCAGCCGCTCGGCCTGCTCATCGTCTCCACATGCGCGGCCTCGGTGGTCACGCTGCTCTACTCGATCCTGCTGGTGCGCCTCAACACCCGCGACCTGCCGTCCCCCGTACGCCTGCGGGGCTGGCGCCTCGGCGGCATGCTCGCGGCCATCGCCTTCTACGGCTTCTTCGCCGTCGCCATGGTCGTCACCCAGCTCCAGCGCCTGTGACTCACGCCGGCTCGCAGACCAGGGGGAACTCGGTCTCGGAGCAGGGGCGGTTGCCGAACTCGCGCAGGATGTCCTTGCCGCCCTGGTCGGTGAGGTAGCGCAGGAAGCCCGCCGCGATCGAGTCGGCCGGCAGCTCCCCGTACGTGTAGGCGATCTCCGTCTGCCAGTACGGGTACCTGCCGTCCTCGACGCCGGCCAGCGTGGCGGGCACCTGGCCGATGCGCACCTGGACGACCTGCTCAGCGCCGGCGGCGTTGCTCACCTCGCTCATGCCGAGCGCCCCGGGGACCTCACCGACCGTCTCCAGCAGCGCCCGGGTGCTGTCGGCCTCGCAGCTGCCGGGCTTGTCCCTGCCCAGCGCCGCGCAGTCGGGGGTGGTGGCCGGCGGGACGTCGACGCGCGTGGTGGCGCCCGGCCCGTTGAGGACGCGCTCGACCAGGGCCTGCCGGGTGCCCGAGGTGCTCGAGCGGTTGACCAGGTTGATCGGCAGGTCGGCGCCCTTCACGTCGGACCAGCGGGTGATGCGGCCGGCGTAGATATCGCGGATCTGGGCCGGCGTCAGCGTCCGGACCCGGGCGTCCGGGTTGACCACCAGCGTGTAGAGCGAGTACGCGACGGGCCGGGCCAGCAGCTGCGGGTGCGGGCCCTCCGGCTCGCCGTCGTGGAAGGTGAGGTGGTTCCCGACCCCGGCGGTCCCCAGCTCGCCGGCGTCGTTGCCGACGGCTTCGAGGGCCGTGATGCCGGCGCCGCTGCCCTGGAAGTCCGTGGCGTCGATGCGGGCGCCCTTGGCGGCGCAGAGCCGCTGATAGGTCTCGGCGGCCCGGCGTACGGCGGGCTCGAAGGCGGTGGAACCGTGCAGGTGCAGGGTGCCGCCGACGCAGTCCAGCGGCGGCGGGTCCTGCCTGCCGAACAGCGTCAGGCCCGACTGGGCGAGCACGGCCGTGGTCAGCAGTCCGATGAGGACCAGCGCGGCCCGCGAGGCGAAGGTGTGGCTCTCGGTGCGTCCCGCCCGCAGCCGGGCGAGCAGGCCGGGGCCGCGGCCGGGCATCCGGAGGCGCCGGGCGAGCAGGTCGGCCTCGAACGACGGCGCCTCGAACTCCTTGCCGTCGTCGCCGGCGGTGCGCGCCAGCACGACCATGACCTTGTAGTAGGCGCCGTTGTTGAGCTTCACCTTCGGCAGGCACAGCACGCCGGCGCCGTCGTGCTCCTCCCTGCGGAAGCCGGGCCGCTCCTGGGCGCCGCTGGTGAAGAAGTGCACCAGCGCGTCGTGGCTGTACTCGGTGAGCGCCATGCCGACGACGCGCCGGCCCCGGAAGACCGCCCGCAGGCCGGTCGGGTCGTCGGCCGGGGCCAGGTAGTCGGTCTCGTCGATCTCCATCCAGCCGGCGTTCTCCACCCGGATGAGCACGAAGGACGGATCGCGCAGCTGGGTGTCGCCGTTGGCCCCGATGCGCCGCAGCACCTCGGCGCCGGGCGCGTGCGCGGTGTCCGACGCCCGCGAGTCCATCTGCACGCGGTAGCCGAGCCGCTTGCGCCGGACGACCGCGAACTCCCAGACGAACGCCAGCGCGGGCACGGCGACGCTGAGCAGGGCGATGGTCGTGTTGAGCGTCAGAGTCACCGGGCGGCCCCCGTTCCGCAGCGGAAACCCAGCGTGCACGGTGCCGGGAAACGGGCCGGGGAACGCCCGGTGAACTTCTCAGGCGCAGGCGGTGCCGCCCACGGTGAAGGCGGCCGGGGCGGGGTTGGCGCCGGTGTGGGTGCCGTTGAATCCGAGAGAGACGCTGCCGCCCGGGGCCACGGTCGCGTTGTAGGAGGCGTTGCGCAGGGCGACCGTGGTGCCGGTCTGGGTGGCGGTGGCGTTCCAGGCCTGGCTCACGGTCTGACCGGCGGCGAAGGAGAAGCCGAGGTCCCAGCCGCTCCACGCCGTACTCCCGGTGTTGGTGATCGTGATCGCGGCCGTGAACCCGCTGTTCCACTGGCTGGCCACCGAGTAGGACACCCGGCATCCCGCCGGCGCCGGCTCCTCGGGAGTGCCGCCCAGGGCCTCGGCGACGGCCTGGTAGGCGGGCTTGGCGGCGTAGTTGTCGTCCCACAGCAGCGCCGCGCCCTGGCCGGGGAAGACGCCGGGGATCCAGGAGTACTTGTCGGTGATGCCCCAGACCGTGACGCCCTGGCAGCGGGCGACCGCGAGGCAGTTCGTCACGACCGCGCGGTAGTCGCTCGCCTGCTGGGCGAGCTTCGCCGCGTCGGGCGGGGTGGCCATGCGCACGTCGAGCTCGGTGACGCGGACGTCGACGCCCAGGTCGGCGAAGCGCTGCAGGTTGGCACGCATGTCGCCGGGCACCTGGCCGAGGATGAGGTGCGCCTGGAAGCCGACGCAGTCGATCGGGACGCCCTGGGCCTTGAAGTCGCGGATCAGATTGTAGATCGCGGTGCTCTTCGCGCCGATGTTCTCGATGCTGTAGTCGTTGATGCACAGCTTGGCTCCCGGGTCGGCGGCCCGGGCGGCCCGGAACGCGTCGGCGATCCAGCCGTCCCCGAGCTTGGTCTGGAAGACCGACGTGCGCCGGGACCCGTCGCCGTTGTCCGAGAACGCCTCGTTGACGACGTCCCACGAGCCGGCCTTGCCCGCGAAGTGGCTCGCGACGGTCGTCACGTGGTTCAGCATGGCGGCGCGCAGGGCGGTGGCGTCGAGGGCGGAGACCCAGGACGGCAGCTGGCTGTGCCAGACGAGCGTGTGGCCGTACAGCTCCTTGCCGGTCTGGGCCGCGTAGGCCGCGACCGTGTCGCCGGCGGTGAAGGTGAACTGGCCCTGGACGGGCTCGGTGGCGTCCCACTTCATGGCGTTCTCCGGGACGACCAGATTGAACTCGGTGTCCGCGATGGTCCGGTACGGCGCCTCGGACAGGCGGCCGGGATCCAGGGCGACGCCGATGTCGACGCCCTGGGCGGTGGCGAGCTGGGCGAGTGACGTGGCGGCCGCGGCCGGGGCGGCGGTCAGCGCGACGATCAGGGACGCGGTGGCGAGCAGTGCGGGGAGCCGCATGGCTGTTCCTCCCTCGTGTGGATGCGCTCCCACGACGGTCCCCTATGCCTACCGGCGGCGGTTCGAGCTGTCAATATCGCCGAACATCGATGAATTTGTTGCGGGCTCTTGACGCGCGTGTGACGGGGCGCACACAGTCTTGGGAGCGCTCCCACCCTCCGTCCGACCGGAAAGGCCACCATGCGATCCAGAGCCCTCCGGGCCGGCGGCGCCGTGCTCCTCGGCGCCGGTCTGGTCCTCACCGCCGCTCCACCCGCCTTCGCCGCCGCCGGCTGCAGCGTCACGTACAAGGTGGCCAGCCAGTGGACCGGCGGCTTCACCGGCGACATCGCGATCACGAACACCGGCGACCCGGTCAGCACCTGGTCGCTGGAGTACGACTTCCCCGACGCCGGCCAGCGGGTCACCCAGGGCTGGAGCGGCACCTACTCCCAGAGCGGCGCGCACGTCACCGTGGCCAACGTCGCCTGGAACGGCAGCCTCGGCACCGGGGCGACCGTGAACACCGGCTTCAACGGCACGTTCACCTCGGCGAACCCGCTGCCCACGTCCTTCAGCCTGAACGGCACCCCGTGCACCGGCGCCGCGGCCGCACCCACCGTGGCGATCAGCGCGCCGGCCGCGAACACCCGCTACACCGCGCCCGCCTCGATCCCGATCACCGCCACGGCCGCTGCCTCCGGCGGCCGGACGATCAGCAAGGTCGAGTTCTACCACGACGGACTGCTGCTGGGTACGGACACCAGCGCCCCGTACGCGTACACGTGGACAGGCGTCCCCGCGCAGACGGCGGCCTACCGGGTCCAGGCGGTGTCCTTCGACTCGGCCGGCGTCCGCAGCACCACGGCCGACGTCCCGGTCTACGTCGACGCGTCGGCGAACCCGGCGGTCGTGGCGACCCCGTCGTCGGTGACCGTGGCGCCGGGCGCTTCCAAGCAGGTCGCGGTGAAGCTCTCGAAGGCGCCCACCACAAACGTCACGGTGGCCGTCGCGCGGTCCGCGGGATCCACCGCCGTGACCGCCAGTCCGGCGTCGCTGACCTTCACCACGGCGAACTGGAACACCGCGCAGACGGTCACCGTCGCCGCCACGGCCTCCGCCGCCCTGAACAGCACGGCGACCTTCTCGGCGAGCGGCACCGGCGTCGACACCGCCACGATCAGCGCGTCCGTGCTCGCGGAGAACAGCGCCAGCGCCCGCTTCGCGCAGCTGTACGCCGACCTGAAGAACCCGGCCAACGGCTACTTCAGTCAGGAGGGCGTGCCCTACCACTCGATCGAGACGCTGATCGACGAGGCGCCCGACCACGGGCACGAGACGACCTCCGAGGCGTTCAGCTACTGGCTGTGGCTCGAGGCCGAGCACGGCCAGGTGACGGGGGAGTGGGCGCCGTTCAACACCGCGTGGCAGACGATGGAGAAGTACATCATCCCGTCGCACGCCGACCAGCCCACCAACGACAAGTACGACCCGTCGAAGCCGGCCACCTACGCCGCCGAGTACCCGCAGCCGTCGCAGTACCCGTCGAAGCTCGACCCGTCGGTGAGCGTCGGCCAGGACCCGCTGGCCAACGAGCTGAAGACGACGTACGGGACCTCGGACATCTACGGCATGCACTGGCTGCTCGACGTCGACAACGTGTACGGCTTCGGGCACTGCGGCGACGAGACCACCCGGGTCGTCTCCATCAACACGTTCCAGCGCGGCCCGCAGGAGTCGACGTTCGAGACCGTGCCGCAGCCGTCCTGCGACACGTTCGCCCACGGCGGCCCCAACGGCTATCTCGACCTGTTCACCCAGGACGCCTCGTACGCGAAGCAGTGGAAGTACACCAACGCCCCGGACGCGGACTCCCGTGCCGTGCAGGCGGCCTACTGGGCGTACACGTGGGCCTCGGAGCAGGGCAAGGCGTCCGAGATCTCCGCGGCCGTGGCCAGCGCCGCGAAGATGGGTGACTACCTGCGCTACTCGTTCTACGACAAATACTTCAAGAACCCCGGATGTACGTCCACCTCGTGCGCGGCGGGCACCGGCAAGAGCAGCTCCAACAACCTCATGAGCTGGTACTACGCCTGGGGCGGCGCGACCGACACCAGCGCGGGCTGGGCCTGGCGGATCGGATCCAGCACGAGCCACTTCGGCTACCAGAACCCGATGGCCGCCTGGGTGCTCTCCAACGTCGGCGTCCTCACCCCCAAGTCGGCCACCGCCAAGGCCGACTGGCAGGCCAGCCTCAACCGGCAGCTCGAGTTCTACCGCTGGCTGCAGTCCTCCGAGGGCGCCATCGCGGGCGGCGCCACCAACAGCTGGAACGGCTCCTACCAGGCGCCGCCGGCGGGCACCCCGACGTTCTACGGCCTGTCCTACGTCGAGGCCCCCGTCTACGCCGACCCGCCGTCCAACCGCTGGTTCGGCATGCAGACCTGGTCCCTCGAGCGCCTCGCCGAGTACTACTACCTGACCGGCGACACCAAGGCCAAGACGGTCCTCGACAAGTGGGTCCCGTGGGCGCTCGCCAACACCACGATCGGGGCCACCTCCTTCGCCATCCCGTCCGACCTGGCCTGGACCGGCAAGCCCGACACCTGGAACGCCGCCGCCCCGGGCACCAACTCCGGCCTGCACGTCACCGTCACGAGCACCGGGCAGGACCTGGGCGTGGCGGGCTCGCTCGCCAAGCTGCTCACCTACTACGCCGCCAAGTCCGGCGACGCCGCCGCGAAGACGGCCGCCAAGGGGCTGCTCGACGCGATCTGGGCGTACAAGGACAGCAAGGGCGTCTCGGTCACCGAGACCCGGGCCGACTACAACCGCATGGACGACGTGTACGACGCGGCGACCGGCCAGGGCATCTACATCCCGCCGGGCTGGTCCGGCACGATGCCCAACGGCGACGTCATCAAGCCGGGCGTCTCGTTCCTGGACATCCGCTCCTTCTACAAGAACGACCCCGACTACCCGAAGGTCGACGCGTACCTGAAGGGCGGCCCGGCGCCGACCTTCAATTACCACCGCTTCTGGGCCCAGGTCGACGTGGCCACCGGCTACGCCGACT
>NZ_JAUQWH010000245.1 GCF_030757795.1 Actinoplanes oryzae
CGACGGCGGCCAGGGTGGCGAGGCCGGCGTGCGGGGTGGTCTCGTACATGTCCTCGACGCCGGACAGCACCGACGAGCCGCAGCACACGCAGAGCGTCAGCCCGGCTATGCCGCCGATGATCCATCCGGCGCTCTGGAGATTCTCTTTCATCGCTTCCAGGTCAGTTTCGCCACGCGGCCCTGCTCACCGCTGGCCCAGCACGAGCCGCCCGCGCACAGGACCGCGTCGAAGCTGCCCCCGTCGAACTCCTGCCACGTGCGTCCTCCGTTGTAGCTGATGTCGCTGCCGGTCGGGCCGACAGCCAGTGCGGTCGACGCGCTCAGCCAGGCCGCGCCGGAGCGGTATTCGCCCGGCTCGGTGCGGGCAGGCTGCCACGTGCGGCCGCCGTCGCGGGTGGTGGCCGCGGCGTCCGGGGCGGTCTCCGGCACCGCGTAGTCGCCGCCGACGGCGACGCCGTGCCACGGGTCACGGAACGCGAGGCTGTAGACGCCGGCGCTCGGGCCGCTGGGGATGCCGCTGTCGGTGACCCGCCAGGTGCGGCCGCCGTCGGTCGTGGCGAACACCCGGGCGCGCTCCCCGCCGCCGGTCGCGAACCAGGCCCGGCCCGCGCCGGCCCGGTCGGCGGAGACCAGGCACGTGCCGCTCGCCGCGAAGGCGAACTCGCCCGCCAGCGCCGCGGGCATGCCGGTGGAGGGAAGCACCGCCCAGGTGCGGCCCCCGTCGGCGGTGGCGAGGATGCGGAACTTACCGTCGACCGGGTCGGAGAGCGCCAGCCCGTGCCGGCGGTCGAGGAACGTCACGCAGTCGTAGAAGGCCGCCGGGTCCTCGTTGCGGAACGTCTCGCTCCAGGTGCGGCCGCCGTCGGCCGTCGCGTAGAGGCGGGACTGGTCGCCCTCGCCGATCGTCAGCGCGACGGCGTGGTCGGCGTCGAAGGCCTCGATGTCACGGAACTGGAGGTCGGCGGTGCCCGGCGGATCCACGCGCTGCCACGTGCGCGCGCCGTCGACCGTGCGCAGGATGGTGCCGCCGGAGCCGGCCACCCAGGCCACGCGGTCGCTGACCGGGGCCAGGCCACGGAAGCGGGCGGTGACACCCGTGTCGGACAGCCGCCACGAGGGTGCCGGGGCGGACGAGGTGAAACCGCTGGTCGCGGCGAGCACGAGCAGACCGGCCGCGGCCATCGAGAGCTTTCGAAGGCGTGTCATGGTCAGCGAACCTACCGGCCCGGGGCGATCTTGGCGGAGGGCCTGTGGACAAGTTCGGCGGTGAGGCGATCATCACCGCGCGGCCCGACCGCCCGCAGTCCAGAATGTGGGAATGGAAACCGCACCCCCGCCGCTCGCCGTGACCGTGGCGATCACCCGCCGGGCCGACCCCTCCCGCAACGCGGAGATGCTCGCCTGGGTCCGCGCCGGCACCGCCCTCGCCGAGCACTTCCCCGGTTTCCTCGGCGTCGGCTGGGTCCGCCCCGCGCTCGGGTCCACCGACTGGCACATGCTCTACCGCTTCGCCGACGCGGACGCCCTGCACGCGTGGGAGGAATCACCGCAACGGCAGTGGTGGCTCTCGTCGGCCCAGGGCATGGTCGAGCACACGCGCGTCGAGCGGCGTACCGGGATCGAAGGGTGGTTCGACCCGCCCCGCGAGCACTCGGTCGACGACCTGACCCCGCAGCCCGCCCCGCCGCCGCGCTGGAAGCAGGCGGTGACGATCTGGCTGGGCTTCTTCCCGCTCAGCCTGCTCGCAGCGGTCACCCTCGGTCACGTCACGGGCCACTGGAATGTGGTCCTGCGCACTCTCGTCACCACGCTGTGCCTCACCCCGCTGATGACCTACCTCGTGTTGCCGCAGGTCACCCGCTCCCTCCAGTGGTGGCTGCAGGGCCGGCCGCCGCCCTGGCGCCGCTGACCGCGATTTGCACCTCCCGTAGCGAGAGGGCGCATCAATGGACCCGGCCGGTTTCCTCCGGAATCCCGGCCGCCGTCCGATGGGCTCAGCCGAGGGAGGACCGATGCGCCTGCGCAACTGGATCGCCGTCGTCGTCAGCGTGGTGCTGCTGATCGCCGTCGGGGTCGTCGGCGTGCTCGTCAACCGGTCCGCCCTCCGCGCCGCCGACACCGTGCACCGCACCGACACGGAGGCCCTCGCGGTCAACAACGCGACGCTCGCCGGCCAGATGCAGCTGCTCGCGGCCAAGGACCTCGCGGCCTTCGTCGCGGGTCACTCCTTCCACCTCGCCGCCGGCGACGCGGGCGACAGGGCTGCCCTGGAGGAGTACGTGGCCGAGTCCGCCCTCTTCCCGTACGGCGCTGTGCTCTCGGCCCCCGACGGCACCGCGCTCACCACCACCCGCGCCCACCCGTTGCCCGCCGCGTCGGACGACGGTTATCAGGTGCTCCGCGCGCTGCTGACCGAGGGCAAGCCGGCCTTCTCCCCCGTGATGACGGCGACCGCCGCGGACGGCACTCCCGTCGCCGTGCAGGGCGTGGCGGTGCCCGTCGTCGTGGGCGGGGCGGCGGCCGGGATCCTCACCGGGTTCAGCCGGCTGACGACCACGACGCTGCAGGCGTACACGGCGAAGCTCAAGAGCACCGCGCACCTCACCACGATCGTCGACGGCACCGGGACGGTCGGCTTCAGCAGCGAGGCGGGCGTGGTCGGCACCAAGGTCGACCCGGCGATCGTCGCGGCGGCCGCGGCACATCCGAGCGGCTCCATCTTCGTCGAGTACTCGGCGGGCGGCACCCGGCAGGTCGCCGTCGTCGTCACGGGCGACCTGCTGCCGGGCGGCTGGGCCTACGTGCGTACGCAGTCCCGGGCCTCCTTCGACGGCGCCGTGCACAGCCGCAGCCAGACGATCAACCTCGCGCTGCTGGCCATGCTGGTGATCGGCGCGGTGGGCATCCTGATCCTCGGCTACCGGTCCCAGGTCCAGCGGCGGCGCGCCGACGAGCGGTTCCAGGCCCTCTTCCAGCACGCCCCCGACATGGTCGCCGTGCTCGACGAGGAGGGGCACGTGGCGTTCTCGAGCCCCAGCGCCGCGTCGGTCCTGCACTTCCCGCCGGGCTCCCTGCAGGGCACCAACGTCTTCGACCTGGTCCACCCCGGCGACCGTCCCCGCATGGAGGAGGCCTTCGCCGGCCTGCGCAGCCGGCGGGCGGGCGTGCTGCGCCTGCAGACCCGCATCCTCAACGCGGCCGGCGAGGCGACCTGGTTCGAGTTCACCGCCAGCAATCAAAGGCACAACCCGGCCCTCGCCGGCATCGTCATCAACGCCCGCGACATCTCCGAGACCCGGGCCTTCCAGGAACGGCTCGCCCACGAGGCCCAGCACGACGCCCTGACCGGCCTGCCCAACCGCCGCCGGCTCCAGGACGCCCTCGGCTCGTCCCTGCGCGACTCGCCCGTGGCCGTGCTCTTCGTCGACCTGGACGGCTTCAAGCCCGTCAACGACCGCTACGGTCACGAGGCCGGCGACGACCTCCTCCGCCAGGTCGCCTCCCGCCTGAGTTCCTGCGTACGCGAGCAGGACGTCCTCGCCCGCGTCGGCGGCGACGAGTTCGTGGTCCTCATGCCGGGCATCACCACCCCCGCCGACGCCCACTCGATGAACGCCCGCGTCCGCGCCGCCCTCGAGCACCCCTTCCGCGTCCTCGGCAACGAGGTCCGCATCGGCGCGAGCGTCGGCGTCCACCTCGCCGCCGCCACCGACGACCCGGACCAGGCCCTGCGCGCCGCCGACCACGCCATGTACTCCGTCAAGCGCGGCACCGCCGCCCGCGCCGCCCAGCCCGTGGGCAGTGGCCGGCACCGAGCCCCGGACTGAGCACGATCGGCGCGCCCCGAGGAGCTCGGTCACGGAACCCGGCCGCGAGGACAGTGCGATCACGCGCCCGAGAAGCTCGGTCACGGAACCCGGCCGCGGGGACAGCGCGATCGCGCGCCCGGAGGGGGCTCAGTCGCGGAACTCGGCCTCGGGGACGGCGCCCTCGGCGGCGGCCTGCTTGGCCTGTTCGGCCTCGCGGAGTTCGACGCGGCGGATCTTGCCGGAGATCGTCTTCGGGAGGTCGGTGAACTCGAGGCGGCGGATGCGCTGGTAGGGCGAGAGGTGGGCGCGCGAGTGCTCGAAGATCGACTTCGCGGTCGCCTCGTCGGGCTGCCAGCCGGCGGCCAGCACCACGTAGGCCTTCGGGACGTTGAGGCGCACGGGGTCCGGGGAGGGGACCACGGCGGCCTCGACCACGGCCTCGTGCTCGATCAGGACGCTTTCCAGCTCGAAGGGGGAGATCCGGTAGTCGGAGGCCTTGAAGACGTCGTCGGCGCGGCCGACGTACGTGATGTAGCCGTCCGCGTCGCGGGAGCCGATGTCGCCGGTGTGGTACCAGCCGCCCGCCATGGCCCGGGCGGTCAGCTCGGGGTCGCCGTGGTAACCGGTCATGAGGCCGAGCGGGCGCGGCGACGTGACCAGGCAGATCTCGCCCTCCGCCGGGACCTCGGCCCCCGTGACGGGGTCGATCAGGACGACGTCGTAGCCGGGCACCGGGCGGCCCATCGAGCCGGGCCGCACCGGGGAGCCGGGGGTGTTGGCGACCTGCACGGTCGTCTCGGTCTGGCCGAAGCCGTCGCGGATGGTGACGCCCCAGGCGCGGCGGACCTGCTCGATCACCTCGGGGTTGAGCGGCTCGCCGGCGCCCACGACGACCCGCGGCGGGGTGGGCAGCGCGCTCAGGTCGGCCTGGATGAGCATGCGCCACACCGTGGGCGGGGCGCAGAAGCTGGTGACCCCGCAGCGGTCCATCTCGCGGAGCAGCCGGGCCGGGTCGAAGCGCGTGTAGTTGTGGATGAAGACGCACGCCTCGGCGTTCCACGGGGCGAAGACGTTGCTCCACGCGTGCTTGGCCCAGCCCGGCGACGAGATGTTGAGATGCACGTCGCCGGGGCGCAGGCCGATCCAGTACATGGTCGAGAGGTGGCCCGCCGGATAGGACGCGTGGGTGTGCTCGACGAGCTTCGGCCGCGCCGTCGTCCCCGACGTGAAATAGAGCAGCAGCGTGTCCGTCGCCCGGGTCACCCCGTCGGGCGCGAACGCCGCCGAGGCGTCGTACGAGAAGGGATGCCACCCCGGCACGGGGTCGCCGACCGAGATGTGGCAGATGTCCGACGAGGGGAACCGCGCCGCCGCCGAGGACAGCGCCACGACGAAACGCGCGCCGCCCCGGGACACGCGGTCGGCGATGTCGGCGGCGGAGAGCAGCGGCGTCGCGGGGATCACGACCGCGCCGAGCTTCATCGCGGCGAGCAGCGTCTCCCACAGCTCGACCTGGTTGCCGAGCATGACGACGATCCGGTCGCCCCGGCGCACCCCGAGCGACCGCAGGAAGTTGGCCACCCGGTTGGAGCGCTCGGCGAGCGAGGCGAACGAGTAGCGGGCCTCGCTCCCGTCCTCCTCGACGATCCACAGCGCCGGCTTGTCGTTGCCCTCGGCGATGACGTCGAACCAGTCCAGCGCCCAGTTGAACTCGTCCAGCTCGGGCCACGCGAAGCCGGCCCGGGCGGTGTCGTAGTCCTCAGCGTGGCGGAGCAGGAAGTCGCGGGCTGCCCGGAAGGTCGACATGGCCAGCATCGTGCGCCTCGGGGGCCGGTCGGCGCCAGCCCCCGAAGCGTTGATCACAGCTGCGGGGTCAGGTCCCGGCCGCGATGATCACAGCTGCGGGGTCAGGACCCGCTCGGCCTCGGCCCTGGCCAGCGCGACCGGGAACGCCTGCGTCGCCTGCCACAGCCGATAGATCAGGCGCAGCTCGAAGACCAGCAGCAACGCGCCGGCGGCGATCGAGACCGGGATGATCCAGCCGGTCAGCGGGGCGATGATGAACACGGTCATCTCGAACTCGATGCCGCTGAACAGGTGCGTCCGGATCCGGTGCTGCGCGAGCGTACGCCCGATCCGGGACCGCAGCCCCCGCTTGCCCACCGCGGCGCCCTCGGCGGCCGGCTCGACCACGGGCTCGGGCACCGGGCCCCGGGCCGCCTCCAGCCGCTCGCGCATCGAGGCGCGGACCCGGCCCATCTGGGCGCCGTTCACATAGCGGAAGAGGTCGAGGAAGACCATGGCGATCATGACGTACAGGTAGGCGATGTCACCGGTGCGCGCGTACTGACCGCCGAAGAGCGCGAGGGCGCAGATGAAGACGCGGACCCGGTCGAACATGAAGTCCAGCCAGGTGCCGAACATCGAGCCGGTCCCGTTGAGCCGGGCGATCTTGCCGTCCATGCAGTCGACGATGAAGCTGACGTGGAAGAGCAGCGCGCCGGCGACGACCCACCAGCGGTCCTGCTGCGCGAAGCAGTACGCCGATCCGAGGCCGAGGATCGTGGCCAGCCCGGTGAGCACGTTCGGCGTGATCCACCGGTACGGCGACACGAAGCGCACCAGGTGCACGGCGACCGGGTCCACGAGGAGCACGGTCCACCAGGCATCCTTGGGCTTGTACGTGAGCTCCCGGATCTCCTGCAGCGATGAGCGTCGCACCATAACCCCAATCAACGCTCCGGCCCCGCCCCGGATACTCTTTTTGTCCGTTTTATCCATGGTTACAAAGAGCCCACGACGCGGTACGGTCCGTTCCATGGAGGACGGTCGATCTCCGAGTGACATCCAGCCGCCCCCGGTCGCCGCGAAGCCCGGCGGCAGTTTGCCACAAAGTCCTGATTCGATCACCGCCGACCCACCTGCCGTTCACTTCGATGACGAGGAGTTACCCGCAAGATCACTCACCGGAGTGACGGGGCGGGGCGTCGCCGTGGTGGCCGCGCTGGTCGCCGTACTCGTGCTGTGGCAGATCTTCCGCCCCCTGCCGCAGGGCAGCCAGTTCTATCTGATCGTCTTCCTGGCCGGCACCCTGCCGCTGGTGTTCCTGGCCTATCGCAGCCGGCCGGCCGCCAAGGGCGACCGCCCGACCGTCGTCGACTGGGTGCTCTGCGCGGTCAGCCTGGTGGTCTGCCTCTACCCGCTCAACCCGGCGACCGGCGGCTACAACGGCTTCCTCGACCGGCAGGGGCTGCTCGGCACCGCCGACGTGCTCGCCGGGGCGGTGCTGCTGGTGCTGATCGTCGAGGCGTGCCGGCGCACGACGGGACTCGCGCTGCCGATCGTCTGCCTGGCCTTCCTCGCCTACGGCTATTACGGCGGGCTGCTCCCGCAGAGCTGGAGCGTGGCCCACTCGGGGCTCGACTTCGCGCAGATCGTCGACGCCCTGTTCAACTCGGGCAGCGGGTTCTACGGTACGCCGCTCGACGTCGCCGCCACGTACATCGTGCTGTTCACCATCTACGGCGCCGTGCTGGACCTCTCCGGCGCGAGCCGCTTCTTCGTCGACCTGTCCGTCGCCGCCTCCCGCAAGTCGCGGGGCGCCGCGGGCAGGACCGCCGTCGCCGCAGGCTTCCTGCTCGGCACGGTCTCCGGATCCGGTACGGCCACCGCTGTCAGCGTCGGCGCGGTCACCTGGCCCCTGCTGCGCCGCGCCGGCTACCCCGCGGAACAGGCGGGCGGGATGCTGGCCGCCGCCGGGGTCGGCGCGATCCTGTCCCCGCCCACGCTCGGGGCGGCCGCGTTCATCGTCGCCGAGTACCTCGAGGTCTCCTACCTGACCGTGCTCGGCTGGGCGATGATCCCGACACTGCTCTACTACCTGGGCATCGTGCTCGCCGTCGAGATCGACGCCCGGCGCTTCGGGGTCAGATCCGTCGAGGTGCCGGACGTCAGCGCGCGGCGGCTGCTCCTCCAGTACGGCTACCACTTCTCGTCCCTCGTCCTGATCATTGTCCTGCTCGCCCTGGGCCAGAGCGCCACGAGATCGGTGGTCTACGCGACCCTGCTGGCGTTCGGCCTGTCGTTCCTGGGGCCCGACCGGCTCACGCCACGGCGGCTGTTCCAGGCGCTGTCGGCGGGCGTCCGCGGCGTACTCCCGGTCGTGGCCGTCTGCGCCGCCGCCGGCATCATCACCGCGACCACGACCAAGACCGGTCTCGGCGCCCAGCTGGCCTCGCTGCTCGTCAGCGGCGCGCAGGCGGTCACCGACAACCCCACGGCGGTGCTCGCGCTCACGGTCGTACTCGCCGCGGTCGCCCTGGCGGTGCTGGGCCTGGCCGTGCCGGTCACCGCCAGCTTCATCATCGGCTGGGTCATCATCGGCCCGGCCCTGCTGAGCCTCGGCGTGCCCGCCCCGGCGGCCGCGATGTTCGTCTTCTACTACTCGGTGCTCTCCGAGGTCACGCCCCCGACCGCCCTGGCCGCCGTCGGCGCGAGCGCGATCACCGGCGGCCGCACCGTCCCGACGATGTGGCAGGCCCTCAAGTACGCCCTGCCGGCCTTCCTCGCCCCGATCGCGTTCGTCCTCACCGACCAGGGGTCGCACCTGCTCGCCCGCGGAGCGTTCCTGAGCATCCTGTGGACGACGGCCGTCTCCGCCCTCGCCGTGGCCGCCCTCGCCGTCGCGACCGGCGCCTGGGTGCCCGGCATCGGACCGGCCGGGACCACCACCCGCGTCCTGAGCGCGCTGGCCGGGCTGCTGCTGCTCTATCTGGCACCGCTGACGATCCTCGCCGGCGTGATCGCGCTGGTGCTGGCACTCGCGTTCTGTTGGAGAAGGAGGCAATTGACATGAGAAAGGTCTTCGCCCTCGCCCTGGCGGGCACGATCCTCGCCGGGTGCGGCGGACAGCAGGACCAGGCGGCCACGGACACCGGCGGCGAGGTCACCTGCGACGTGGCGAACGACACGCGCATCGGCATCGCCACGGGCAACGCGACCGGGGTCTACTTCGCGCTCGGGAACGCGTACGCGGAACAGATCGGCGCCGCGGGCGGCAAGGTGAAGGCGACCGCCTCCGAGACCGGCGCCTCGGTGCAGAACATCCAGCAGCTCGTCGCCGGCGAGTTCGACGTGGCGTTCTCGCTCGCGGACAGCGCCGCCGACGCGGTCGAGGGGCGCAACAGCTTCACCGCGCCCCAACCGGTGCAGGCCCTCGCGCGCATCCACACCAACTACACCCAGGTCGTCGTACGCGCCGGAGCCGGCATCAAGGACGTCGCCGGCCTGCGGGGCAAGCGGGTCTCCACCGGCTCCCCGAAGTCCGGGACCGAGGTCATCGCCAACCGCGTCCTCACCGCCGCCGGCCTCGACCCCGCCAAGGACGTCCAGGCCCAGCGCCTCGACCTCACCAAGACCGTCGACGGCATGAAGGACGGCACGATCGACGCCCTCTTCTGGTCCGGCGGCCTGCCCACCCCCGGCATCACCGACCTGCTCACCACCCAGGGCGCCAAGGTCGCCTTCCTGGACATCACCCCGCTCCTGCCCGCCCTGCAGAAGATCAATCCGGTGTACGAGACCGGAGTCATCCCCGCGGCCACATACAAGACACCGGCGGACGTGCCGACCGTGATCGTCCCCAACGTGCTGCTCGTCCGCGACAACCTCGACGCGAACGTGGCCTGCGTCCTCACGAAGGCCCTCTTCGACCGCAAGCCGCAACTCGAACAGGCCAACGCGGCCGCCAAGGAGATCGACATCGCCAAGGCCCGCGACACCGCGCCCGTGGTCCTGCACCGCGGCGCCGACAAGGCCCTGAAAGACCTCGGCGGATAAATGCGTTGAACGCCGGGCGCGGGCGGGCCTATCGTTTGTCCCGTGCCCGGCACCACCACCGACCGGAAGGGGGCCGTCGTGAAGCGCATGCGCCACACCGAGCGCCCGGCCCCGGCCCGGCGACGAGGCTGACCCCAGCCCGTCCCGACCCGAGCCGCCGCCGCGATCCGCACGGCGGTTTTTTCTTGCCCCCATGGCGCAGCCGGAAAGCGCGCGACGCTACGAACGTCGAGGCCGCAGGTTCGAATCCTGCTGGGGGTGCTCA
>NZ_JAUQWH010000246.1 GCF_030757795.1 Actinoplanes oryzae
CATCGCCCTGGCTGCCTGCCAGGAGCACGAACTCGCCAACGAAGCGCGCCGCGACGGCGTAGTGCACGGCGTGTTCAGTCATGCGGTCGGCCGGGCGCTGAGCCGGGTCGGACCGGGGGCCTCCTATCGCGCGGTGTGGAGCCATGCCCGCGCGCTGGTCGAGGCCCGCTATCGGCAGCAGCTGCCCGCACTGGAGGTCTTCGCTGCGGATCTGGCCGACCGGGAGTTCCTCGGCGGCGCCCTCCATCGGCCGGCGGCGGACGTGACGATGCGCCACTTCCAGGGCACGTGGGAGGTCAACGTCGGGACGCTGCACGGCTTGGTGTGCGTGCCGGGCGAGGAAACCCGGCTGGCCGTGTACGGCGCGCGCCCGATTCGGGAGGTCCGGGTCGTGCGGCCGGGAGATCTGCGCAGTTCAGTCGAACCGGTGGGGTGGGTGCCGGACGTCAAGGCGCAGTATCGGATGGTCCTGACCCAGGTGCCCTTGCCGCCCGTCGCGGTCGTCGTGGAGGGCGACCCGGAGATGGGTGAGCGGATCACCACCGCGGTCTGCACAGCCGGCCCGGGCGGTGGTCCGTCGCCGCACATCCGCGTCGCCACGGACACGGATGCCGTCCATGCCGACAAGCTTGTCCGCTTGCACTGCCGGGAGTCCGGCGACCTGCTGGTCACCAGCGCCGACCGAGTGCCGCTGACCGGACCGGTCACCGCGGACGCCACCGGGGTGGCGCGCACCGTTGACCACCTCGAACACATCGCGCGCTGGCTCCAGATCCGCACCCTGACGAATCCGCGGTCCGGGCTGGACGAGCAGATCTGCCTCGAGATCGTGCCGGCGCTTCCCGGCGAGCGGACCCTTCCGGCCGACCGGGAGGCGCTGCCTGAGGGCAAGGTCGAGCTCCACTACCGCCCTGACGCATCCGGCTGGACCCCGCCGTCCGTCTTCGTCCGCATCCGCAACACCGGCCCGAAGCGCTTGTACTGCGTGCTGCTGGACCTGACCGACCGGTTCCGGATGGACCCCGACCTCTTCGAGGGTGCCTTCGTGCGGGCCGAGTGGGCGGCCGTCGCGGGCCGCGGTGGGCCGATCACGATGTCGCTGCCCCCGGGCCGCCCGGTCAAGCCCGGCAGCCACGTGACCGACTGGTTTCTGCTGCTCGCGTCCGAGGAGGAGTTCAGCTCGGAAGCGTTCTACCTGCCCCGGCTGGGAGAGACGCTGCGGTCGATGTCTGCTCCGCGGTCCGCCGGGCCGGGCCTGCGCGGCGTGCTCGGCCGGCTCGGCCTGATCGCCACGCGGCGCGACAGCAGCATGGCTCTGGACTCGGTCGCCGACTGGACCGCGAAGATTGTCGAGGTGTGCACTTCGGTGCCGGAAGGGAAGCCGGCATGAACACCATGGCGCAGGCCGAGATGGTCACCGCCCTGCTGCTGACCGGGCAGCACCGCATCGACCCGGTCGGCGCGCGGGTCGCGAAGCGTCCGGCCACCGAGGTCGCGGCGGCCCTCGCCGCGGGCGAGCCTCAGCGGGCCCAGCGGCGCCTGCGTAACCTGCCGGACGACGGCGACGGGGCGGCGCTCGGCTACGCCGCGGTGGTGCTCGACCGTCAGTGGACGCCGCGCGGCGCCGGGTCGGCGCTGGCCGGCGACGCCGCCGAGGCGCTCGTCGTCGCCGGTCGCCGGCTGACCGGTGCGACCCGGGAGACTCCGCTCGGTGTCCTCGCCACCGCCGTCGTGCCCGAGTTGCTGGTCGCGCACGCCATGTCCGAGGACGAGCGTCGGTCCGGCCTCGCCGTGCTCGCCAGGCACACCCGGGAGCGGCTCGCTGCGATCGAGCGGGAGTGGCCGCCGCTCGGGCCGGCGACCCGGTCGTACATGATGGTGACCCGGGCCGACCTCGCCTTCCGGGACGGTGACGCCGAGGCGGCCGCTGCGCTGCTGGGTGAGACCCGTTCCTGCTCCGGCGGCGACGCCGCGGCCCAGGCCCACGTGGCGCTGACCCGCGGCGACTGGTTCGCCGACCCGTCCGGCCACCCGGACACGCTCGGACTGGCGTTCGGCGCAGCGGCGGCAGCCGCCCGGCCGCCGATCACCCAGCGGGCAGCCGGGCGGGCGGCCGAGTGCTACGACGAGGCCGAACTGCTCTGGTCAGCGATCGGCAGCCGGTCCGGAATCGCCACGGTGGCGATGCGACGGGCGCATCTGGCCCGGATGCGCGACCGGGCACCGATCCGGGACGACGAGCTGACCCGCGCCCGCCAGCTTGCCGGCGAGTCCGGGGACGGCGGGCTCGCCGCGCTGATCGAGGTGCACCGGCTGATCGACGAGGTGGCCACTGCCGGCCACGTCGAGCCGGACCAGATCGACCCGGTCCGCCGCTGGTCCGAGCGGGACGGCAGCCGGTCCTACCGCCGCGGCCTGGTGCACCTGCTGGCCGTCCGGGCACGCCGCTGGCGCGACGACGGTGACTTCACGCGGGCGCGGGCGACGCTGTCCCTCGCGGAGCGACTGGCCGGTCGCGACGGATACCGGCACGACGGCGCTTCGGTCTCGATCGACCTGGCTTCCGTCTACGGTGGCGCGGGCTACCGCCGGGCCCGGTTCGCCTTCGCCGACATCGAGCTCAGTGAGGCCCTGGCCACGGGACGCACACTGTCAGCGGTGGAGTGGGTGCGGCTCGCAGTGCGGGCCAGCGAGCTGACCGCGGAGGCGAATGCCCAGGCCGATCCGGATCTGGTGACTACTGCGGCCCAGCGGATCCGGGAGGTGCTCGCCGCGCCGGTCCGGTTCGACGACGACGAGGCCGCCATGGTGGTCGCCGTGCACCACGAGCTCACCGGTCAGCTGCGCTCGGCGCCCGCTACCGCAGCGTGGTACGACGCACAGCGCCTGCGTGACGCCGGCGAGGAGGACGCGGCGCTGGCCGCCTTCGGCGCGGCCATCGACAGATCGGGCCACGACCCACAGTTGTTGTGCGCCGTGCTGGCGTCGGTCCCGCTGCGCGCGGCGGCCGTCGAACTGGCCCAGAGGCTCGAGACGCAGCTAACCCCCTTGCCGGCCACTCTCCTCTACGTGCGGCTGGAAGAGCCGGAAGCGGCCGAGCGGCTCATCGGGCGGGTGGATCCCGTACCGCCGCCATGGACCCGGCCGGCGTTGCTGGCCGGCCTGCGCCGGCTGCAGCGGCGCCACGCCGAGCAGGCCCGTCACGCCGCCCAGGCGGTCGATCTCTTCGAACAGCGGCAGAACGGGCTGACGCGGGATCTGTTGCGCAGCGCGGCGACCGACGACTGGACCGTTGCCGAGGCATACCGGGATCTGGTCACCGGTCTGCTGGGCGACGGGCGGGCGATCGAGGCGCTGGCCGCCGCGGACCGCGCCCGAGGGCTTCCCGCCGCCCTGCTCACGGATCTCGCGACGCTGCCGGCAGGGTCCCGGCGCGTCGTCGGCGACTGGTTGGCCGCGAACTCCCGCTGGGCGGCCGCTTTCGAGGGGCCCGACGGCCGTCGCCGGCCGGTACTGGACGTGGCCGAGGCCGAGCTGGACGCCGCCGAGGAACGAGTGCGCAGAACCGTCCCGGCGCTTCTGACACGGCGCGTCGAGCGGCCCGGCGACCTCGGGCGTACTGTCCGGCGGCTGCCCGCCGGCACGGTCCTGCTCGCTTATCACCACTTCCGCGGCGAATTGGTCGCTTGGGCGGTTACCGGCGACGGCGCAGTGCACACGCACGGCCCGGCTGCGGCCGAGGGCCTGGTCGGTTCGATCGCGAGCTGGCACCGCGCCCTGCGCCGCGGTCAGACCGACCCGCACGCCGCACAGCAGCTGGCCGACCTGTTGCTGGGCCCGTTCCGGACGGTGCTGGAGGACCATCGCCGGATCATCGTCGTGCCGCATCGCGACCTGTTGCTGGTGCCCTTCCCCGCGCTGCCCTGGGGGGACGGCGTGCTCGGCGACAGGCATGACGTCTCCTGCTTGCCGGCGGTGTCGCTGCTCGATCGGCACGGCGCCGGGCGTGCGGTTGACCTCGGCCGCGGTGTCGTGCTGGTGGGTGATCCGGACACCCGATCCGGTCTGCCACCACTGCCGGGCACCAGGTGCGAGGTTCTCGGTGTGCGGCGGCATCTGCCGGACGCGGAGGTATTGCTCGGGTCACGGGCGACGCTGGCCGGTCTTCGCCCGCTCGCGGCCGGCCGGGGCGTCGTGCACCTGGCCTCCCACGCCGTCGTACGACCGGGTCTGCCGAACCTGTCGAACGTCGTGCTCTCCGGGGACGACCGGCTCACCGTCGCGGATCTTCTCGGGTCGTCCATCACCGGCGACCTGCTCGTGCTGTCCGCCTGCCAGACCGGCCAGGGCACGTCTACGCTCGCCGGTGACATGTCCGGCCTGGTGCGGGCCGCGCTGGTCGCCGGATTCGCACACCTGGTGGCGACGCTGTGGCCGGTCCAGGACCAGATCGCGGCCGTCTTGATGGAGCGGTTCTATGCCCACCTCGTGCGGTGCCGGGATGTGTCGCAGGCCCTCGCCGGGGCGCAGCGCGAGGTTCGCGCGATGGGACCGGACGACCTGATGGACGCGTACGCGAGCCTGCCCGGCGCCGAGCCGCGCCGGGTCGCGCCGATGCGGGACGCGTCCGTCGAGGGCCTGTACGCCCCGGACGCGGTGCACGGATGGGCCGCGTTCACCCACATCGGAGTCGGTGGGGCCGCGCCCATCCGCGACGCATGGTGACGTGACCGACGTCGTCGCGGCTCACGGGCCGCGGCGCCCGCGCTCGAGATCGGGGAGATGGGCGTGGACCACTTCCTCCGGGGCGGCGCGCCCGGCGACGAAGCCTGGATGCTGCGCCGGCGGGCGCTCGTCCGGGTCGGCAGCGGGCAGCTGTGCGACGGTCTGTCCGACGCCGAGATGGCGTTGCGGCTCGGTGCCGGCCTCGGGCTGCGCATCACCACAGCCGACGCCGCGACCATCGCCGCCCGGGCATACGCGTGGCAGGGCGACAGCGCCGGCGCACGGACAGCCCTGGAAAGCGTGGAAGGGCCCGCCGTCACCTTCGTCCGGGCCCGGGCGAGCTGATCGGCCGATCTCATCGCGCTCAACGAGCACCGGCACGAGGACGCCAGGTGCTTCCGTTGTGGGAACAGGCGGCCCGGCAGGCCGAGGCGTTCGCCCGCCCTTACCTCGACAATCTGGTCCGGCGGCGACTGGCCCAGGCCGAGCCGGGGGGCGAGGAGTATTTCGAGGCGGCGCCGGCTGCGAGCGCCGCCGGCCCGGGCGTCCTCAAGGTGGCGCGCACCCCTGGGTGGAACGCACCACGACCGGGCTGCGCGCCGCCGGGGTAGTGCCCGCCGCTCCCCGTGCCACCGGTGCCGGGCTCACCCGGCTCAGGGCTGCTGCCGCCACGGGTCGCCGGGCGGGGGGTGAGGGGACGCGGCCATCACCGCGGTAGCGGCGAGGCTACCGCGGTTGTCGTGGTGGACGACGAACCCGGTCGCCGGGCTAGGGCGCGTTTCAAAAGTCAGCTGCGGGTGGTTGGTCGTCCGGGATAGTCGCGGGCGGCCAGCCAGATCGTGAGGTCTTTTGCGATGGCGGCGAGGTCGGTGCTGGTGGTGAGGTCGTGCTGGTGATGGTCGGGGTCGGCGCGTTCGACTTCATAGCCGCCGTCATCGAGCAGTGAGACAGAGGCATACCAGCCGCTGTCGTCGGCGGGGTTGATGGTGACGAAGGTGTTGCCGTCCGCGTCGAGGTCTTCCAGCAGCATGATCAGGGCGTCTTCGGAGGGATCAGCGATGTGGTCGCCGTTCTCGGAGTCGGCGTCGTAGAAGTCGGCCATGCTGCCGTCCCTCTGGTGAGCGCGCGTTGGGGGGTTTGAGCATGCCACGACGGTCAGAGCCATTCGTTGATCGCCGCGACATGCACCACGGCTTCGAACCTGACAGCCAGTTTCTCGTAGCGGGT
Source organism: Actinoplanes oryzae (assembly GCF_030757795.1). Classification (GTDB taxonomy): domain Bacteria; phylum Actinomycetota; class Actinomycetes; order Mycobacteriales; family Micromonosporaceae; genus Actinoplanes. Next base: position 5,953 of record NZ_JAUQWH010000246.1, read on the forward strand.
CGCGACGGCGCGGTGCCGTTTGAGCCGGTTGATGCCGCACTCCACGGCATGCCGGGCTTTGTAGTCCTGCCGGTCGAACAACGGTGGCCGGCCACCGCCGGAACCGCGTCTTTTGCGATGTCCGGCCTGGTCGGCCGGTTCGGCGATGGTGCATCGGATGTGATGCCGTCGCAGGAACGCCCGGTTCGCGCGTGATGAGTAGGCCTTGTCACCGCGGACCCGATCAGGTCGCCACCGGGGCCGGCCCGCCCCGATCCGAGGGACCCGGATCGCTTGCAGCACCGCGACGAACTGCGGTGAGTCACCGCGATGTCCCGCCGTGAGCAGGATCGACAACGGCTTCTGACCTTGCTCGCACGCCAGATGGATCTTTGTGGTGAGCCCGCCCCGGGAACGGCCCAGACCGTGATCGGCCGGCTCGGTCACCGGCCCGCCGGGCGGTTCAACCTGCCCACCTCCGTTGCGACGCGCCCCAGCGGCGTGCTGATGCGCCCGGCACGAGGTGGAGTCGACGTTGACCTCCCATTTGATCCGGCCCTGCGCATCAGCTCTGGCCTGCAACGCCGTCAGGATCCGCGTCCACACTCCGGAGCGCTGCCAACGCCTGAACAGCCCATACACCGTCTGCCAGGGCCCGTACTCGGCCGGCAGATCACGCCACGGCGAGCCGGTGCGAACCCGCCACCGGATCCCATTGAGCCTTTTTCATCGTGACGGTGCAGGTCACGGCAGAGGCAGAGTCCCGGAGTCGACATAGGACGAGGCTCCCGGTAAGACAGCAGTCGACCAAGATCCGATGCCCCAACCGGGAGCCTCGCTGTGCTGTCTTACCCTGCCGCGATTCCGTTGTCCACTCGTAGTCTGAACCACCTCGCCGGTCTCATCCGAGCCCACCGCGACCGGCGCCGGTCCCGGTGGCGGCGTCTCGACCCCGGCCGGCAAGCCCTGCTCGCTCTCGCGCACCTGCGTAACGGTGACACCCTGACCCGCCTGGCCTGCGGTTTCGAGACCGGAGTGACGACCGCCTGGCGCTACGTCCGCGAGGCCATCAACCTGCTCGCCGCCACCGCCGACGACCTCGAAATGGCGATGGCCAGGATCCGGCTGCTCGCCTGCGCGATTCTCGACGGCACCCTGATCCCCATCGACCGGGTCGCCGACCAGAAGCCCTACTACTCGGGAAAGCACCGCCGTCACGGAGTAAACGTGCAGGTCATAGCCGATGCGGCAGGCCGGCTCGTCTGGGCGTCAGCAGCGTTGCCCGGCGCGGTGCACGACCTGACCGCAGCCCGCACCCACGCCATCATCGAGGCCTTGACCAACGCGAAGGTGATGACATTCGCCGACAAGGCCTACCAAGGTGCCCGTGGCAGCATCCGAACGCCGTTCAAACGGCACCGCTACCGGCCAAAACTCTCCGGCTGGCAGAAAAAGGTCAACCGGGCCCACGCTCGGATCCGAGCCATCGGCGAACGCGCCAACGCCACCCTCAAGACCTGGAAGATCCTGACGAAACTCCGCTGCAGCCCGCACCGGGCGACCCCGATCATCCAGGCCATCCTCGCCCTGCACCACGCCGAGAACCCGGCCTACTCACGATGAACCGGCCTACTCAGAATGAAAAAGGCTCACTGGTCGGGCGGCCGGGTCGTGGGTGCACGCGAGAATGTTGAGGGCGTAGTCGAGCAGGGCCGGGTCTAGTGAGGCCAGGTGGCGCTGCAGGGCGTCGAACAGTCGCAGGGGCAGTGCGCGGTGGTTGAACGCTTCGTTGACGGCGTGGAGCGCCGACTCGCGCACGGTTGGATCGATATCGTGCAATGCGGTCGTCAGCAGGTGCGTGACGGCTTGTTCGGTGTCGGCCTGGTTGTATGCGCCGGCGCGCAAGAGGTCGCCGAGTTGGTCGGCGGCGAGGTCCCGGCGGCGCGGGTCGGCATGGTTGAGCTGGTCAAGCAGGGCTTGGAGGTTCACGCCGCCGCCTGTTGCTGGGGACGTTCGACGAGCCGGCCGTGTTCGAAGCGGGCGCCTGCGCGGACGAAGGCGACCAGGTGCGGTGCGTTGACCGCCCGCCAGCGTTGCTGAGCGGCTTCGATCAGCTTGAACGCCATCGCGAGCCCGGCTGCCTTGGAGCCGGGCCCTTTGGTGACCCTGGTCCGGTGCCGCACCGTCGCGAAGGTCGACTCGATCGGGTTCGTGGTGCGCAGATGCACCCAGTGCTCGGCCGGGAAGTCGTAGAAGGCCAGGAGTTCGTCGAGTTCGTCGACGATCTTGGCGACGGCCTTGCCGAACTTGGCGCCGTAGGCGAGCTTGAACGCGGCGACCGCCGGGCGGGCGTGGTCGCGGTCCTCGGCGTTCCAAATCTCGGCGAGGGCCTTCTTCGCCCCGGGATGCGCGGATTTCGGCAGCGCGCCGAGCACGTTGGCGATCTTGTGGAACCAGCAGCGCTGCTCCCGTGTGCTGGGGAACACCTCACGCAATCCGTTAAAGAACCCGAGCGCCCCGTCACCGACGGCCAGGGCCGGGGCGCGCATCCCGCGCCGCTTGCAGTCACGCAGCAAGTCCGCCCATGACTCGGTGGACTCCCGGTAGCCCTCGGCCAGCGCGACGAGCTCTTTCCGGCCGTCGACGCGGACGCCGACTATCACCAGCAGGCACAGTTTCGCCTCGTCCAGACGGACGTTGAGATGCACGCCGTCGGGCCACAGGTAGACGTAGTCGGCGCCGGACAGGTCGCGGCCGGCGAACGCGCGGGCCTCGTCCTGCCACTGGGCGGTGAGCCGGGTGATCGTGGCCGCGGACAGCCCGGAACTGGTGCCGAGGAGCTGCTGCAACGCCGGCACGAAATCCTGTGACGAGAGTCCGTGCAGGTAGAGCAGCGGCAGCACCTCGTTAATCTGCGGCGACTTACGGCACCAGGCCGGCAGGATCGCCGAGGCGAACCGCTTCCGTTCGCCGGTCTGCTCGTCGAGGCGCTTGTCGTTGACCCGCGGCGCCACCACCTCAACCGCACCGGCCGAGGTGAGCACCTGCCGCGGCCGGGCGTAACCGTTGCGCGCCACGAGGCGGCGGCCATCCTCCCCGAGTTCGCCGGCGTGCGCGGCGATGTAGGCGGCGACCTCGGTCTCCAGCGCGGCCGCGAGCATCCGGCGGGCGCCGTCCCGCACAATCTCATCGATCAACGAGCCGCCGGACACGGCCGGCTCGGACACGGTCGCTGGCGTCGGGTCTTCCGGGTTGACTACGGTAAGCACGGGCGTACCCTCCCCACCCGCGTTGGCGCGCGGGCTCTGCTCGATTCCTGGCTTGGAACTCGTCGGGAGGGTACGCCTCCCGACGCGCTCATCCACAGGTTTCGAGCATTGCTCCATGGCCGATGAGCCTGGCCCGTATGGGCTGACTCCGGTCGCCCGGCCGCGACGACAAGCATTACAGTCGCATTCGTGAGCGC
>NZ_JAUQWH010000247.1 GCF_030757795.1 Actinoplanes oryzae
CATCGCCGCCGCCGCGGCCATCGTGGCCGTGACGCTCCCCCGCGGCGACGCCGCCACGCCGTCCGCCGGCACCGCCGGCACCGCCCCGCCGCCGGAAGCCGCCTCGGTCCCGCCCCGCGCCAGCGTGCCCGCGGCCGACGAGGGCGCCCCCGACAGCGTCAAGATCAAGGACAACCGGGACAGCGTCTCGCTGACCTGGCGCTACCCGGCGGACGCCGACGGGCCGGTCCTGATCTCCGGCGGCCGGGCCGGCCAGGAGCAGCGCGCCTTCCAGCAGCTGGCGCCGGGCACCGCGGAGTACGTCGTCTACGGCCTCAACGCCCAGGTCGACTACTGCTTCACGGTCGCCGTCGTCTACGGCGTCGACCGGGTCGCCACCTCCACGCCCGCCTGCACGTCCCGCTGACGGACGCCGCGATTGCCACCGACCCGCACCCGGACCGCACCTCAACCCGCCCGGCGAAGCGCCGATAGGCAGGCATGGCCGGGACCCCGCCGGGGCCCTCGACGGAGGTGGGGTGTCGGGTGACGACGCAGACAGCTACGCCCCGGGGGACGGCCGGCAGCACCCACGAGACCGAACGCGCCCAGCTCGAGGCCGTCCTCGTCGAGCTGGAGGGGCGGGCGACCGCCAAGTTCCGCAGCGTCGCCGCGCCCGCCGCCACCGCCGAGCGCCGGGCCGTCGCGCTCAGGCACGAGGATCTGGCCATGCGCGCCCGGCTGCTGCGCGCGAACGTGCTCGTCCGCGAGGGCCGCTCCGAGCGCGGCGGACGGTGGGCGCACGAGGTGCTCGCGTGGGCCGGCGAGCACGATCACGCCTTCCTGCTGGCCCGGGCGCACCGGGTGCTGTCGATTTTCTACCGGCAGGTCGGGGACCTGTCCGAGGGGCTGACGCACGCCGTGCAGTCGTACTCGCACCTCGCCGACGACGAGCCCGACGGCGTCCGCGCGCGGCACCTGATGACGCTGGCCGTCGCGCTGGACGAGAGCGGGTCGACCGAGGAGGGCGCCCGGCGGTTCCGCGAGGCGCTGCAGCTGGCGAGCGCGGCCGGCGACGCCGAGCTGGCGCTCAACATCCTCAACAACATGGCCTACACCGCGTACGAGAAGGACGACGAGCGTGGCGCACGCGAGCTGGTCACGCGCATGCGGGACGCGCTCGCGCCGGCCGGGCGGCGGTTCAGCGCACTGGAGCTGGACACGATCGCGCGCATCGAGATGATGAGCGGCAACTACGGCACGGTCGAGAAGATCCTGCACGTCGTCCTCGACGCCGACCAGTCGCTCGTGGAGATGCACGAGGGCGACGCCCCGGCCGTCTGCCTGCTCACCCTGGCGGAGGCGCGCCGGCTCGACCAGCGCTACGCCGCCGCGCAGGAGGCCCTCGACGCGGCTGCCCGGATGGCGACCGAGCGCGGCCTCGACCGGGTGCGCGCCCAGGCCCGCGAGGAGCAGGCCGCCCTGTACGCCGCCACGGGCCGCTTCGAGCTCGCGTACGAGGAACACCGCGCCTTCCACCGGGCCATGTCCGCGCTGCACTCGGCGCAGAGCGAGGCCCGGGCCCGCGCCCTGCAGGCCGTCTTCGAGGCGACCGAGGCCCGGCAGGCCAGCGAGCACTTCCGGGAGATGGCCCACCGCGACGCGCTCACCGGCCTCTACAACCGCCGGTACGTCAACGGGCGCCTGCCCGCCCTGCTCGGCGAGGCCCTCGTCCGCCGCAGTGCCATCTCGGTGGCCATGGTGGACCTCGACCACTTCAAGCAGATCAACGACCGGCTCTCCCACAGCACCGGCGACGCCGTGCTGCAGCAGGTCGCCGAGCTGCTCGCCGAGTTCGCCACCGGCCCGATGGTCGCGGCCCGGATGGGCGGCGAGGAGTTCCTGCTCGTCATGCCGGGCGCCGGTCCCGCCGAGGCGGCCGAGCACTGCGAGCGGCTGCGCCGGCTGATCAGCGACCACGACTGGGCACCGGTCACGGGCACCCTGCCGGTGACGGCCAGCATCGGCGTCACGACCTCCGACGACGGCCGCGGCTCCCCGTCGGCCCTGCTCTCCCTCGCGGACCGCAACCTCTACGTGGCCAAGCGGGAAGGCCGCGACCGGGTGGTCACAGACCTTTGAACGTCACCGCCAGCGGATAGTGGTCCGAGGCCCACTCCGCCTCGTCGCCGCGGATCACCCGGGCGCCGGTGGCCAGCGCGGCCAGGGCGGGCCGGGCCATCAGGTAGTCGAGACGCATGCCCGCGTTCGAGAACTCCTGGCCGCCGCCCTTGCTGGTCGGCACGGTGAGACCGTCGCCGCTGCCGGCCGTACGCCAGAGGTCCTGAAAACCCGCCGAGCGGAAGGCGGCTACGGCACGGGTGTCCACCTGGCCGTCCGGCCCGAGGTGGCGGCGCCGGTAGAGCTCGCTCAGCCGGGCCAGCCGCTCGCGGTGCTGGGTGTCCGGGTCGAGCGAGTTGAGGTCGCCGGCGATGACGGTCAGCGGCGCCCGGTAGCGGTGCGCGAGCCAGGTCGCCTCGCGCAGCCGCCGGTACGGCCGGAACGGGTTGAGATGGGTGCTGACAACAGTCAGTTCACCGCCCCCGGTGGGGATAGTGGCAACAGCCGCCGCGTGGTGCAACCGCCACCGGACCGCTGCGCGGGCGGACACCGTCAGCGGCGGGCGCACGAGCACGGCCACCGGCTGCCCGAAGACCGACGGGGCCAGCACCGCCGTCATGCCCAGGGCGGCGGCGACCTCGGCCATCCGCTGCCCGTCGTGGCGATGGAAGTCACGCAACTCCTGCAGCGCGATCACGTCCGGGCGTTCCCGGGCGAGCAGCGTGACCACCGCGTCGAGCCGGCCGCCGGAGCCGCCGGTCCGGATGTTCCAGGTGAGCAGCTTCACCTGGCCGGCACCTCGGTCAGGTCCTCGTGGGCGTCGCGCTCGGTCAGCTCACCGGCGTCGGCCGTGTTGCCGCGGGCGATGTCCTCGTTGGGCTTGAGGACCCACCACAGCAGCGTGATCCAGCAGGCGGTCAGGACGCAGGCGCCGAGGACGTCGGTCGGGTGGTGCATGCCCCGGTACATGCGGGACAGGGCCACGCCCACCGGCATGATCACGGCAAGCGCCACGAACGCCCACCGCCACCACGCCCGGACGCGCGGGAAGCACAGGACCGCGATGGCGGCGTACAGGCACATGGTCGCGGCGATGTGGCCGGAGGGGAAGGACGAGGTCGGCATCTGGCCGTCCATCTGCTCGTACGGCGGGCGGGGCCGGCCGACCGCGGCGGCGCTGCTCAGGAACAGGCTCAGCTCGCCGAACATCGCCAGCACCACGAACAGCACCGGCCGCCAGCGCCGCCACAGGGCCAGGGCGAGCGGGCAGAACACCAGGGACACGAGCATGATCGCGTGGGTGTCGCCGGCCTTGCTCCAGCCGTAGCTGATGTCGTCGAGCGTCGGCGTGCGGAAGGTCTGCAGCCAGTGGACCACGCCGTTGTCGGCGTCCTCGAAGGCGGTCCCGGCGGCGACGTTGGTCAGCGTCCAGCCGATCACGTAGAGCAGGCCGAACGTGAAGACCCAGCCGACGATCAGCTCGGCGACGCCGGCCAGCGGGTGCGGCAGCAGGCGGTCCTCGTCGGGCGCCGGCTTGACGTCGTGCGCGGCCTCCGGTTCGAGGCCCTCGGTGAGCGGCGCGGCGCGGCGGCCGGTCTCGCGGCGCCAGACCCGGAAGGCGTACGCGGTGACGACCAGCCACGCCGCCCCGAGCAGCCAGCCGGCGAGCACATCGGACAGGTAGTGCACGCCCAGCGAGATCCGCGTGATGCCGACCAGCACGACGATCAGCGCAACCAGCCCGATCGCGGCCTTGCGCCAGCGCGGCGGGACGGCGGGAAGGAAGACCAGCAGCAGCGAGCCGTACGCGACCATCGACCCGAGCGCGTGCCCGCTCGGGAAGCTGTTGCCGGGGGCGGACGCCACGGGCACGTCCACGACCGGGCGCAGCCGGCCGACGAGCGTCTTGAGCGACGGGTCGAGCAGCAGCCCGCCCGCGCCCGTGACGATCAGGTAGACCGCGAGCCGGGTGCGCCGCCGGATCAGCAGCAGCACCACCGCGACGGTGACGAGCCAGATCATGATGGTACGGCCGCCGAGGTCCGCGATGGCCTTGAGCACCGTGACGACCGGCGGGTGCGGGGACACCAGGTCGTTGAGGCCCTGCGCGATCGACCGGTCGAGGTCCTGCAGCGGTCCCCAGCGGAAGCGCACCAGCAGCAGGAGCAGTCCGAACGCGAGTCCCAGGGCGGCCACCACGAGCAGGCCCACGAGGCTGCGCTCGGTGAAGTGCCGTACCGGTCCCCATCCGACCCGCTTGTGCACCCGCCCGTCGTCGGGGTCGGTGCGCGTCACCGTATCGGTCATCGTCACTCCTGCTCGCTCGTCGGCAGGCGGCTTTTACCCGGTCGGCTCGGCGCTCACACCGGGTTCACGCGGGGCGGGGACGGGCTTCTTGCCGAGGATCTCGATCCGCTTGCGCGTGGTGATCGGGTCCTCGCCGTCGAACGTCTCCAGCTCGTCGTCGCCGGGCTCCCACCGGTCCTTGAGCGCGGGCTCGGTGACGCCGACGCGCTGCGCCTCGAGCTGCGCGGCGAAGGCCAGCCCGAGGAAGATCGCGATGCCGGTGAGGTTGGCCCAGAGCAGCAGCGCCATCATCGCGGTCAGCGGCCCGTACGTGGCGCCGAAGCCGTCGCTGAGCAGCACGTACCCCGCGAGCAGCAGGCTCGCCGCCCACCACAGGATCGTGGACAGGGCCGCGCCGAAGAGCAGCCAGGTCAGGCCGGGCTGGCGGCGGCGCGGCGAGTAGCGGAAGAGGACGCCCACCGGGAAGACGATCAGCGCGAGGCTCAGGGGCCAGCGGAGGAACGTCCACACCGTCCGTAAGCTGTCGCCCCAGCCGGACTGCTGGGCTATGGAGTCGCCCGTGGCGTGCCCGGCGACCAGTAACAGGAAGCCGAAGAGCGCGGGCAGCCCGGCCACGACGGCGAGCACGGCGGCGCGGAAGTACTTCTTGAGCGCCTGCCGGTCGCGTTCGACGCCGTAGATGCGGTTGGCGCCGCGCTCGATCTGGGCCATCGCGGTGGTCAGCGCGACCAGGCCGGTGATGAGACCGAGGGTGAGCGCGACCTCGCCGGCGTCCTCGGTGGAGTCGTCCTCGTTGAGCAGGTCCCGCACCAGCGGCTCGCTGGCGCCGGGCGTCAGGGCGAGCACCGTGTCGGCGACGACCTGGCCGCCCTCCTCGGCTCCCAGATCCGTCGCCAGACCGGAGAGCGCGATGAGGAACGGCACGATCGCGAGGCACAACTGCAGGGCCAGGGCGCGCGAGTGGCTGAAGCCGTCGCCGTAGCGGAACCGGACGAACGCGTCGCGGACCAGGGGCCACCGCCCGTAGTGCCGCAGGGCGAGGAAGGCATCGTCGGCGGACAGCTCGTCCCCCGACATGCACCGCGTTTCCGGGACCGGTTCCGTGCTGCTCATGCGACTTATTTACCCTCTTCGGCCGCCGCGCGCACCCCCTCCGCGGCGCGCTCGGCGGCGGAGGCGTCGTAGGCCAGGTCGGGGTCGCCGTCCGGCTGCGGGACGCACAGCAGCAGCGCGCGGTGCCGGACGCCGATGGACATGCTCTTGCCCGGCTCGATGAGGTCGCCGTCGAGCTGGCGGGGCTGCGGCCGGGCGGCGCGGATCTCCACCTTGGCCGCGGTGTAGGTCTCCATGCTCGGCACCCGCTCGCGCCGGCGCACGACCGCCCAGCCCAGCGCGGCCCACTGGGCCAGCGAGCGGGGGCTGAGGATCGCCACGTCGAGCTTGCCGTCCGCCGGGTCGGCCTCGCTGAGCAGCCGGACGCCGCCCTGCAGCCGGCCCACGTTGCCGACGATCACGCTGCGCGGGCGCCGGTGCAGGGCGGGCTTGCCGTCGAGGGAGATGATGACGCGCATCGGCCGGTCCCGCAGGTGCTTCACGGCACCGCCCACGTACGCGATCCAGCCCACGTGCTTCTTCGCGACCTCGGACGTGCCCTCCAGCATCTGCGCGTCGAAGCCCATGCCGGCCATGACCACGAAGCTCTGGTCGCCCGCCACGCCGACGTCGATGCGCCGGCGGCCGCCCTCGATCGCCACCTGCACGCCCGTGGCGGCGTCGGTGCTCAGGCCGAGGTTCGCGGCGAGCAGGTTGCCGGTGCCCGCGGGCAGCACGGCGAGCGCCACGTCCGTCCCGGCGAGCGCGTCGACGACGGCCATCACCGTGCCGTCGCCCCCGGACACGAAGACGAGCTCGGCGCCGTTCTCGACGGCCTTGGTGGCCACGCCACGGCCCGGGTCCTCGGGGCTGGTCTCGAGCCACTCGGGCTCGGGCCACCCGGCCTGCGCCAGGCCCTCGTTGATGGTGCGGCGCAGCAGATCGAGGTCCGTCACCTTGACCGGGTTGTACACGACAGCGGAGCGGGGTCCAGTCACGGGCGCCAGAGTGCCCACCGAGGTTGGGTTCCGAAACCTGAGGGAAGATCGAGGGGGTGACAACTTCCGGATTCACGTACCCCGACGTGGGGGCGACCTTGCGCGACCCGCTGCCGGGCGGGTACCGCCACCTGCGCTACCGCACCCGGGTCGGCCCGCCCGGGGTGTTCGCACGGGCCGCTGAGGTCGTTCTCACGTTTCAGATGCAGCAAGGCACCGGCACGGGGGCGCGGGCCTCGGCGGGCCGTGCCGCCCCCGGCGTCCGGGTGATCGTCGGCCGCGGCCCGGTGCAGGCGCCGTGCCAGGTGGTCTGGAGGGCCGAGGAGGCGGACCGCGCGGGGTTCGCGTACGGCACGCTGCGCGGGCACCAGGCCAGCGGCGAGGAGTCGTTCGTGGTGGAGCGGGACGCCGGCGGCACCTGGCTCACGATCCGGTCGTTCAGCCGGCCGGCCCGGCTGCCGATGCGGGCGCTGGGACCCGCGTCCAAACCCCTTCAGCACCTGTACGCCCGCCTGTGCGCCCTGTCCCTGCGACGTCAGCTTAAGGTGGTCCGGTGAGCGCAATCAGTGTCACGTGGTGGGGGCACAGCACCATGTGGCTGGCCGACTCGGGGGTCTCGCTGCTGACCGACCCCCTGCTCACCGACCGCCTGTTCCACCTGCGCCGGATGGCGGGCGCCACGCCCGAGCTGCCCGGGGCGCCGGACGCCGTACTGGTCTCGCACCTGCACGCCGACCACTTCCACCTGCCGTCGCTCAAGGCCGTCCCCGGTTCCCCGCTGCTCGTCGTGCCCCGCGGCAGCGCGGGCTTCGTGGCCAAGGGCCTGGGCCGGGCGTGGGCGGACCGCTGCGTCGAGCTGGCGCCGGGCGAGGAGACGACGGTCGGCGCCGTCACCGTGCGCGCGGTCCCGGCGGCCCACGACGGCAACCGCGGGCCGTGGTCACGCCTCACCTCACGAGCGATGGGCTTCGTCGTCGAGGGCGCGGCCCGCACCTGGTACGGCGGCGACACCGGCCTCTTCGACGGCATGAGCGAGCTGGGCCCGCTCGACCTGGCGCTCGTCCCGGTCGGCGGCTGGGGTCCCACCCTGGGCGCCGAGGGCCACCTGGACGCGGCGGACGGCGCGGAGGCGCTGCGCCGGGTCAAGGCGGCGTGGGCCGTCCCTGTGCACTACGGCACGTTCTGGCCGATCGGCATGGGCCGCGTCCGCCCGCACATGTTCTCCGGCCCGGGCGAGGAGTTCGCCCGCGTGGCGGCCACCACCAGCCCCGACACCCACGTCCGGGTGCTCGCGCAGGGCGAGACCCTCACGGTTGAATCGGGCACATGGCCGAACTAGGAACTCTGGGCTGGTTGTTCCTGGTGGTCGCGTTCGGCGCGATCGTCCCGGTCGTCCCCACGGGCGCGGCCGTCAGCGGTGCCGCCGCCCTCGCCTTCCACGACCACCCGCCGCTCATCGTCCTGACCATCGCGGCGGGCGCCGCCGGCGCGTACGTGGGCGATCTGGTCATGTACGCGATGTGCCGCGCCGGCGGGGAGAAGCTGGCCCGCCGCCTGCGCTGGCTGCGCGACGAGGAGCACCTGGCCACCGTCAAGGACCGCCTGCACAAGAGCCAGATCCCGGTCCTGCTGGTCTCCCGCCTGCTCCCCGGCGGCCGCGTCCCGGTCCTGCTCGCGGCGGCGTTCCTCGGCCTGCCCTGGCGTACGTTCGTCATCGCGAACCTGCCCGCCTGCGCCCTGTGGTCGGCGGTCTACGCCGGCATCGGCGTCGCGGGCGGCTCGATCTTCCCCGAGCCCTGGCAGGGCGTCATCGCCGCCGTCATCCTCGTCGTCCTGGTCACCCAGATCGTCAGCCTGGTCAACCGCCGCCGCGCCGCCCGCGACGCCCGCGCGACCGAAGCCGACCCCACCCCCTCCTGACGGAGTGGCCCGGCACGGGAGCAGCGCTCGACCGCCACGCCGCCGCTCGGGACCAGCGTCGCGGGTGACAGGAGCGGCTACGGTAGGGACGTGACGGGACGGCGATCCGGGGCGGTTCGGTGGCTCGGTGCCGTGCTCGCGCTCGGCGCGGGTCTGGCGGCCGGCGGGTGCGACTCGCCGGCGTCGGAGGGCATGTCCAAGGACGAGATCGTCGCCGAGTACGTCGCCGCGGTGCAGAGCGGTGACCGCAGCCGCCTGGTCGAGCTGCACAACCCCCGGCTCGACGATACGAGCGAGATCGACAGCAAGATCGGGGCGCTCGGGAACCGGCAGTGGTCCGGCGTCCGGGTCGAGTGGCTGCCCACCGACTTTCCCAAGGCACCCGTCGCGCGGATCAGCGCGACCGGGCCCGCCGGGCAGAGCATCAGCGACACCATCGCGCTCAGCACGGAGGACGACGTGTGGTACCTCGATCTGGGCACGAGGACGCCCCGGCCCGGTGATCCCGTACCCGCCGGGACGGACCGCCCGTCGCCGGCAGCGTCCTGATCCGCCGCCCGATCGTTCGGGCAGGTGTGCACGCGGCGTGGGAGCAGCGGGTTCGCCGGGCGCGGGGCCTGCCTCGCGGCATTGCCGGCTGAGCGCCCCGGGGGCGGGTCAGCCCGCTTGGGTGGCTCGCCCCGCCGTGCGTATCTGAGCATCGGCGGGACCGGCCACGGCCTGGAGCGGCACGGTGATCGTGGTCCCGGCGTCCGCGACCGTCAGGCGGACCGTGCCGTCGTCGCCGGTCGTGGCCGTGACCGTCGCGGCGTCGCCGGTCACGGCCGCGAGCATCGTCGTGAGCAGGTGGCGCAGCGCGAGCGGCTGGGCCAGGACCGGCGGGAGGTCGC
>NZ_JAUQWH010000248.1 GCF_030757795.1 Actinoplanes oryzae
ACGACCTCGGCGGCCACAACTTCAACTCCTCGTACGCGTCCTTCCGCGCGGGCTTCGACAACACGTCCTACGACGAGTGGGACATCACCGGGGTGTCCGGCGATCGGGTCTATCTCACGCTGACCGCCTACAACCTGGACTGCACGACGCAGGTGTGGCGCGGCTGGTACGTGGTGGCCGCCGGTGAGCTGGCGAGCGCTCATCTCAGCGGCGGCCGGTTCCAGCCCAGCAGGTACTGCGACTGACTCAGGCGACGGCGTAGCGGAGGTGCACGGCGCCGTTGGGGAAGCGGCGTTCGTCGAGGAGGTGGAGGCCGGTGCGGACGCCGGCCGGGAGGCCCGGCTTGCCGCCGCCGACGATGAGGGGCAGGACGAACAGGCGGCATTCTTCGACCAGGCCGGCCCGGAAGGCCTGCGCCGCGAGGTCGGCGCCGCCGATCATGAGGTCGCCGGCGGTCGTGGACTTGAGGTTCTTGACCGCCGCGGGGTCGAAGTGGCGCTCGATCCGGGTGTCGGCGGTGGACACCGCCGCGAGGGTCGTCGAGTACACGACCTTGCTCGCCGCCTGCCAGGCTTTCGCGAAGCCGGCCATCAGCTCGGACCGCGCGGCCAGGGCGGGGTCGGTCTCCCAGACGGCCATCTTCTCGTACAGGCGCCGGCCGTAGAGGAAGGTGTCCACGGTCCGCACGATGCCGGTCGTGAAGGCGAACACCTCGTCGTCGACGGGCAGCCAGGCAAACGTGCCGCTCTCGTCCTCGATGTAGCCGTCCAGCGACACGTTCGTCACGTAGATGAGCTTGCCCATGCCGTCACCTCTCGTCCGGAACCCGATTGCTCCTCACTGTGCTACGAACGGCAGGCCGCGGATCCGACACCGGGCCGGCGACGAACAATGATTTCAGGCGGGGTGGATGCCGCGGCGCTCGAGGGCGGCCCACAGGTCGCGCAGGACAGCCGGCTCGTCGATGACGAAGGCGGACTGCGCCACCCGGAAGAACTCCCAGCCGCAGCGGGCCAGCTCGCGCTGCCTGGTCATGTCGGCCTCGTGGCGGTCGGGGCCGGCCCACGTGTCGCCGTCGCAGATGACGGCGAGCTTGCTCTCCGCGCCGACGACGACGAGGTCGAGCGTGTAGCCGGGGGTCTCGTACTGCGGGACCACCGCGTAGCCGCGGGCGGCCAGCCGGTCGTGGACGGCCTGCTCGAAGGCGGTCCGCGGGGAGGCCGTGACCTCACCAGCCGGCGCGGGCGGCTCGTAGCAGAACTCGAGCAGCTGGTGGCGCAGGTCCTCGGGGTCCTCGATGTCGGACGCGCGCACCGAGTGGAAGACCCACATCTGGTCCTTGGCCCGCGACGCCGCCACGTTGTAGCGCTGCAGGTACATGTCGGCCGTCGCCGAGCCGAGCCGCCGGTCAGGCTCGAGGGCGGTGACCATGCTCAGGAACATGACGTCGCGCTCGGAGCCCTGGAAGTCGGCGGAGTCGCCGCAGCGCAGGTCGCGGCGCTCCCATTCGGCGGGGTCGAGGCGCTGCAGCAGCAGGCTCTCGATCAGCTTGGCCTGGTGCGGGCCGCGCAGGGAGATGACCCCGAAGGTACGCCCGGCATAGCGCGGATCGGCGACGCAGGCGACGATCTGGTCCGCGATCGCCTCGGCCTCGGGCGGGTTCGTCCGGTCGCTGGTGCCGCGCAGGTAGCCGCCCGCCACGTGGACGGGCTTGACCGGCTCGAGACGGTCGGCGCCGTACTGGCGGACCGGGACGAGGCGGATGCGCTCGGGCTCGTACGCGATGCGGTTGGAGAACTCGATGATCTCCGGGACGCAGCGGCGGTGCTCGACCAGCGGGATGTGGCCGCCGAAGCGCATCTTGGCCTCGTCGAAGAGGCTGCGCTGCGGGTCCTGCCACGAGGCTCGGTACTCGTCGTCGAAGAGGTACTGCTGGGCGAGGTTGCGCAGGTCCTGCTGGTCGACGCCGACGGCGGAGGGCGACACCTGCTTGTCGTCGCCGATGACCACCATGGTCGGCGCCAGGTACTGCAGGAACGTGGCGGACAGGCCGGCCTGCGACGCCTCGTCCACGATGACCACGTCGAACATGTTCGCCTGCACGCGCAGCTGCTCGGCGACGCGGTAGATCGGCATGATCCAGACGGGGACGGACGGCCGGCAGCGGTCCATGGCCTGGCGGATCTCGGCGCGGCGCTGGGCGGCGTACTTGGCGGTGCCCTTGCCGAGGCGGCGGACCAGCTGGCCGTACTGCTGGAGGTTGGCCCGCGCGGAGCCGGTGATCCGGTCGGGTGAGGCGGCGTGCTGCCAGGCGCGGGCCGCGGCGAGCTCGCCGACGTGGTGGCGGATGGTGTGCTCGGTGTCGGCGGCCTCCTGCTGCAGCTTGTTGACGTCCGCCGGGCGCTGCTTGGCCAGCCACGCCTCGACGACGAGCCAGGTCCAGGCGTCCGCCCAGCCGGCGATGCGCTCGTCCCACGCGGGATCCGGGGCGGTCGCGGCGATCGCGTCGCGCAGGGCCGGGGCGCGGTAGCCGAGGGCGGCGGCGAGCTCGTCGCGGTGCGTGGTGAGAGCGCGGACCTCGTACAGGCGGGTGAGGCGGTGGACCGCCGTGCTGTAGCCGGCGGCGTCCCGGGTCTGCACCGCGGCCAGGATCGTGTGCAGCGCCGGGGACGGGCTCGCCTCGTGCAGCAGCGGCAGGACCGGCAGGGCGGCGCCCTCCACGGCCGTGCGGGCCGCGTCCAGCGCGTCCTCGGCCGCGGCGGCGTCGACGAGCCCGGCGTACGCGCGGACCCCTGCCGGGTCGGTCCAGTCGGGGCGCGGCAGGCGCAGCTCGGCGAGACGTTTCTCCTGCTCCGCGTACGCGGCCCCGAGCGCGAGCACCCGTTCCAGCTGCTCCAGCTCGGCGAGGTGCCAGGCGAGCCGTTCCCCCGCACTGCCCTGCACCGGGACCGCCGTCGAGCCGGGCCACGCCTGGTCGAGGTCGCGCAGCAGCGGCTGCGCCTGCGCCCAGGCGACGAACCGGCCCAGCGACTCGGGCGACGCGGGCACGTTGCCGTCGACGCTGACCTGCAGCAACAGGTCGCGGGCCGCCTTGACCGGCTTGGCCGTGAGCACGCCGAGGGCGGGCATGCCGTCCGCGGCGATCCGCACGCGGCCGCCGGCGCCGAGGTGATGCCTGAGCTGCTGGGCCTGGACGACGAGCGGGGTGAGGTCCGCGGCGGGCACGTTGATCGTGGCGCCGCCGAACTCGTCGACCAGCGGTTGCGCACGGGCGACCAGCTGACGGACGCGTTCGGCGCGGCCCTGCCACATGCGCATGCGCCCGGACCCCGCGTCGAGCACGGCCTCCGCCATCCAGCCGGGTCCACTTCGGACCAGTGACTCCGCGGTGTCCGCCAGGC
Source organism: Actinoplanes oryzae (assembly GCF_030757795.1). Taxonomy (GTDB): domain Bacteria; phylum Actinomycetota; class Actinomycetes; order Mycobacteriales; family Micromonosporaceae; genus Actinoplanes. The sequence goes on from NZ_JAUQWH010000248.1 coordinate 3,402, forward strand.
GGTGCAGATACTGCCGCAGCGATTCGCGCTCGGCCGGCGGCAGGACGCGCAGGGCGGCGTAGGCGGGATGCTGTCGCTCGCCGGCGAATCCCTCGCAAGCCGTCCACGCCGCGGCCTCGGCTGCCACCGCGGCGGCGAACGCGGACGGCGCCGGCAGCGTGGCAGGATCGATCAGGGTGTCGTAGGCCGGGCCCTCGTCGGCGGTGAGGGCGTCGTCGCGCAGCAACCGGAGCCACTCCGCGACGCGGAAAGCGGGCAGCGGCGGCTCGTCGTCCGGCGCGGCGGGCGCCCACACCCGGATCCAGCCGTGGCGCGGCTCGTCGGCCCGGTGCGCGGCGGCGATCCCGGCGAGCGTGCCCCGATAGGGACCCTGCTCGTGCCGCGTGATCTCGGCGGCCCGCGCGTCCACGATGCGGCGCTTGACCCCGGACAGGTGGCGGCGCAGCTTGTCGATGGCCATGAGGTGGTGCTCGACGGTCCGGGTGCAGCGCTGCTCGTCGTAGTCGACGGCCTGCTGCGAGATGGTGTCCACGGCGACCTTGAGATCGGTGAGGTCCTCGCGGGACGCCCCGACCACGGCGACGGAGAGCGGGCGGATGGCGGCGGGCAGTTTCGCGCGTACCTCCTTGAGGGCCCTCTCGGTCTGGGCCGTGACCAGCACGCGCTTGCCCTGGGCCAGCAGGTGGCTGAGCAGCGCCGCGGCGGTGTGCGTCTTGCCGGTCCCGGGCGGGCCCTGCACCAGGGTCTGCGCGTGCCGGTCGACCTGCTGCAGGATCTTGAGCTGCTGCTCATTGACCGGCAGCGGCGTGAACACCTCGTCGTCCACGGTGACCATGGCGCCCGGCGTCGGGTCGGGGCGCACCTTCGGGCGGTGATCGGGGTCGACGAGCGGCAGCAGCCCCTCCGGCACGGTCTGCGCGCTGAGCAGTTGGCCCCGGATGGTCTCCAGCAGCTCGACGACGCCCTGCCGGTCGCGGCGGCGCAGCACGATCGCGGGCGCGAGACTCACCTCGGCGGTCGCGAGCGTCGCCCGGCTCGGCGGCCCGGAGTCCTGGTAGCGCGCGTCGGGGTCGAGACTGTTCGCGATGCGGTGCAGCACCTCGCCGATCGCCTTGCGGTGCAACGGATGATCCGTGTACGACCGGGCGACGTCCCGCGCCTCCGTCAGGTGCCGCGAGCCGGTCAGCTCCGAGTCGAGCATGTCGAGCTCGATGCGCAGCGCGTCGGTGGCCTCGGTGGCGTAGACGCGCAGGGTGCCGCTGACCGGCTCCAGGTCGACGGCGACCGGGGTGGTGACCACGTGGCGGCGCACCGGCTCGTGCCCCTCGGGGTGCCAGACCAGGTAGCCGACCGCGAGGACCAGCTCCTGCTCCTCGGGGTTCGCGGCCGCCTCCGCCTGCATGGCGAAGAGCTGCGCGTACGCGTCGCGCAGCAGCCGGTCCTCGTCGGTCTCCGGCGGCGTGTCCAGCCGCTCGAGGTGGCCGATCTCGTCGCCGGGGCCGGGCGCGTCCGTCCAGTGCGCGAACTGCACGGCGGGATGCCGGGGCAGGTCGTCCGCCCACACCAGCTGGTACCCGTCGGACGTGCGCGGCGACGACGCAGTGGCCTGCTGCGCCCGGGCGAGGAACTCGAAGAGCCGCACGGCACGGTCCAGCCGGCTCGTCGGCGCGGTGGTCTTGGGCTGCACCTTTCGCACCATAACGGCAGGAACCGGTCAAGCGGGCCGGATCCTGCCTACTTCCCGCCCAACGCGCTCAGAACCGTCCTGGTGAGCAGCTGCGGACGGCCGCCCGCGGCCACCAGGTCCGGCGCGTCGGCGGGCAGCCGGTCGACCTCGTTGAGCAACGCCAGGTACACGCCGCAGCACCAGCGCGGCCCCGCCGCCGTGATCTCCCCGGCCTCGCGGAGCCGGGTGAAGAGCAGCTCCAGCCCGGCCATGACCTCGCGGCTCTTGTCCCCGGCGAGCTCCATGGCGGCGCGATGGCTGATCTTCAGCTCGAAGACGATCTCGTTGACGTGCAGGAACGCGTCCGCCGGGGGCGCCGTCGTCACCCGCGCCTGCTCCAGCGCGCTCAGGTAACGCCGGTTGAGCTGCTCGACCAGCGCGTCCAGCAGCGCCTGCCGCGTCGCGAACCGGCGGTGCACCGTCGCCCGGGCCAGCCCGGCCTCGTCGGCGATCCGCTCGAGGGACGCGGTCGCGTCGACGGCGAGCACCGCGCCCGCGGCCGCCAGGATCCGCGCCGTGCTGCGCTCCGCGTCTGCTCGCATGGGACCACCCTACTGATCTCGTAAATGAGACTGTCGTGATGCACTTCTTGACGTAACTGAGTCAGTGGTGTTGCATTTAGCGCATGGATCTTCATCTGACCGGCAAGCGCGTCCTCGTCACGGGCGCGAGCAGGGGCATCGGCCTCGCGACCGTGCGGGCCTTCGTCGCCGAGGGCGCGGTGGTCGTGGGCACCGCGCGACGCAACACCCCCGAGCTGGAAGCGACCGGTGCCACGTTCGTGGCCGCCGACCTGGCGGCGCCCGGCGGGCCGCGGGCGATGGTCGAGGCGGTGCTCGCGGCGGACCCGCGGCTCGACGTGCTCGTCAACAACGCCGGCGGCGGCGTCATGAGCAGCCTGGACGCCTTCGCCGACCCGTTCGACGGCACGGACGAGGACTGGGCGACGGCGTTCACGCTGAATCTCGACGCTGCCGTCCGGACCACGAGGGCGGCCCTTCCCGCCCTGGTCAGCGCACGCGGCGCCGTGATCAACATCAGCTCCGACGCGGCCCGGCGGCCCGCCGCGGCACCCATGCACTACTCCGCGGCGAAGGCCGCCCTCAACTCCTTCTCACGGTCGCTGGCCGAGAAGGTGGCCGCCTCCGGCGTGCGCGTCAACGTGGTCTCGCCCGGCGGCACCCGCACCCCGCTCATGGAGGCCGACGACGGCTTCGGCGCCCAGGTAGCGGCGGTCATGGGCGTCGACCGCGAGACCTTCCTCAAGGCGATGCCGCAGCAGGGCGGCATGCTCACCGGCGAGCTGATCGATCCGGCCGAGATCGCCCGCGCGGTGGTGCTGCTGGCGTCCCCCGCCCTGCCGAGCGCGATCGGCGCGAACTGGACGGTGGACGCCGGCTCGGTCAAGGCAGCCGTCTGATCCCAGCCACCCCGGCCCGGGCAGCGGCACCCACTCGATCGAGCCGGCCCTCCGACCGCGGCCACCCCGGCACGGACAACCGGGGCCGGCCCGATCGAGCCGGCCCTCCGACCGGAGCCACCCCGGCGTGGACAGCCCGCGCCGGATCAGGGCAGCGCCGGGCGGTCCGCGGTGTGGCAGGCCGCGCCCTTGCAGGTGGCGTAGGCGGCCAGGGCGCGGTCCAGCGCGGCGGTCCGCTCCGGCTTCAGCGTCAGGGCGATGTTCCTCAGCTGGTACGGATCTCGCGCCCGGTCGTAGTACTCACGGAACCCGTCCGCGTACTTCACGTACGTGAACGTGGGCGTGCGCAGCGCGTTGTACGTCACCGGGTTCCCGCCCCGCGGCAGCGCCCGATCGGGATCGCCGATCTCCGCATTGGGTCCGTGATGCTCGACCAGCGCCGTGGTCCGCCAGTCCGCCGGCCGCTCACCGCGCAGCAGCGGCACCAGGCTGCGCCCGTCCACCTCGGCGGGCACGGCCACCCCGGCCAGCTCGTCGAACGTGGGCCGCAGGTCGACGTTCTGCGCGGGAAGGGCGACGGTGGCACCCCGGCGCACGCCCGGACCGGCGACGACCAGCGGCACGTGGATGTCCGTCTCGTAGGCGGTCTGCTTGCCCTGGTTGAGCCTGTACTCCCCCATGTGCAGCCCGTTGTCGGAGGTGAACACCACCACGGTGTTCTCCGCGACCCCGGCCCTGTCGAGGGTCGCGCGCAGGTCGGCGATCATCCGGTCGACCGACTGGATCGACTGCGCGCGCTTGCGGAACGCCGCGTCCATCGTCGCCTGCTGCGCGGCGGTCAGCGGCTTGAGCTTGCTCACCCAGTGCGGCGCGCCCTGGGGTTTCGCGTTGTAGGCCTTGGTCCGCGGCAGCTTCAGCCCCGGGAACGCGTGCACGTCCTGCGGCGCCGGGGTGTACGGCAGGTGCGGCGAGAAGGTGGCCACCTCCACCAGGAACGGCTGTTTGGCGGCGGCCGACCGGGTGATGAACGACTGCGCCTTTCCGCTGATCACCGTGGTGAGATAGTCCTCGGGGCGGTTGCCGTAGCGCTTGACGACGCCGTTCTCCAGCAGCGAATAGTTGTACTGGCTGTAGGAGCTGCCCGCCACGTACCACTCGGTCCACCCGGGCGGCACCACCTCCTTGCCCCGCTCGGGGTAGTAGGCGTTCAAGTACTTCCCCAGCATGGCCGTGCGGTAGCCGGCCCGCTGCAGGTCGGTGGCGAAGGTCGTCCGGTCGATGCCGTTGCGCACGAAGACCTTGTTGCCGCCCTCCTTCGGGCCGTTGGTGAACACGCCGGTGTTGTGCGCATACATCCCGCTGAAGATCGTCGCCCGCGACGGGCAGCACAGCGAGTCCGTGACCGTGTACTGACCGAACGATGTGCCCTCCTGCTGCAGCTTCCGCACCTGAGGAAGGAACGGCAGCAGGTTCATGGAGAGGTCGTCGACCAGCACCATCACGATGTTGGGCCGGGACGACGCGGGCGCCCGGACGGCGCTTGCCGAGGGCGCGGACGAGGGTGGCGCGGGATCAGCGGTGCAGGCGGACAGCGCGAGCACCGCCGCGAGAGCGGTCAGGCAACGGCGAAGCATGCCGGAACGGTAGAACCACCGGGCCACCGGACCAAATCGGCCGGGCCGCCCCTGTGGACAACGCCGGCTCAGCCCCTGTGGACAACGCAGAGCCGACGCGTCGCCCGCGTCATGGCGACGTACCGCTCGCGCGGCCCGCCGAGCTGTTCCGGGGCCACGACCAGCACCGAGTCGAACTCCAGCCCGCGGGCCTGGGAGATCGGCACGATCTGCGCCGTACGGGTGACGGGCAGCCGCCCCGCGAGAGCGTCCGGGCAGATCACCGCCCGCAACTCGCCGGGATGCGCCGCCTCCTGCGCCCGCAGCTCGCCGGCGACCGTACGCACCAGATCACCGGTCAGATGCCGGGGCGCCTCGCCGTGCCGCACCGACCGCCCGGGCACCTGATCCGGGGCGATCTCGGCGAGCAGGCCACCGGTCGCGGCGAGAATCTCCGCCGTGGTGCGATAGTTGACGGTGAGCGTGTGCAGCTCGAAGCGCGGCCCGAGCACCTGCGCCCAGGACCGGACCGTCGACACGGGCCCCGCCTGCGCGAAGTCGCCGGCCACGGTCATCGAGCGGCTCGGGCACCGGCGGAGCAGGAGGCGCCACTCCGCCTCGGTCAGCTCCTGGGCCTCGTCGACGACGATGTGCCCGTACGCCGGCGCCAGCACGCCGTCGACCAGGGCCGCGGCCTCGTCGAGCAGCACGAGGTCACCCGAGCTGCGCGTACGCCCGATCCGCGCCGCACCGGCCGGGGTCAGCACCGGCCACACCTCGTCGACGGCCGCGTCGAGGGCGGCATCGTGCCGCAGGGCCGCTGCCACGGCCGCCGGATCGTCCAGCTCCTCCCGGGCGCCGGGCGCCAGGCCCAGTGCCCGCAGATCCTCCGCGACCGCCCGGTCCAGGTCGATGCCGACCAGCGCCGCCGTCTCGGCGTCGATCCGGTCCAGCTCCCGGCCGATCCGCCGCTGCGCCAGCACCGCGATCAACCGCTCCTTGAACACCGCCCGCCCCGGGTGGTACGGCAGATCCCGCGCGGCGGCA
>NZ_JAUQWH010000249.1 GCF_030757795.1 Actinoplanes oryzae
TGCAGCGAGGCGAACAGCTCCTGGCTGCACGAGGAGACCCTGCTGCAGCGCCGCATCCTCGACGACCTGCAGGTCCTCGCCCTCGCCGAGGCGGGCGACCTGCAATACCACCGGGTCCCGGTCGACCTCGCCGAGCTGGTCACCACCGCCGCCACCGCCCACCGCGCGGTCGCCGCCGAGGCCGGCATCGAGCTCACCGTCGACGCCCCGCACCCGGTCGACGCGGTCGCCGACCCCGACCGCCTGCGTCAGGTCCTCGGCAACCTGCTCAGCAACGCCGTCCGCTACACCGACAGCGGCGGCACGGTGTCGGTGCACGTCTTCGCGGCCGGTGCCGACGCCGTCCTCACCGTCCGCGACACCGGCGTGGGCATGAGCGCCGACGACGTCCGCCGGGTCTTCGACCGCTTCTGGCGCGCCGACCCGGCCCGCCAGCGCGCCACCGGCGGCACCGGCCTGGGCCTGACCATCGCCCACCAGATCGTCACCGACCACGGCGGGCGCATCGAGGTGGCGTCCCGGCCGCACCTGGGGACAACTTTCACCGTACGCATCCCGCGCCGCCCCGCGTGACCGGCGGTTTCGTTGCCGCGTCACGTGGTATCCGGGCCCCGCGCACAGCATGCGGAAGGAGCGGGGATGGATGTCTCCCGGGGGTGGCACGACGCCCTGGCACGCCTGGTGGCCGACGACCGGCTGGCCCAGGGCGACGAGTTCCCGGCGGTGGTCGCCGGGGCGGCGGCGCCACTGGGAGTCGACGTCCGCCTCTACGCCGTCGACCAGCAGCAGCGGACGCTCCGGCCGGTGCTGTGGGACGGTGCGCATCTGCCGGTGGACACCACGGCGGCGGGCCGGGCGTACATGCACGTGCAGGCGGTGCCGGTCCCGGGCCCCCGGCTGTGGATGCCGCTGCTCGACGGGGTGGAACGGCTCGGCGTCCTCGAGATCGTGGCCCGCGACCCGGCCGTCGACCTCGACGACCCGGCCTTCCGCGCCGGCTGCGACCTGTTCTCCCAGCTCACCGGCCACCTGTACGCGGTGAAGGTCCCGTACGGCGACACCCTCAAGCAGGCCCGCCGCACCCGGGGCATGTCCGAGGCCGCCGAGCTGCTCTGGCGGCTGCTGCCCCCGCTGACGTTCGCGTCTAAGCGGGTGGTGATCGCCGCCATCCTGGAACCCTGCTACGAGGTCGGGGGCGACGGCTTCGACTACGCCGTCGACGGCGACACGGCCTTCTTCGCCGTGTTCGACAGCGTGGGGCACACCCTGCGCTCCGGGCTGGGCACCACGACGGTGCTGGCGGCGGTCCGCGCGGCCCGCGCCGCCGGTGCCGGGCTGCCGGACCTGGCCCGGGCGGCGGACGAGGCGCTGGTCCGGCACCTGCCGGAGATGGGCTTCACCACCGCGGTCCTGGGCACCCTCGACCTGGCGACCGGGCGGCTGCGCTACCTCAACGCCGGGCATCCCGCCCCGATGATCCTGCGCAACGGCGCGGTCGTCGGCCGGCTGGACCGGGGGCGGCGGCTGCCGCTCGGCCTGACCGACGAGCAGGCCGAGCCCGCCGAGGAGCGGCTGGAGCCCGGCGACCGGCTGCTGCTGTTCACCGACGGCGTCACGGACTCCCGCGCCGCCGGCGGCGAGCTGTTCGGCGAGGACCGGCTGGCCGGCCTGGTCCGGCAGCACACCGCCGCCGGCCTGCCCGCCCCGGAGACGCTGCGCCGGCTGTGCCACGCCACCCTCGACCATTACGACGGCCCCCCGGCCGACGACGCCACGATGCTCTACCTCGAGTGGTCCCCGGAAGCCGCCGACCGGGTCACACCCTGAGCGCCCCGCCGTGACGGGAGTCACCTGTATCGATTTCCCCGGAGCGGGTAGGCCACGTCATGTCGCTCAGGCTGCCCGCATTGACCGTGGCGCTTCTCGTCCTCACCCTGGTGACCGGCGCGGGGTCGCCGCCCGCCGCGTCGCCGGCCGATCCGGCGCGGCAGCCCGGTGCGCTCGACGCCGTGTCCCGGCAGCCCGGCACGCTGAGCGAGGCGCAGCGCGGGCAGGCCATGGCCCACCGGGCGAGGCTGACGCCGGCGGACCGCGGGCGCCTCGACGCCGTGCTGGCCGGGGCGGCGCCGGCCGAGGCGCCCTATGCCGCCCGGGCCTTCGCCGCGGGGCACTCGGTGGCGGAGGTCACCGCCTTCGCCGCGCTCATCGCCGGCCGCGACCGGTACTGGCTGCGGGCGCACCTGCGCCCGATCGACCCGGCGGGCCTGCGGTACACCGATATCAGCCAGTACGACGACACCACCTGCGGGCCGACCACGATCGTGGCAGCCCGGGCACTGGTGGACCCGGTGTACGCCCTCTGGCTCACCACCGCCGGGCGGCCGGACAGCGCCGAGGAGCGCGGCGAGCGGCAGGCGCGCCGGTTGCGTACGGAGGAACAGCGCGTCCACGACGAAGCCGACGTGCTCTGGCCCCAGGTCGCCGGCACTCCGCCGTGGGGCGTCAGTGAGCTGATGAGCAACGACCCGGCGGGGCTGGGCGCCCGCTACCGGTGGTTCCCGGCCCTGCCGCTGCTCGGCGGCGTGCTGTTCCGGCGGGCTGTCGTGGCGGCGGAGCGGGGCTATCCGGTGCCGCTGCTGATCGGCGACGCGGTGCCGCGCCACTACGTGCTGCTGCTGGGGCGTGACACCTTCTACGAGCCGACCCGGGGCGCGGTCGTGGTGCTCGGCGACCGGGAGCTGCGGCGGCGGGACTTCGGCGCGCTCGGCTGGCCCCGGCTGCTGGGGGTGGCGCTGCCGGGTTCTGTCGTACCCGGCCGGTAGGTTCTCGGCGTGAGCGCGAACATCGACGAGTTCTACCGGGACGTCGCCACCATTGCGCTGCGGGTGGGGGAGAAGCACGGGTTCGTGCTCGGCGGCGGGGTGGCGTGGCTGGTCAACGGTCTCGTGCGGCGCCCGACCGAGGACATCGACCTGTTCACCGACACGGCCGGCGCGGTGGAGGCCGCGGCGGCGGACGTGACCGGGGCGCTCACCGCCGCCGGCTACCAGGTGTTCCGGGAGGTCGGCGACGAGATGTTCGCGGGCATGGACGAGGACCTGCGGGAGTATCACGTCGCCGACGGCCGCAAGGCGCTGCGGCTCACCCTGACCCGGCTCGACCGGCGCCGGGCTCCCGTGGTCATGGACGTCGGGCCGGTCATGCACCTCGACGACCTGGTCGCCTCCAAGGTGTCGGCGCTGGTCAACCGGCGCGAGGTCCGCGACTACATCGACGTGGCGGCGGCGCTCGAGCGCTACGGGCTCGACCGCGTGCTCGAGCTGGCCCGGTCGCTCGACGACAGCCTGGTGGACGAGGACGTCGCCGACGCGGGACGCTATCTGGACCGGCTCGACGACGCCCGGTTCGCCGTCTACGGGCTGTCCGCCGCCGACGTGGCCCGGCTGCGCGAGCGCCTGGCCGCCTGGCCGCGCTGAGTCCGCGCGCCGGCCTCACGTCCGCACCGCCCACGAGCCGCGCGGCGGGCTTGCACCCGCGCCGCCCAGGCGAGCGCCCGGCGGGCTTGCGTCCGCGCCGCCCACGCCAGCCGCGCGGCGGGCTTGCGTCCGTGCTGCTCACGGGCGCGCGGCGGGCTTCCGTCCGCGCTGCTCGGGAGGCATGCTTCGGGCATGGAGAGCTTGTTCGAGGCGGTGGGCGGCGACGCGGGCCTGCGACGGCTCGCGGAGGCCTGGCACCGCCGGATGCTGGCCGACGAGGTCGCGGCGCACCCGTTCCAGCGCGACATCCACCCGCAGCACACCGAGCGCCTGGCCGCCTACTGGGGCGAGGCGCTCGGCGGGCCGCCCGTCTACAGCGAGCGGTTCGGCGGCGAGACCCGCGTGGTGCGCATCCACAGCGGCAACGGCGAGCACGACGACATGAACCGCCGCGCGATCGCCTGCTTCGACCAGGCCCTCGGCGACGCCGGGGTGCCGGCCCACGCCCGGGGGCCGCTGCACGACTACTTCGCCTGGGCGACCACCACGACGATGTACCGCTACCGGGACTCGGCCGCCGACGTCCCTCCGGGCCTGGCCGTCCCGCACTGGTCCTGGAACGGCCGGGCCGGGTGAGAGTTACAGGTCGACCTTGCGCCAGCCCTGGTTGACCGACCCGTCACAGGTGAACTGCATGACCGCCGCGCCGACCGAGGTGCTCGCCCGGTCGATGCCCAGGCACTTGCCGCTGTTGACGTTGCGGATCTCGTAGATGTCGGCCGGCAGGTTCAGCGAGCGCAGGATGATCCACTGCTGGTTCAGCGCGCCCAGGCCGGCCGGCGCCTGGATCGCCGAGGCTCCGGCCGCGGTGCTGGCGAAGTCGATCCCCATCCGCAGGCTGCTGTTCCCGGCCAGCAGGTGGTAGTTGCCCGACACGAGCCGCTGCTCGCGCCAGTTCTGCGAGCTCTTGAGGTCGCCGCCCGACCGGACGATCACGTCCTGCACCAGCCTGGCGTAGCTTGCGGTGGTGTCGCCGGGCGGCTGGATGAACAGTCCGGACTTGTAGTTCTGGAAGCCGTACCGGCCGTCGCCGGGCGTCCGGGCGAGGCCGGCTCCGGTTCCGGCGAGAATTGTCAGCACCCCCGTCAGGACTGCCGCGAACAAGCGTGTCGCGCGCATTGTGCTTCCCTCCTGTGTACGTGCAGCCAGGTTCACACCTGCCGGGAAGCCGAGCTGTCCAGTGGGTGACGCTCGCCGGTCGTATTGTGTGCAGCCGTGACGGGCTTGGAGCGAAGGATGCTGGTGCGCGACGGGGTGACCCTGTCGTCCTTGATCGGCGGGGAGGGCCCGCCCGTCGTGCTGCTGCACGGGCTGGCGGGCAGCGCCGCGGAGTTCGCGCCGACCGCCCGCGCGCTGTTGCCGGATCATCGGGTCGTCGTGCTCGACCAGCGGGGGCACGGGCACAGCACCCGCCGGCCCGGGGACCTGTCGCGGGAGGCGTTCGTCGCCGACACCGTACGGGTGATCGAGCACCTCGGTGGCCCGGTGACGCTGGTGGGGCAGTCGATGGGCGGGCACACGGCCCTGCTGACCGCGGCGTGGCACCCGGGGCTGGTCGAGCGGCTGATCCTGGTCGAGGCGGGGGTCGGGGGCACGGACGATCCGGAGGCCGCCCGGAAGCTGGAGGAGTTCTTCGCCGGGTGGCCGGTGCCGTTCGCGAGCCGGGCGGCGGCCGCGGAGCACCTGGGCGGGACGCCGATCGCGCACGCCTGGGCCGCCGACCTCGACGACGGGGGCCGGCCCCGCTTCGACGCCGACGTCATGGCCGCTGCCATCGCGCCGGTGCTCGCGGAGGCCCGCTGGGACGAGTGGGCGTCGATCACCGCGGACATCCTGCTCGTACGTGGGGAATCGGGCATCATCCCGCAGGCGGAAGTGGATCGCATGCTCCGGCTGCGCCCGGCCGCCCGGCACGTGCTGGTCCCGGACGCGGGTCATGACCTGCACCTGGACCGGCCGGCGGCCTGGCACGAGATTCTGCGCCGGAGCCTCGCGCGCCGGGAAGGATCGGCAACCGATCGGCAACCGGGACCGTCCCGATCGGCAACCCGCCGGTCGGATCTTGGTCAGTGCGAGGCCAGCGAGACAGCAGGAAGGCTCCCGACATGACCCTCAGGATCGGCTCCACCATCGCCGTGTTCGCCGCCGTGATCGGCCTCGCCGGTAGCGTCGTGGCACCGCTCTACGCCGCCTTCAGCGGATAGTCAACCTCACAGCAAGGTCCCTTCCGGGCCCGGAGGCGCTCCCGCCTCCGGGCCCGGTGCTGTGAACGCCATAGACTGGTCAAATCATGAATCTGACCGACCGCCTGCCCGGCACCGCGGACCCCGACGCCGTCTTCGACGCCTTCCAGACCTGGGTCGGTGAGCAGGGCCTGACGCTCTATCCCCACCAGGAGGAGGCCCTCATCGAGGTCGCCACCGGGGCGAACGTCATCCTCACCACCCCCACCGGCTCCGGCAAGAGCCTCGTCGCGACCGGCGCGCACTTCGCGGCGCTGGCCGACAAGCGGACGACGTTCTACACCGCGCCGATCAAGGCGCTGGTGTCGGAGAAGTTCTTCGCCCTCTGCGCGATCTTCGGCGCGCACAACGTGGGCATGCTCACCGGCGACGCCAACGTCAACTCGGACGCGCCGATCATCTGCTGCACGGCGGAGATCCTGGCGAACCTGGCGCTGCGCGAGGGCAAGGACGCCGACGTCGGCCAGGTCGTGATGGACGAGTTCCACTTCTACAGCGAGCCCGACCGCGGCTGGGCGTGGCAGGTGCCGCTGATCGAGCTGCCGCAGGCGCAGTTCATCCTCATGTCCGCGACGCTCGGCGACACGTCGCGCTTCGTCGAGGACCTCACGCGGCGCACCGGGCGGTCCACCGCGGTGGTCGACAACGCCGAGCGGCCGGTCCCGCTCCTCTTCTCGTACGCGATGACGCCCCTGCACGAGACGATCGAGGAGCTGCTCACGACCCACATGGCGCCGGTCTACATCGTGCACTTCACGCAGGCCGCCGCCCTGGAGCGCGCGCAGGCGCTGATGAGCATCAACATGGCGACCCGCGCGGAGAAGGACGCGATCGCCGCGGCGCTGGGCAACTTCCGGTTCAGCGCGGGCTTCGGGCGTACGCTGTCGCGCCTGATCCGCCATGGCATCGGCGTGCACCACGCCGGGATGCTGCCGAAGTACCGCCGGCTCGTCGAGACGCTCGCCCAGGCCGGCCTGCTCAAGGTCATCTGCGGCACGGACACGCTCGGCGTCGGGATCAATGTCCCCATCCGCACGGTGCTGTTCACCAGCCTGTCGAAGTACGACGGGGTGCGTACCCGGCTGCTCAAGGCCCGCGAGTTCCACCAGATCGCCGGGCGCGCCGGCCGGGCGGGCTTCGACACGCTGGGCACGGTCATCGTGCAGGCTCCCGAGCACGTCATCGACAACGAACGCGCGCTGGCCAAGGCCGGTGACGACCCGAAGAAGCGCCGCAAGGTCGTCCGCAAGAAGCCCCCGGAGGGCACGGTCGGCTACGGGCAGCCCACGTTCGACCGGCTCGTCGAGGCCGCCCCCGAGCCGCTGACCTCGTCGTTCCAGGTGTCGCACGCGATGCTGCTCAACGTCATCGCGCGTGGCGGCAACCCCTTCGAGTCGATGCGCCACCTGCTCACCGACAACCACGAGGAGCCGGCCGCCCAGCGCCGCCACATCCGCCGCGCCATCGCCATCGCCCGCGCCCTGCTCGCCGGCGGCGTGATCGAGCAGGTCGACGGCACGTACCGGCTGGTGGAGGACCTGCAGCTCGACTTCGCGCTCAACCAGGCCCTGTCGCCCTTCGCCCTGGCCAGCCTGGAGCTGCTCGACAAGGAGTCGCCCGACTACCCGCTCGACGTCGTGTCGGTCATCGAGAGCACCCTCGAGGATCCGCGGCAGGTGCTCAGCGCCCAGCAGTTCAAGGCCAAGGGCGAGGCGGTCAACGCCATGAAGGCCGAGGGCATCGAGTACGACCAGCGCATGGAGCTCCTCGAGGAGGTCACCTACCCCAAGCCGCTCGCCGAGCTGCTCGACGCCGCGTACGAGACCTACCGCCGCGGGCACCCCTGGGTCGCCGACTACGAGCTCAAGCCCAAGAGCGTCGTCCGCGACATGTACGAGCGGGCGATGACCTTCACCGAGTACGTCTCCTTCTACGGCCTGTCCCGCTCCGAGGGGCTCGTGCTGCGCTACCTCGCGGACGCGTACCGGGCGCTGCGCCAGACCGTCCCCGAGGACGCCCGCACCGAGGAGCTGACCGACCTGCTGGAATGGCTCGGCGAGCTGGTCCGCCAGGTCGACTCCAGCCTGCTCGACGAGTGGGAGCGCCTGCGCAACCCCGGTGCGACCCCCGAGGAGGTACGCCCCCTCGACGACAAGCCGCCGGCGGTCACCCGCAACGTGCGCGCGTTCCGGGTGCTCGTGCGCAACGCCATGTTCCGCCGCGTCGAGCTGTTCGCCCTGCGCCGCCCGGACCAGCTCGCCGAGCTCGACGCCGAGTCCGGCTGGACGGCCGAGCGCTGGTCGGAGGCGATGGAGGACTACTACGCCGAGTACCCGGTGGTGGGCACCGGCCCGGCCGCCCGCGGCCCGGCGTTCCTGCACCTCGACCAGGGCGCCGACGTGTGGAAGGTGCGCCAGGTCTTCGAGGACCCCGAGGGCGACCACGACTGGGGCATCGACGCCGAGGTCGACCTGGCCGCCAGCGACGAGCTGGGCGCGGCGTCCATCCGCATCGTGGCGGTGGGCCCGCACTGATCCGGACGGCTCCGGCCGCCGCGCTCTCACATCGCCGGATCCGCACTGATCCGGACGGCTCCGGCCGCCGCGCTCTCACATCGCCGGATCCGCACCCGGGCCCGGCTAGCGTCCGCCGGCATGAGAGCTGTGCAATTCGAGTCCTACGGCCCGCCGGACGTCGTCCACCTCGCCGAGCTCCCCGAGCCGCACGCCGGCCCCGGCACGATCCGCATCGCCGTGCGCGCCTCGGGGCTGTCCGCGGGCGACGCGCGGATCCGGAGCGGGGAGCTGCGTGACGTGGTGCCGGCGGCGTTCCCGTACCGGACGGGGTTCGACGCCGCCGGAGTGGTCGACGAGGCCGGCGATGTGCCGGGGGTGCGGATCGGCGACGAGGTCTTCGGCTGGACGACGCCGGAGGGCCGCACCGCCAACGCCGACTTCGCGGTGCTGACCGCCTGGGCCCCCAAGCCGTCCACGTGGAGCTGGGCCGCGTCCGGTGGTGCCGCCGGTGCTGTCGAGACGGCCACCCGCGTGCTCGACCGGCTCGCGATCGCCCCGGGCCGGACCGTCCTGGTGCAGGGCGCAGCCGGGGGAGTGGGCACGGTCACCGTGCAACTCGCCCGCGCCCGCGGCGCCACCGTCATCGGTACGGCCTCCGAGCCGAACCACGACTTCCTGCGGACGCTCGGCGTCCACCCGGCGACGTACGGCCCCGGACTGCCCGGCCGTGTCCGGGCGTTCGGCGTGGACGCGGTGGTCGACTGTGCCGGGGGCGCC
>NZ_JAUQWH010000025.1 GCF_030757795.1 Actinoplanes oryzae
CCACCGGCGGGACCAGCCAGCCGGTCAGCTCCGGGCCGACGGGACCGGTGAGGAAGGCGAGCGCCAGCCAGGCGACGGCCGCGGCGGCCAGCGATCCGGAGATCACGAGCAGCCGGCGGTCCCACCCGGCAGCGCGGGGCTCGCGGTCCATGGCAGTCCTTTCCTCCGGGTGGCGTTGCCCGCACGATCGGTACTCCCACGAGCCGGATGAGCATTCCGGAGCGCGCCCTCGGGAGCAAGGGGGTGGCTGCGGGGCTTTTCCGCACCTCGTTCGCACCGCGGGTGAGGCTCATGGCGCCGGGCCGAGCGCCGAAAGGAGGGGTCCCCTGATCCCCCCGACCGCTCGGAGCGTCATGTCCAGCACCACGATCTTCGGCACAGCCTCCCTGCTCACCCTCGCCCTGAGCGGCACCGACACGCTCGAGGTGACGCTGAACCACCCTGCCACCCCGCCGGCCGGATTCGTCGGCTTCTGGCAGAACGCGAACGGCTCGGTGCGCCTGTGCCTGGCCGGGGACGGCTCGTACGAGGGCAGGATCGCCGGGCGCCGCCGTACCGCGAGGGGCACCTACCACCCCGCGGACGGCGGCCTGGTGCTGCGTGACGAAACGGGGCTGCGTACCCCTGTCACCAGGGCCGCGGACGGCCTGGAGATGGCCGGTCACCAGCTCTTCCGGGTGGGTCGCTAAGCGCCGGCCCGGTCGCTGCCGAATCGCAAGGCATGCGGTTCCTCGCGCTGCTGCTGCTCGCCGTCCCGCTGCTGGCCGGCGGATGCAGCGCACTCGGGCTCGGCTCCGGAGCGGGCACGCCCGGCTCGGCGGCGAGCGCGACACCCACCCCCGGCACCCCTTGGATCGTGTACGACCAGGGCAGCCCGACACCCAGCCCCAAGGTCACCTTCACCGGGGCCTCCCGCTCCCCGGTGCTGCCCCCGGTCTCGTTCCTGCCGGTGGACCCCGCGTGCGCCAAGAGCTGGACGGTCAACCCGGTGCTGATCCCGATGGAGGTAACCCCGGGCAAGGGCAGCCTCAAGGTGACCTGGCCGCGGCAGTTCAACTCCGACTACCGCATCACCGCCGTCAAGCAGCCGCTGGTCTCGGGCAACCAGCCCGCCTACCAGTGGCAGAACGTGCCGGCCGCCACGGGCTGCACGGTCACCGCCACGATCAGCGGGCTGCAGTCGGGGGTGCCGTACGTGGTGTGGCTCGACGCCCCCAACACCGGTTACGAGCCGGACGGGACGCGGCATCCGTACAGCGGGAAGTCCGGGGTTGTCTATCCGCAGTGAGCGGAACCGGCCCCGGAGACCTTGCGGTGCTCCGGAGCCGGGCCTGATGTGCGCTTGAGGTGGGGCTTGCAGACTTGAGTGGTCGCCGGGATCAGGGGGCTGTCACGGTGGCGGCGGCGGAATTCTCGGCGGTGTCGGTGCGGTAGGCGACGACCTGGTAGGTGCCGGTCAGACCGGCCGGGACGGTGAACTGCTCGGTGGCCGTGCCGGCCACGAGGCCGAGCCGGTCGAGCAGGTGCGACTCGCCGACGACGGTGTTCTCGACCATGACGAACGCCTGGACCGAGACCGCACCGGCCGGGGCGGCCGCCGAGAAGGCGCTGGTCATCCAGCCGGTGGTGGCGTCGACCGTCGAGGCGTTCGAGCTGGCCAGGCGGGTGACCTTGCCGCTCGAATCGGTGAAGGCGAGGCCGGCGCGGACCCGGCGGGCGGTGCTGCCGGCCTGGAAGCTGGCGACCGAGGTGTAGGTCTGGCCGGCGACCGGCGTGACCTTCCTGCTGTACGTGCTGATCTGTCCCGCGGTCGCGGCGGTCAGCTGCAGCGACGCGCCGCTGTTGGCGCCGGCCGCGGTGCTGCGGGCGACCTTCGTGCCCGAGCCGCCCGCGGTCCAGCCGGCCAGGCCCGCCGCGGTGTTCTCGAGGCCGGACGCGTCGGCGTCGAGCAGGTTGCCCGGGATCTCGGTGCTGCCCACCGGCAGGGTCGCGACGGGCAGGCCGTTGTTGTAGATCTTGTAGCCCGCGACGGCGTTCCCCGAGGCGTACGTCTCGTCCCAGGTGATCGTGTCCCCGGCGGCGGTCAGGTTGCCCGGCGTCTCCGGGGCGTTCGCGGCGGTACGCACGGCCGAGCCGATGACGCCGCTCGTCGTGTTGCCGGTCACCGTCGTGTAGGTCGGCTTGGCGCTGCCCTTGCGGACGCCGAGCTGGACGCCGTACCAGGTGGTGGGGTGGGCCTGGTCGTCGATGATCGTGTTGCCGGAGATGACATCCTTGGCGCCGACCGAGAGGCCGATGCCGGACGTGTCGAAGTAGCCCGCGCCCGTGCTGTACGCCGTCGAGCCACCGAAGCCCGCGTCGACGATCCGGTTGCCGGTGATCGTGTCCGCGGCGTTCTTGGTGCCGGTCATGCCGTAGACGATGATGCCGGTCTCACCCGAGCGCTCGATCACGTTGTCCCGCACGACGTTGTTGCCGCCGGCCCGCACGACGTGGTCGGTGTCCACGCTGCTGAAGTCGTCCCAGCCACCGAGCGTGCCCGTGGTGCCGTCCGCGTCGGTGTAGTCGTCGTACGCCACCGCGACGCCGACCGTGTGCGAGTCGAGGATCGTGTTGCCCGTGACGACCATGTCGCGCGGGTTCGTGACGTCCTTGTTGTTGCCGGTGTGCGCGTAGCCGGCGTTGCTCTTGAGGACGATGTGCGAGCCCTCGAGCGTGTTCCCGCTGACCGTGCCGCCGACGACGCCCTCGAAGTACATGTTGCCGTACTCGTCGACCCCGCGCGCCTTGGCGACAGCGGGCGTCGTGCGGACGATGTTGCCGCGGACGACCGTACGGATGGCGTTGGTGAAGTCGAAGCTGTTGCCGTTGATCGTCGCGTCGAACTGGTTGTTCTCGATCACCGTGCCGTCGTTGCGGCCGCCGCCACCGATGTTGTCCTCGTCGCCCGACTCGGCGCCGCCCCGGTTGTCCCAGCGGTTGTCGACGATCCGCACGCCGGTCGCGTAGTTGATCCACAGCTTGAAGTACTCGAGGTTGGTGAAGCGCACCTGGCGTACGGTCCAGCGGTCCCCGGCCGAGATGCCGCCGGCGGTGTTCGTGCTGGCCCCGAGCGTGGTCCGGAAGTCGCACAGCTCGCCCGGGCGGCCCGGCATGGTCGCGTCGTCGAAGTCGCCGGCGCCGGTGCGGCAGTTGCCGTTGACCGTCAGGTCCGACACCAGGTTGCTGCTGCCGGCGACCTTGTCGTCCGTGGGCCGGACGATGAAGCTGTAGCTCCAGTTCTTCCAGTTCGACGTCGGGTCCGCGAGCAGGACGGTCTTCGCGATGCCGGCGCCGCGCAGGCTGACGTTCGGAGGCAGGCGCAGCCCCTTGGACAGCTGGTAGGTCCCCTCCTGCAGCGCGACCGTGGCCGGCGCGACCGCGGCGGCCTTCGTGATCAGCGCGGCGAGCACGGCGTAGTCGTCGGCGGTCCCGCCCTTCGGCGCCGGGGCGGCGAAGCAGGTCGCGTCGCTCGCGCAGTCGGCGGCGGCCAGCGGCGCGGGGCTCACGGCCGAGGCCAGCGAGTACGCCGGGGCAGCGGCGGCGGTCGCGGCGCTCGCGGGGGCGGCGAGGGCGACCAGCGCGGCGGGCAGGCTCACGAGGGCCGCGACCACGGCGGGGAAGGACAAGCGCATTCTCACTCCGGCTACTTCAGGTGCTGAGGGGGTGTGATTCGGGTGCAACCGTAAAAGTTCTTCACTTCGGCCCGCCTCCACCGAACAGCCGATAACGGACTTGTCCGACTAGTGCCCAGCGCTCAGCACGCTCCGTGACGTGGCTTATCTCACCGCCCCGATGAGCGATCACTCAGCGTGAGTTGTGACATCCGTGCTACGGTTCCGGCGTGGGTGCCTTCTGGGACGACCTGGCCGAGGATCTGGCGGATCCCCACCTGCGCCGCACCTACGCCGTGGAGTCGGTGCGCCAGGCCACGGTGAGCCGGATCATCGCCCAGCTCGAGGAGGCCCGCCGAGCCGCCGGCCTCTCGAAGGCCGCCCTCGCCCGCGCCGTCGACACCAACCCCGACGCGCTGCGCCGCCTCCTCACCGCCGGCAACGTCAACCCGACCCTGAGCACCGTGGCGGAGCTCGCCGCCGCCCTCGGCCTGCAGCTCGTCCTCGCCCCGCTCCCCGCCGAGGACCGCGCGCACCTCACACCACCGACCGCGGATTCCGCGCCAGATACTCCTCCCCGAGAGCCCTGACCCACCGGTAGTCACCGGGCGCGAACCCGGTCCCGGCCGGCTTGCGCAGCCCGGCCACCACCACGAGCCACGGCCGCTCCGCCCCGATCGCCGCCGTGTCGATGAGACAGAAGAGCCGATACTGCATCCGATGCCGCCCGGCGCGCCGAGCCTCGTACCACCCGGTCATCTCCCCGTGCATCGCCTCCCAGAACCCACCCCCGGCAAACCGATGCGGCGGCGCGTTGGCCACGGCGGCAAGCGTGGCGCGCAGCTTCATGCGCACGGCCGGATCGCACACCCGGAGAAACTCCCGCCCGGGCGCCATCTCCAGCGGATCGTCCTCGACATGGCGCCGAAAGAACTTGATCTCATGAGCATCGTCGCGGGACGGCCCGGTCCGCACCATGGGCGGTCGTCGAGTAGTCACTCGTACACTTATACAACGCCAGTTGTCTTACGACTAGAAGCAATCTATGATTGCGGCATGCGACAGCATCGGATCGCCTTGCGGTGGCGTCATGAGCAGCTGACAGTTATGACAGGCTGTGATGCACCGGAAGGGGGCGAGCATGCGGCGCCAGGTCATCAACTATGAGCGCCGGAAGACCGATGTGCTCAGGCGGCGCAAAAACTAAGGCGCGTCTGGCGGATCACGCCGCCGCCGAGCCGGAGTCCACCGACATCCACAGACCCTAGGCCGCGAGGGTGTTGCGGCCGCTCCATTTGGCGGCGTAGAGGCGGTTGTCGGCGGCCTGGAACAGGTCTTCGCCGGTCATGCCCGGGCGCCAGGTGGCGATGCCGACGCTCACCGTCATGTGGACGTCGGCCAGGATGTCGGCTCGGGCGACCGCCGCCCGGATGCGCTCGCCCACCTCGGCGCCCGCGGCGCCCTCGGCGCGCAGGAAGACCACGAATTCGTCGCCCGCGTAGCGGACCGCCTCGTCCCCCGGGCGGCAGTGGGTTCGCAGGATGGTGGCCACCGCGCGCAGGGCCCGGTCGCCCGCGCTGTGGGAGTGGGCGTCGTTGACCGCTTTGAAGTGGTCGAGGTCGATGAGGAGGAGGGTGAGCGGGGCGCTGCCGGCGGGGTCGATGGCGTCGAGGAGGTCGTCGAAGCGGCGGCGGTTGCCGAGGCCGGTCAGGTGGTCGCGGAGGATTTCCTGCTCGGCGCGGTTGCGGGCGGCTTCGAGCTCCTCGCGCTGGCGGGCCTGGCGGAGCATGGCGAGTCGTTGCAGGCGGAGCCGCCACAGGTCGCGGACCTGGCCCTCGATCGTCTCGAAGAGGTCCTTGCTGGCGGGGCCGGCGTCCAGGTCGAGGGCGGTCAGGGCGAGCTCGAAGCGGATGATCGGGCGCTCGTCGGGGCGGGCGCCGGCCTCGGTGAGGTCGCGGGCGGCGATGAGCTCGCGGCGGGCTTCGCGGGGGTAGCCGTGGGCGCGCAGGCTGATGCCCAGGGCCAGGTGGGCCATGCGGGCGTACTGGTGGGTGCCGCCCTCGCGCAGCTCCATGACGACCGGGCGGGCGAGTTTCTCCGCGATGGTGGTTTCGCCCAGTTTGGCGAGGGCGAGGGCGTGCACGGCGGTCACGGTGGGGTCGGGGTTGGTCTCCAGCCAGGCCCGGGTCAGCTCGGCGCTGCGCCGCAGCCGGGCGCGGGCCTCGTCGGCTCGGCCCACGTGAGCCAGGCGGAGCCCCCAGTAGAGCAGCGTCACCGCGTGGACCAGGTCGAAGGACGAGGTGCGGTGGCGCAGATGCTCGTACGCGGCGGCCGCCGTCTCGTAGAGCTCGGCCGCGGTGGCCGCCTCGGCGAAGGAGCACAGGGCGGAGCGGTGCCGGTCGCCGCCGGGCGGGGTCTCGTTGAGCAGGACACTCGCGCGGGCCAGGTTGCGCAGGCAGTCGACGTAGTGGCCGCGCAGCATGTGGATGTGGGCGAGGTCGCACAGTGCCTTGGCCCGTTCGGGCGCCGAGCCGGTGGCCTCCAGCAGGGCCGTGGCCAGGGGGAAGGCGTCGCGCACCCGGCCGAGCGCGAGCAGGGCGTACATCCGGCCCTGCAGCAGGAAGCGGGCCGTCTTGTCGTCGTGCAGGGAGCGGGCGATCACGAGGTACGCCTCCACCGCCGCGAGCGCCTCGTGCGCCTGGCCCGTGTCGACCAGGTGGTGCACCCGGCGGGCCAGCAGGTGCAGCGGCCCGTACGCGGTGACGGGCACAGGGAGCCGCGAGATCCAGTCCGCCATCACCCCAGTATCAGTGGTTGATCCCCGTACGGAATGGCCTGACTTTTCAACTTGTCTCTGATTTTCCTCAAGTCGATCTTGCGCCCGTCCGAACCTGCAGGTGAACGGCGGCGGGACGGCCGTTGATCGGGTTTCGACTGGGGAGTGATTGATGGCCACGAAGCGCAGTGTTCAGCAGCGCCGCCGGAATCGTCGCCGTGCGGCGCTCGTCATGGTGCCGACGGTAGCGGGTGTGTTCGTCGCCGGCACTGCTTTCGCGTATTGGACCACCTCGGGATCCGGCACCGGCACGAGCACCGCGGGCACCAACACCGCGGTGACCGTGACCGGCGTGGGCGCGACCGGTCTGACCCCGGGCGGCACCGCCCAGCCGATCAGCTTCACGATCAACAACCCCGGACCGACGGCGCAGTACATCACCAACGTGGCGGTCAGCATCGCGTCCGTCACCAAGGCGGGCGCGGCGCCGGCCGGCCCGTGCACGTCGGCCGACTTCCAGCTCACCCAGCCGAACGGCATCAACCAGGACATCCCGAGCGGCAGCCGCAGCTTCGACTCCACGCAGGGCGCCAAGATCCAGATGCTGAACAGCAACGACAACCAGGACGGCTGCAAGGGAGCCACGATCAACCTGGCGTTCGCCGCGTCCTGATCCCCGGTGCGAGAGGAGGGACGACATGCAGCGAGCCGTGTTCGCCGGCATCGTGCTGTCCCTTCTCGCGTCCGGGGCGGCGTTCGGCTACTGGTCGACGGCCGGCGGCGGCACGGGGACGGCCGCCGCGAGCACCCCGAGCCCGCTCACGCTGACGCCGGGCACTCCCGCCGGGCTGCTCTATCCCGGCGGGACGGCCGACCTCGCCGTCACGATCACCAACCCCAACACGTACGCCGTCCGCGTCCCGCAGCTCGCCCGTGACCCGGCCCAGGGCACGGGCGGCTACGCGGTCGACGCGACCCACTCGGCGTGCGGGGTGGGCGCTTTGTCGTACACCACCCAGACCAACGGCGGCAGCGGCTGGACCGTGCCCGCCTCCGGTTCCTTGACCCTGGCACTGACCGGGGCCTTGTCGCTGTCCAGCAGCGCCGCCAACGCCTGCCAGGGCGCGACCTTCCGCGTCTACCTGGGTACGGGCAGCGGCTTATGAGCCGGCGCTGGGTCGTCCTGCTGTTCGTCGCCGGCGCGCTGCTGGTCGGCGGCGGGGTGGCCTGGGCGTTCTGGACGGCTCCGGCCACGCCCGGCAGCTCCGGCGGCGGGACCGCGGCGGAGGTGCCGGCGGCGGCGACCCCGACGGTCGGGCGCTGGGCCGATCACGCGGTGCAGGTCAGCTGGCCCGCGGTCACCCTCTCGAACGGCGTGCCGGCCGGCGGCTACGTCGTCCGCCGCTACAACGCCACCACGGGCGTCGTGCAGACCACCGGGCCCGGTTGCTCGGGCACGCTCGCCACCCTGTCGTGTACGGAGACCGGCGTCCCCGCCGGGTCGTGGCGCTGGTCGGTCCAGGGCGTCATCGGGGCGAACTGGACCGGCGCGGAGAGTGCCAGGTCCGCGACAGTCACCACGAGCACGGCGACCCTGACGCTCGCGCAGACCGTCTTCCGGGGCCCGTTCCCTGTCACCACCACCGGCACGCTCGCCGGCTTCGGCCAGAACGAGACCGTTGCCTACCAACTGGACACCGGCACCTCGCTGACCGGCTTCCCCGGGGTTGTCGATGTCACGGGCGGGGCGCCGATCAGCTCGCTCAGCATCCCGTCGGCCGCCGACGGCACGCACACGGTCACCGCGACGGGCGGCAACGGCTCGGTCGCCACGACCACGATCACGATCGACACCACTGGGCCGGTCGTGTCGTCGCTGCAGTCCCCGGTCGGGCAGAACGGCTGGAACACTGCTCCGCCCGTACAGGTGACGCTCTCCGCGATCGATGCCACGACCAGCGTCGCGTCGATCCGCTACACCACCGACGGCAGTGATCCCACGTCGTCCGGGACCGCGCAGACCTACACCGGCCCGTTCTCCGTGTCGTCCGCGACCACCGTGCGCTTCTTCGCCACGGACACCGCGGGCAACGCGTCGGCGGCGGGCTCGCGCACGATCCAGTTCGACCCCACCCCGCCCGCCAACTCGGTCGCCGTCTCGTCGGGGGCCCTGCTCTCCGGCGGCACCGTCTTCTACCGGGGTACGGCCGCCGGCTCCTTCACCCTCACGAACACCGTCACCGACTCCCTCTCCGGCCCGGCCTCCAGCGCCACGGCCCTGGGCGGCACGACCACGGGCTTCACCCACACCCCCACCACCGTCAGTACGCCGGCAGGCGGCCCGTACGTGTCGAGCCCGGTCTCCTGGGCCGCCGGCACCACCGCCGCGCCGACCGTGACAGTGACCGGCGCCGACGTCGCGGGCAACACGACCGCCACCGTGCTGACGCTGACCAATGACTCCGCGCCTCCGACCGGCGGTGCCGTGGACGCGACCGGTCTCACCGCCGGCCGGTACTCGACCACGACCGCGATCTCGGCCGGCTTCACCAAGGGCACCGACGCCGGCGTGGGGCTGGCGACCTCGGGAGCGCGGCTGCAGCGGATCAGCGCCACGCTCACCAACGGCGCCTGCGGCAGCTATGGCACGGCCACCGTGCTCGCCACGGACCCGGCCTCCCCGTACGCGGACACCGCCCCCGACCAGGCCTGCCACCGCTACCAGTACGTGGTGCCCGACCGGCTCGGCAACACGGTCACGTACGAGTCCGGTGACGTGAAGGTCGACACCACCGCCCCGGCCGCGCCGACGTTCACCTACACGGCCGGGACCAGCACGTACGCCTCCGGTCAGACCCTCTACTACCGGGGCGCGTCGGCTTCCGGCTCGTTTACGGTCGCCGCCTCGTCCACCGATCCCGCCTCGGGCATCGCGTCCTACTCCTATCCGGCCCCGCTCGGCACCGGGTGGTCCGGCTCGGCCGGCTCTTACTCGTGGAGCAGCGCCAATCCCGCCGCCCCGACGAACAAGACGGTCACGGCGACCAACAACGCCGGGCTGACCGCGAGCGCCGTCATGACCCTGGTCGAGGACTCCGTGGTGCCCACCGGCGGATCGATCACGTACGCCACGGGCTTCCGCGTGCGGGCCTCGCAGACCCTGACCCTCGCCCCGGGCACGGACGCCGGCTCCGGGATCGCCGCCAACTCCGGGATCGTGCAGCGGCGTACGGGCACGGTCGCCTCCCCGGGCGGCGCCTGCTCGATCACCGCGGCGACCACGTGGACCACCGTGGCGACCGGCCTCGGCACGACGTGGACCGATCCGAACATCAACGCCTCGACCTGCTACGAGTACCAGTACTCGGCGGCGGACAACCTCGGCAACCGCAGCGCCTGGTACGCCGGTCCCGGTCAGGTGGCGATCCCGGCGTACTCGACGTGCACGGACGCGCTCGCCGCGACTCCGCCGGACGGCTACTGGAAGCTCAACGAGACCGGCTCCGCGACCGCGGTCGACTACAGCACCAAGACCAACACCGGCACCTACCAGGGCAGCTACACGCAGGGCGTGCCGGGCATCTGCGGCACGAGCACGTACTTCGACGGTTCGACCGCTTACGTCTCGACGCGCAACCAGGTCGCCTCGCCCGGGCCGCAGGTCCTCTCCGTGGAGACGTGGTTCGCGACCACCACGACCAACGGCGGCAAGCTCGTGGGCTTCGGCGACAAGCAGACGGGCAGTTCGGCCCTCTACGACCGGCACCTCTTCATGACCAAGGACGGAAAGATCAACTTCGGCGTGACGTCGCCGCTGCTCGGCCTCGCCCGTTACAGCGCCACCTCCACGAAGGCCTACAACGACGGCATCTGGCACCACGCCGTCGGCACGCTCTCCGGCGCCGGCCTGAAGCTCTACATCGACGGCGGCGCCGAGTCCATCACCACCACCGGCACGACGGCGGCGCAGAACTACGCCGGCTGGTGGCGGCTCGGCGGCGACAGCCTCGCGGGCTGGTATCCGCTGCTCAACGGCGGCAGCGACTACTTCGCGGGGCAGTTGAGCAACGCGGCGGTGTGGAACACGTACGCGATGACGCCGGCCGACGCCTGGAACCACTTCATCGCCGGCTGGGTCGCCACGAACCCCGCCTCGGCCGCCGCCGCCTCGATCCAGAGCATCCCTCGGCCGACGAGAAGCCTTGCCCCGTCGCGCTCGCCATCGCCTTCGCCGTCGCGGCCGCCTTCGCCGTCGCCCAGCCCTGTGCCGACCACCCCGTCCCCGATGCCGTCGGCGCCCACCTCCGCCCCGACCACACCCCCACCGAGCCGCACATCCCCGTCCCCGTCCGCCAACTCCTCGCCCACGCCGTCGGCCTCCGGCGACCCCCCTCTTGCGGACGTTGGCTAATCGCGCTAGCTTTTAGCTAACGCGGCTAGCCAAACGGCCGCACGACCTGGGGACTGAGCCATGACTGCATTCCTGACCGTCGAGCACGGCACGATCGCGTACGAAGTGACCGGCACCGGCCCGCTCGTCGTCCTCGCCCCCGGCATGGGCAACGGCCGCGACGCCTACCGCTTCGTCACGCCCCGGCTGGTGGCGGCCGGTTACCGGGTCGCCGTCACGGACCTGCGCGGCGCCGGGGAGTCGAGCGCGGCCTGGCCGTCGTACACCCGTACCGACATCGCCGGCGACCTGATCGCGCTGATCCGGCACCTCGGCGGCCCGGCCGTGCTGGTCGGTCACTCGATCTCCGGCGGCGCCGCCACCATCGCGGCCGCCCAGGCCCCCGACCTGATCACCGGCGTGGTCGAGCTGGCGCCCTTCACCAAGGCGCAGTCGTTCAAGCTGGGCGACCTGGGCCACGCCGGCTATCGCAAGGGCACGGTCCGGCTGGCCGGCGCGATGATGGGCAGCCTGTCGTCCTGGCTGAGGTACCTCGACGGCGCCTACCCGGGCGCGAAGCCCGCCGACTGGACCGCCTACCTGGCCGGCGTCGAGGCCGGCCTGCGCCGCCCGGGCCGCATGAAGGCCCTGCAGGGCATGACGAAGTCGACGCCGGCCGACGCGGGCGCCCAGCTGGGCAACGTGCGCTGCCCGGTGCTGGTCGTCGAGGGCTCGCTGGACCCCGACTGGGCCGACCCGAAGGCGGAGGGCGAGGCGATCGTGGCCGCGCTGCCGGCCGGACTGGGGCGGCTTGCGATGATCGAGGGGGCGGGGCACTACCCGCACGCGCAGTACCCCGACGAGGTGGTGTCCCTCATGCTGTCCTTCCTGCAGGCGAACGCCCGTGCCTAGGGCCGGCCTCGCTCCGGCCTCGGTCGTCGCGGCCGGGGCGGCGCTCGCCGACGAGATCGGCTTCGCCAACCTGACCATGGGCCTGCTGGCCGAGCGGGTCGGGGTGAAGACGCCGTCGCTCTACAAGCACGTGGCGTCGCTGGAGGCCCTGCAGCACGGGATCGCAAGCCAGGCCAGGGCCGAGCTGATCGACACCGCGGCCCGGGCCGCGGTCGGCAAGTCGGGCGCGGAGGCGATCCGCGCCTTCGCGACCGCCTGGCGCCGCTGGGCGCTGGACCACCCCGGCCGCTACGCCGCGACCGTGCGGGCACCCACCACCGAGGACGACGAGGAGGACCGCCGCTTGGCCAACGAGGGCCTCCGGATCATGTACGACATTCTCGCCGGACTCGACCTGCACGGCAGCCGCCTGACCGACGCCGCCCGCGTCCTGCGCTCGGCGCTGCACGGCTTCGCCACCCTCGAGAGCGCCGGCGGCTTCGGCCTCCCGCGCGACGTGGACCGCAGCTTCGCCTTCCTCGTCGACACCCTGATCGCCGGCCTGCGGGCGAACAACTCGCCGGCCCCGGAGGACATCCCCGGCACCCCGCCCGCCACGCACCCGGTCTGACCGCGGCCCGGGGTGCCTGGAGTGGTCGCCGACCGTGAGGGCCGGGCGCGCGCGGAGGTCGGCGCCAGTGCCGACGGGTACGCGAAAGCCCCCGCCCTCGAACAGCGAGAGGGCGGGGGCTCGTGGGGCGCGGAAGCAGGTACTACAGCATCGACACGTGCACGTGGTCCTCGTGCGTGCTGGGACCGTGGTAGGTCTTCCAGCCGGTGGCCGGGAACCAGATCATCCGGTTCCAGATGACGTAGAGGATGCCGAGCCGATCGGCGTTGCGGACCAGGAACGCCATGAGGTCGTTGCCGTACTGGAAGGTGTCCTGGTTGTGGTAGACGCGGAAGCCGCTCTTCTCCAGGGACCAGTCACAGGCCCGGCCCTTGGGATGCTCGAACGGGCCGCCGTCGCGGTGACAGCCGACGAAGCGGTTGAAGCCGGCCTTCTTCACCTCTTTGTACATGTGCAACGTACGGGCGGTGATGCAGCCGTTCGTGGTCGGGTCGTCGACCGTGCAGGCCTGGGGACCGTACTCGCCGTCGGCGTCGCGGGGAGCCGCGGCGGCGATCTTGCTCTTGGTGTCGACCAGGCCCTTGGTGACCACGTTGCCGCCGACCAGGGCGAGGGCGTCCTCGGCGGACTCCTTCTGCTTCTCCATGGCCGCGAGGTTCTGCTTCTGGGCCTTGACCTCGGCGTCGAGCTGGGCCTTGGCCGTGGCGACCTCGTCGATGGCGGCGTTCAGCTCGCGCAGCTTGTGGTCGTTGCGATTGTTGATCTCCTCGAGGGAGACCGCCTTGTCCAGGAAGCCGGTGGGCGAGTTGGTGTCGAGCATGAACCCGAACGTGGTGATGCGCCCGGTGCGGTACTGCTGGGCCGCGACGGCGTTCACCTCGGGGATCAGCTTGTCCCGCCGCTCCTCCGCGGTCTTGACCTGCAGGGAGAGGTTGAGCTGCCGCTTGGTCGACTTGGCGACCGCGTTCTTCGCCTCGGTGAAGCGCCGGCCGGTGCTCTCGAGCACGTCGTTGAGGCGGGTGTCGTCGGCCTCCTCGGCGGTGTCCGGGCTGGTGCCGGGGGCAGCGCTCGCGGGGGACACCGGCGTGCCGACCAGGCCACCGGTGACGAGCGTGGCCAAGGCGAGAATCAGCCATCGGCGGCTGGGTCTTGCCGTCATGCAGTTTCCTTCCAGGTAGCCGCCGACCGGGTTAGCTGACGGGTTCGGGACGGAAGCGATCCCTACCGCTGACTCAGCGGATTCACCCCATTACTGCGCGGGTCCCCGGTTCACCTTTCCGTGATTGAGCGGTGGCTCGCCGGCGCCGTTCGGGCGGCACCTGCCGGGGCGAGACCGGCCGAAAGCTTACCCGACCAGAGCCGTTTCCTCAGCGCTCGTCAAATCAGCCGTATCCGTTACGGCACAACGACTTTGAGTAACCACTCGATGCGGTGACGTGGGTCATAGTGGCGTACGGAAAGTGTTTAGTCGACTTCGCACAGTGCGACAGCTGTGAATACATGAAATTGATGGGTAGTCTTCGTCACGGTTCCATCACGGAGCCGCCGCCCAATCGCCGCCAGGCGAGCCGGGGACCCACGCAACAATGGGGTGAATCCGCAGGTCGACTGCGGTAGGGATCACTTCCGTCCCGAACCCGTCAGCTAACTCGGTCGGCGGTCTTACGGGAAGGATCGCACGTGAAGCACGCCCCTGTTCGACGACGATTAGCGGCCGCCCTGGCCATGCTCGTGGCCGCGACCGGGCTCGCTCTCGCCGCCCCCGGCGCGCCGGCCCTGGCCGCCCCGGGCCCCCTCGCCGCGCCCGGCGACTCCGGCGACGACGGCGAGGGCGGCTCGAAGGACCTGGTGGAGGCGCTCAACTCCGCGTCGAAGAGGTTCGTGGAGGCCAAGGACGCGCTCGCCAAGTCCAAGAAGCGCCAGCAGGAGCTCACCACCCGCCTGGCCGAGCTCGACAAGGAGCTGGGCCCGCGCCAGTCCGCGCTCGACGACGTGGTCCGCCAGACGTACCAGACCGGCCGCCTCGGCCCGGTGGGCGCCCTGCTCACGGCCTCCGAGAGCAGCAGCCTCCTCGACCGCGTCGACACGCTGGAGAAGGTCGCCGTCAAGCAGGACAAGGCGCTCCGCGACCTGAAGACCACCCGCGACGAGCAGGCCAAGGCCAAGGCCGCCATCGACGCCGAGGTGCGCAACCAGCAGCGCCAGGTCAACCTCATGGCCAAGGGCAAGACCCAGGCCGAGAACGCCCTCAAGGCCCACAACGCGGCCGTCGCCGCCGAGTCCGAGGCCGACGACGACGATGCCGGCTCCGACTCGTCGTCGTCCTCCAGCGGCAGCGGCTCGTCCTCCGGCGGCAACAGCTCGCAGGCCGCACCGGCGCCGCGCAACTCCGACGGCTCCCTGCCCAGCGAGTCGTGCAGCCTCAACGACCCGACGACCAGCGGCTGCATCTCGCCCCGCACCCTGCACGCCATGCAGGAGGCGAAGAAGGACGGCTTCACCCGCTTCGTGGCCTGCTTCCGCGAGCAGAGCACCGGCGAGCATCCGTTGGGCAAGGCGTGCGACTTCGCCGCGGACAAGAACGGCTTCGGCGGCGTCGCCACCGGCAGCAGCCGCACGTACGGCAACAACCTGGCCGACTACTTCATCACCAACGCCGACCGGCTGGGCGTGCTCTACGTGATCTGGTTCAAGCGCATCTGGCTGCCGAGCAGCGGGTGGAAGGCCTACTCACGCGGCAACGGGGATCCGTCCAGCGATCACACCAACCACGTGCATCTGTCCATGCGCTGAAGATCAAGAGCATAAATTCGATGTCGTAGCGGGGTGGGTGGTGCAGACCGCCGCTCACGCCGAGGGCCGCACGGCCCGAGCCAGGCGCCTGGGCGGCGCCTGAACGGCTCGGGCCGCACGGCGACCTGCGTAAATGGTTGCGCCCGACAAACCCGCCCGGCGCCCCACGATGCCGCCACGGCCGAGCGGAGCACCAGGCGCGGCAGGTGCGCCTGGTGGCCGACGCCTACGGGCTGACGGGCGACCGGCGGCACGGGCTGCCGGCCGCCGTCCTGGAGCGGCTGGATCGCAACGAGCGCTTCTGGAGCACCGCGACGTCCGTGGCCGGCCCGGCCCCCGCCGGGATGGTGGCGTGGACCAGGCGGGAGCGAGCCTTCGTGACCCACTCCCGCGCGGTCTTCGAGGACGCCCTCCGGAGCGGCAGCGTCAGAGCGACACCGCGCGCCGGACCGGGGCGCGGCCGGCGGGCTGGACCGGCGCCGGGCCCGTCGGGGGCGCCGGCGGGATCGGCACGACGACCGGCTTCACCTGGGTGACCGTGATCTCCTTGCCGTGGTGGGTCAGGTCGAGGGTGGCCGAGCCGCCGCCGTTGCGCAGCGAGTAGGTGACCTCGTCCGCCGACACCTCGACGCGCAGGCGCTTGCCCTTCCACAGCAGGGAGAACTCGAGGGCGTTGATCCGGCTGGGCAGGCGCGGGGCGAAGGACAGCTTGCCGCCGAAGTCGCGCATGCCGCCCAGGCCCGCCACCAGGGAGATCCAGGTGCCGGCGAGGGAGGCCACGTGGACGCCGTCGCGGGCGTTCTGGTGGAGGTCGTGCAGGTCCATCAGGGCGGCCTCGCCCAGGTAGTCGTGCGCGAGCTCCAGGTGGCCGGTCTCCGCCGCGAGGACCGCCTGGATGCAGGCGGACAGCGACGAGTCGCGGACCGTGCGGGCGTCGTAGTAGGCGAAGTTGCGGGCCTTCTCCTCCGGGGTGAACGCGTCGCCCCGGATGTACATGGCCATGACCAGGTCGGCCTGCTTGACGACCTGCTTGCGGTAGAGGTCGAAGTACGGGTAGTTCAGCAGCAGCGGGTACGCCTCGGCGGGCGTGTTCTCGAAGTCCCACTCCTGCAGCCGGGTGAATCCCTCGCACTGCTGGTGGACGCCGAGCTCCCGGTCGTAGGGGATGTGCACGGCGGCCGCCGCGTCGCGCCAGGAGGCGGACTCCTCGTCGTCGACGCCGAACTTGCGCGCGAGGTCGGGGTGGCGCTTGCACGCGTCCGCCGCGGCGTAGAAGTTCTGCTGCGCCATCAGGTTGGTGTAGATGTTGTCGTCGACCACGGCGGTGTACTCGTCGGGGCCGGTGACGCCGTCGATGTGGAAGCGGCCGTGCCGGTCGTGGTGGCCGAGCGAGCGCCACAGCCGGGCCGTCTCGACCAGCAGCTCCAGGCCGACCTCGCGCTCGAAGTCCTGGTCGCCGGTGGCCGAGACGTAGCGGCGGACGGCGTCGGCGATGTCGGCGCCGATGTGGAAGCCCGCGGTGCCGGCCGGCCAGTAACCGGAGCACTCCTGGCCGCGGATGGTGCGCCACGGGAAGGCCGCGCCCTGCAGGCCGAGGGTCTGCGCGCGCTCCTTGGCCAGGTCGAGCGTCGAGTGCCGCCAGCGCAGCACGTCGGCGGCCGCGGAGGGCTGGGTGTAGGTGAGGGCGGGCAGCACGAACGTCTCGGAGTCCCAGAACGTGTGGCCGTCGTAGCCCGGGCCGCTGAGGCCCTTGGAGCCGATCGGGCGCTGCTCCGCGCGGGCACCGGCCTGCAGGGTGTGGAAGAGGCCGAAGCGGACCGCCTGTTGGACCTCGGGGTCGCCCTCGACCTTGACGTCGGAGTGGTCCCAGAACTCGTCCAGGTACTCCCGCTGCGCCTCGAGCAGGCCCTCCCAGCCGTCCAGCCGGGCGCTGGCGAGGGCCGCGCCGACCTGGTCGCGCACGGCGGGCAGAGAGCGGTTGCTGGACCAGCCGTAAGCGGCCAGCTTGACCACGCGCAGCTTCTGACCCGGCTCGAGCTTGCAGGCCACGGTGGTGCGCAGCCAGTCGGGGTGGCCCTCGGTGGTGACCGCGTGCTTGCCGGGCGCCTCGACGAGGTGCTCCATGGCGGCGGCCATGCGCAGCTCGCTGGCCTTGGTGCGGTGCACCAGGAGGCCGCCGGTGCGCTGCTCCAGCACCTCCTCGGCCTGCAGCGGGTGGTCGAGGACGGCCGCGACGCGCGGGTCCTTGCTCGACATGGGGAGCTGCTCGTTGGCCACCAGCTCGGACTGCAGGATCACGCGGGCGGTGTCGTTGAGCGGCTCGACCTCGTAGAGGAACGCGACGACGGCGCGCTGGGTGAACGACACCAGGCGCACGGTGCGGACGCGGATGCCCTGGCCGGACGGGGAGACCCACTCGACGACCCGCTCCAGCGTGCCCGCGCGCAGGTCCAGCGTGCGCTCGTGGGAGCGCAGCTCGCCGTAGCGGACGTCGAACGGCTCGTCGTCGACGAGCAGGCGCATCAGCTTGGCGTTGGTCACGTTGACCATGGTCTGGCCGGACTCGGGGAAGCCGTAGCCGGCCTCCGCGTGCGGCAGCGGGCGCAGCTCGTAGAACGAGTTGAGGTAGGTGCCCGGCAGGCCGTGCGGCTCGCCCTCGTCCAGGTTCCCCCGGATGCCGATGTGGCCGTTGGACAGGGCGAAGACCGACTCTGACTGGGCCAGCAGGTCAAGGTCCAGCCGGGTCTCCCGGATGTGCCAGGGGTCGACGGGGTAGGCCCGTTCACGGATCACGGTGGTGCCTCTCAGCGGTGAGAAGAGAAGATAAGACTTTGGGGGGTGTGGGGCTTCACAGGAGCTCGGCGAGGTCCTGCACCACGACGTCGGCGCCGTGCTCGCGCAGCGCGTCGGCCTGACCGGCCCGGTCCACGCCGATCACGTGACCGAACCCGCCGGCCCTGCCCGCCTCGACCCCCGCCAGGGCGTCCTCGAAGACGGCGCAGTTCTCCGGCGGAACGCCGAGCAGCTTCGCACCATAGAGGAACGTGTCGGGTGCCGGTTTGCCGGGCAGCCCCTCCGCGCGGGCGACGACGCCGTCGACGCGGACCTCGAGGAGGTCGGCGATGCCGGCGGCCTCGAGCACGTCCTTGCAGTTGGCGCTGGCGGAGACGACCGCCCGGCGCAGCCCCGCGGCCGCCACGGCCCGCAGGTAGTCGACGGAACCGGGGTAGACCTGCACGGCCCCCTCCTGGATCTTCTGCAGAACCAGGATGTTCTTACGGTTGCCGACCCCGTTGACGGTCTCCGCGTCGGGCGCGTCGTCCGGGGTGCCTTCGGGCAGGGTGATGCCCCGGGAGGCGAGGAAGGTGCGGACCCCGTCGGCACGCTGCCGGCCGTCGACATACTTGTGGTAGTCGGCGCCGGAGTCGAAGGGCACGAACGGCTGGGCATGTTCTGCCGACCACTGCCGCAGGAAGACGTCGAAGGTCTGCTTCCAGGCCGCGTTGTGGACCAGGGCGGTCTGGGTGAGCACGCCGTCAAGATCGAAAAGACAGGTGGTCACGTGAGGAGGTAGTCCGAACACTGGACCAATGTAGTCGCCCGCCGCGCGTGACACCCTGGAAAGCCCGGCACGACGTTTCCACGGCGTTTCCCGCCCGCGTCAGGCGCTCGACGACGGCCCGTTTACCAGGTCAGACGCGGTGTGGGAGGTCATTAAACAGATTTTCAGTCCGATAGTTGTCCCGATCGGACCGGTCGCCATCGTGACCTCGTCGCACAGCTGGTACGCCAGCCAGATGCCCCGGCCGCCGACGTCGAACGCCTCCGGCACGTCGGGCGGGCGCTGGAACTCCTCCGGGATGCCCGGCCCGGAGTCGGTGATCGTGCACCAGAGATCGGCGCCCGCGCGCGTCAGCACCAGCCGGCCGCCGCCCCCGCCGTGCAGCACGACGTTGGTGATCACCTCGTTGACGGCGAGCACGAACCCGTCCCGCCGGTCGCCCAGCCCGAGCCGGCCGAGCCGGTCGAGAACCTCGTGCCGCAGCACGGTGATGTCATCCTTGCCGAAGACCCGGTCGAGCAGCGGACCGTCACCGGTCTGCCGCCACGACGGATCGGCGTCCGGCGACTCCCTGCCCGGAGCCGGACGCAGCACGTTCTGTCCGACGCTGTCCTCCACCGCCGTGCAGCCTACGCTGTGTGCCGCCGTCGTGGCAGGTCTCCGGGCCCGCTTTTAACAACAAATCAGACAGGATCCGCACGATTGGCATCGATGCGCCACGCCGCAACGGTGCCGTATCAGCGCAGGCCGACGTCGATCCGGTCGCCCCGCCCGTCGAAGAAGTGCAGCGCGTCGAGCCGGACATGCACGGCCAGCGGATGCCCCGGCGCCACGGCCGGATAGGGTGCCAGCCGCACAGCCAGCTCCGCCGCCCGCCGCGAGTGCCGCCCCGGATCGCTGAGCACCGACGGCTCGTCGAGCGCGGCCGAGGGAGCCACCTGACCCGTCCGCCGCTTGAGCCGCTGCACCGCGTCCCCGAGCCGGCGCATCGCACCCCCCGAGGCGGGCTGCTCGGCCGCACCGGACCCCAGCTGGTCCACGACGACCGCGGTCGCGCCGATGTCCACGTACGCGAGCGACTCGTGCCCGTGGTGCTCCAGGTACCGGATCCGGCCGTGCAACACGTCACCAGGGCTGTCCGGCGTCACCGGGGTCAGCGCCTCCGCGCGCACCCCGAGCACGATCCGCTCCCCGTGATAGTGGGAAATGGCCCGGGCGCGCAGATCGTGCCACGGCAGATACAAGGCCTGGTTGCCGAGGTGCAGGGCGATGTAACGGTCGAGGTGGACGTGCACCGTCGCCTCGAGCAGGTTCATCCGGGGCGAGCCGAGGAAGGCGGCGACGTAGAGGGTGGCCGGGCGCCCGTACACCTCGGTGGGCGTACCGACGTCCTGCAGGACCCCCTTGCGCATGATGGCCACGCGGTCCGCCATGGTGAGCGCCTCGGCCTGGTCGTGCGTCACGTACATCGTCGTGACGCCGAGCTCGCGGGTCAGCCCGCTGATCTCGTTGCGCAGCTCGGCGCGCAGGCCGCTGTCGAGATTGGACAGCGGCTCGTCCATCAGGAAGAGCCCCGGCCGCCGGACGATCGCCCGGCCCATCGCGACCCGCTGCCGCTGGCCGCCGGAGAGCTGGGCGGGCTTGCGGCCGAGCAGATCGGAGATGCCCAGGGCGCCGGCGATGTCGCTGATCCGCTCGTCGCGCGGGCCGGACTCCACACCGGACAGCTTGAGCGGGAAGCCGATGTTCCCGCCGACCGTCATGTGCGGATAGAGGGCGAAGTCCTGGAACACCATGGCGATCTGCCTGTCCCGGGGCGCGACGTCGCGCACCGGAGCGCCGTTGAGCAGGATGTCGCCGGCCGTCGGGTCCTCGAGGCCGGCGATCATGCGCAGGACGGTGGACTTCCCGCAGCCAGAGGGCCCGAGGAGCACCATGAACTCGCCGTCCTGCACGTCGAGGCCGACCCGATCGACAGCGACCGTGCCGTCGGGCCAGACCTTCGTGACGTCCTTGAGCGCAACGGTTGCC
This sequence comes from Actinoplanes oryzae, assembly GCF_030757795.1. GTDB lineage: Bacteria > Actinomycetota > Actinomycetes > Mycobacteriales > Micromonosporaceae > Actinoplanes. The sequence goes on from NZ_JAUQWH010000025.1 coordinate 20,728, forward strand.
ACCGCCGACCTCCGAGATTGAGGTGCGAAGATGGCTTAGCGTGACCATCCGCATCGGCGAATGCCATCGGGCGAACGGTCATTGTAAATATCCCCAGCTAAGAGGCCGCTTCTCCGAGCAGGACCCGGCGCACGACGCGCTCGGCGGCCTTGCCGTCGTCGAGGTAGCAGAACTTCGCCCGGAAGCGCGCCCGCTGCGCCGCCGCGGCCGGTCCGGCGTACTCCCCCGTGAGGAAGACGTCGGCCAGCTGGTCGAAGGTGGTCGCCACCGTGCCGGGCGGCAGCTCCATGAGGTCGAAGTAGACCCCGCGCAGCTCCTGGTAGACCTGCCAGTCCGGCGCGAAGACGACCAGCGGCCGGTCCAGCACCGCGTAGTCGAACATCGCCGACGAGTAGTCGGTCATCATCACGTCCGCGGCGAGGTAGAGATCCTCGACGATCGGGTACGCCGACACGTCCACGATCCGCCCGCGCGACTGCTGCGCCTGGTGGTCCGCCGCCACGTAGAAGTAGTGCGACCGGACCAGCAGGACGGTGTCGGGGCCCAGCCGGTCGGCGAGCGCCTCGACGTCGAGCACCTCCCGGCCCGGCGGCAGCCACTCGCGGTGCGTCGGGGCGTACAGGATCGCCCGCTCGTGCGGCCGGATGCCCAGCTTCGCCCGCAGCGCGGCGACCTCCTCCTCCGACGCCGTGACCAGCCGGTCGTTGCGCGGGTAGCCGACCTCGAGGGTCTCGTGCCGGCACGGGTAGGCCCGCTCCCACGCGATCGTGGTGTGCGCGTTCGCGGTGACGCTGAAGTCCCAGCGGTCCGCCCGGCGCATCTGCGCCTCGAAGTTCTGGTCCTTGGCCGCCGCCGGGTGGTCGGCCTGGTCCATGCCCATCATCTTGAGCGGCGTGCCGTGGTGGGTCATCACGTGCGTGGTGCCCTCGCGCTTGACCACCCAGTTGGGCCAGTTGACGTTGTTGATCAGATAGCGCGCCCGGGCCAGCGCCCGGTAGTACTCCGGGGTGCCGGCGACCACGTAGTCGACGCCCGGCGGCACGAACTTCACCCGCCCCTTGCCGACCACCCACACGTTGCGGACGTTCGGGGCGATCTCCGCGGCCTTGCGGGCGATCGCGGCGGGGTTGCACGTCACCCCCCGATACCAGTACGCGGCGTAGAGCGCGAGATTCTGGTCCACCGGCTGCCGCAGCTGCAGCTTGTAGTAGGCGCGCAGCAGCGAGTCCCGGCCCTTCTTGGCGACCCGCTTCGCCCGGGTCAGCGGCGCGTTCTTCGCCTTCCGCGCCAGCCGCACGACGCGCTGGGTCCGCATGACGTTCCGGTACGCCTTGAACGACCCCTGCGCGATGGCCCGGTGCCGCAGCGTGTTGGCCCGGCCCGTCACGGCGTACCCGGAAGCGGGCTTGTAGCGCTTGTAGTCCTCGGCCATGCGGGCGAAGAAGCGCTCGCGGGACGACTTCTTGACCCGCTGCGCGTTCTTCAGCACGACCAGGTAGTGCCACATCATCCGCTGGAACATGAGCGGCCGCAGCGCCTCGGCCCGCTCCCCGGCGAACTTGTCGACCAGGGCCATCGCGTGCCCCCAGTGGTCGAAGATCTCGAAGTGCCGGTCGTCGAGGGTGCGCGTGATCGCCCCGGTGCGCCGCTGCCGGTAGTGCACGCAGATCCGGCCCAGGGCGCTGATCCGCTCGGCGGCGGCCATCAGCGGGAACGTGTAGGAGACGTCCTCGTACCAGCCGGTCTCGAACCGCAGGCCGAGCCGGAGCAGCAGATCGCGGCGGACGACCTTGTTCCAGGCGACGTGCAGCACCTCGAGGATCGGCGGATAGGCCAGGGCCGAGAAGGTCTCGGGCGCCTCGGTCAGGATCCGCGACGCGGCGGGCACGGTGACCCGGCCGTCCCAGTGCACCCGGTCGAAGCCGACGACCAGCACGTCGGGCCGGCTCGCCGTGAGCCTGTCCGACACCGCGGTGAGCGCGCCCTGGGCCAGCCAGTCGTCGCTGTCGACGAACCAGACGTACTCGCCGATCGCGTGGTCGAGGCCGGCGTTGCGGGCGTGGCCCAGCCCGGCGTTCTCGGCGAGCGTGACGACGCGGACGCGCGGATCGCGGGCCGCGTACTCGGCGAGGATCGCGCCGCTGTTGTCGGGCGAGCAGTCGTCCACGGCGACGATCTCGAAGTCGGTGAAGTGCTGCTCGAGCAGCGAGTCCAGGCACTGGCGCAGGTATCCCTGCACCTTGTAGACGGGCAGGACCACACTGAGCAGGGTCATCGGCTTCCTCCGGAGCGCCAGTCGGTTACGGCCCCCGTGAGGAACTGCACGCCGACGACCACGGCGAGCAGCAGCTCCCCGGGGGCGGCGACGCCCGCCAGTGCGAAGAACACCAGCAGCACGACCCGGCCGTCCCACCCGAGCAGCGCGCGCTTGGCGTGCGGGTCAGGAGCGCCCTTCTCCATCCGGGCGGTCAGGTCGTAGTGGTGCAGCGCCAGCACGAGGAGCAGCGCGAACACCACGGGCGGCGGCACGTCGCAGATCATCGCGACGGCCACCACGAGCAGATATTCCAGGGCCCGCAGCGCGGCGGGCACCAGCCAGTCGAGCGGGCCGTCGTGCGCGGCCCGGGCCGTCCCGCCGGCGCCGAGCAGGGCCACCACGAGGACGGGCAGGAGCCAGAGCGCGGCGCCGCCGGCCCGGACGAGGTCGAAGCCGCCCGCCGCGAAGCTGGTGCCCTCCGGCCGCAGCGCCACCAGCGCCAGTGCCGCGAGCGCCGCCACGGCCGCCCCCAGCAGCGGATGCGGGAGATTCGCGGCGCTCAGCGTGCCCCGGACCAGCCGGCCGTCGTCGCGGTGGCGCGAGGTGTCGACCGTGCTGAGCACGCCGACGCGCATCGAGACCGAGCGCAGGGACCGCAGACCCAGCGTGTACGCGAAAGCGAGCGCCCCCCACCCGAGCAGCGCGGCAAGGGCGACCCGGCCGTCGAAGACCGCCGCCGCCACCGCGAGCAGCGCCCAGCGCTCGCCGATCGGGAGCACGACGATCCGCTTGAGCCAGTACGCGATCGAGCCCGTGTCCGCCTGCACCTTGTTCGACGCGCGGCTGAGCCGGGCCCCCATGCCGCCACCCGCGTCGGCGTTGCCGGCCGTGCCGACGGCCTGCCGGGCGGCCGCCTCGTCGTGCAGGGCGCCGTACCAGGTGTCGGTCATGTGCCGGACGGTCTGCAGCAGGATTGCCGCGATCGCCATCGGCCACGCGAAGCTCAGGCCTATCCGGTCGGCGCCCGCGGCGAGACCGGCGTAGACGATGTACTCCTTGAAGCGGTCGGCCATGGTGTCGAGCCACCCGCCGAACGCCCCGAAGTTGCGGGTGTAGCGGGCGAGCTGGCCGTCCACGCAGTCGAGCACGAAGCCGAGGTAGAGCAGGACGGCGCCGGCCACCAGCGCCGAGCGGGACGCCTGCCAGAAGAGCAGCGCCGCGACCACGGTGAAGAGCACGGACACCGCCGTGACCCCGCTCGGCGTCAGGCGCAGGCGGGCGCACAGCTTCGTGACGAGCGGCGACCAGCTGCTGACCGCGTACGTGGTGAAGAAGTCGTCCTTCTCCTTGACCGCGAGGCGGAGCAGGGCCTTGTCCTCGTCCACCTCGGCCACGGAGGCGAGCGCGGCGGCCAGCCCGGCGTCGTCGTGCACGCGCTCGGCCCGCAGCAGCCGCACCCGGGTCGCCAGCGGGACCAGCCCGGCGTCGAGCAGGACGGGGAGCAGGGCGTCGACCGCGCTGGGCGCCCGGGTCAGCAGATCGGTGCCGCCGGCGCTCCGGGCCGTCTCCGTGGCGCGGATCACCAAGGGGAGGTCGGCGGCCGAGACGAACAGCGCGCCGAGGAACCGGGTGGGACCGTCGGCGGCCGGCACGAGGCGCCCACGGTCCTCACGAAGGTCACCGCCATCGCCACTCTCCGTAGCCACGACCAGGGCCGTGCTGCGACCGGCGGGCTCGGTGGCCAAGGTCCACAGCAGACTGGGGTGGGCCACCAGGTCGTCGGCGCAGAGGAGCAGCGGCTCGCCCGACCGCGCCAGCTCGCCGATCTGTCCGAGCATGTCGGAATCGCCGAGACGGATCACCCGGGAGGCCCCCGCCGACATCAACGCGGCCTCGAGCCCGTCAGCCAGCGACCGAGCGGCCTCCGGACTGAGATCGTTGCCGGCGCTCCCGCACAACACGGCGAGCGTCACCGAGGCACCCCTCCCACATTTTTACCGCCCGAAGTGGCAGAGAGTAGGGGGCGGAATTTGCCCCGATGTTAACAGTGCCTTCCGCTCGGGTACGGGGAGCCCTTACGGGAACGTGAGCCGCTTTCTCCCCCTCGCGACCGAGGGAGGGGTGGAAACGGGTGCATACCGTGGAAAGCACCCCAGCTGAAGGAGTGAGCTACAGATGACCGCCCGCCGACTGGCCCGGCCCCGCGACGACCGATGGATCGCGGGTGTGTGCTCCGGCCTGGCCCGCCGCTTCGGCATGTCCTCCGGGGTGATGCGGCTGATCTTCATCGTGTCGATCCTGCTCCCCGGTCCGCAGTTCCTCATCTACCTCGCACTCTGGATCGTCCTGCCCAACGAGTGACCGCTGCGTTACCGTTTCTGCCGTGCTCCGGCGATTCCTGCTCGACACGGCCGTAGCGGTCTTCGTCACAGCGATCTTCTGGCTGCCCGTGGCTCGTGCCACGGGCAGTCCCGTTTCCGGCCTGCTCCTGGCCGTGGTGACCGGCGCGGCCGTGGTGCTGCACCGCCGGCGTCCCGGCCTCGCCACCCTCGTCACCGCGGCGGCGACCGTGCTCGGCACGGCGCTCGGCCTGTGCCGTGACCCGATGCTCGCCACCGCCTGGTGTCTCTTCACCCTCGCGCTGACCCGGCCGGTGCGGCACCCGCTACCGCTGCTCGGGGTGCTCGCCGCCGGCCTCGGAGTGGTGGCCGCGGTGCCCAGCGGCGATCCGGACGGGCTCGGCCGCCAGGCGCTGCTGTCCGTCGTCGCGCTGACCGTCGCGTGGCTGCTCGGCACCGCGATCGGACGGCAGGTCGCCGCGGCGCGGGAGGCCGAGCGCGCCCGGGTGCACCTGGCCGTCGCGCGGGAGGTCCACGACGTCGTCGGGCACGCTCTCGGGGTCATCGGCGCCGAGGCGGGCGTCACCCGGGCGCTGCCGGACGCCGGCCCCGGGGAGTTGCGCGACACTCTCGCGGAGATCGAGAGCCACGCGCGGGAGGCGTTGACCGAGGTACAGACGTTGGTCCGGGGCCTGCGCTCCCCCGCCCGGCTGGACGACCTGCTCTCCTCCGCCCGCAGCGCCGGGCTGGTGGTCGACGCGCGCATCCGCCTGTCCCGGCCGCTCGACCCCGGCGCCTACCGGATCGTGCAGGAGTCGCTGAGCAATGTCGTCCGGCACGCGCCGGGCGCCGCGTGCCGGGTCGACGTGCGGGACGGCCCGGGCGCCGTGGAGATCGTGGTCCGGGACGACGGGCCGGGCTGCCCCGGCGACCTCGGCCTCGGCTTCGGCCTGCGCGGCATGCGGGAGCGGGCGGCGCTGGCGGGCGGCACGGTGACGTGGCGGAACCACCCGCGCGGCGGCTTCGAGGTCCGGGCCCGGCTGCCGCGATGATCAGCGTCTTCCTCGCCGACGACGACGCCGGGTTCCGGGCGGCGTACCGCAAGCTCTTCACGCGTACGGACGGCTTCCGCCTGCTCGGCGAGGCCGCCGACGGTGCCGAGGCGGCCCGGCTGGTCGCCGCGCTCCGGCCGGCGGTGGCCCTGCTCGACGTGCAGATGCCCGGGGCGGACGGGCTCACGGCGGCGCGCGCGATCCTCGCCGGCACGGCGACGCGGGTCATCATGCTCACCACGTTCGACCTCGACGAGTACGTGCACGAGGCACTCGCCCTCGGAGCCGCCGGCTTCCTGCTCAAGAACGCGGCTCCGGCCGAGGTGCTGCATGCCGTGCGTACGGTGCACGCCGGTCACGCCACGCTCGCTCCGGAGGTCACGACCCGGCTCGTCGGGCAGTTCACCCCCCGGCCCCGTGCCCGGCGGCACGAGTTCGCCGGGGCCGTGCTGTCGGGGCGCGAGCTGGAGGTCGCCCGGCTCGTCGCCCGCGGCCGCACCAACCAGCAGATCGCCGACGAGCTGTTCCTCAGCCCTGAGACCGTACGGACGTATCTGAGCCGGATGTTCGCCAAGCTGGACGTGCGCGACCGGACGCAGCTGGCGGTCCTCGCCACGGAGGCCGGGCTGCTCTACGACCCTCGCTGATTGTCGCGTTCCGGGGGACACGCCTCGCCGCCGCCGGGCCGCATGCTGGCCACCGTGACGGTACGGCTGCGCGAGGTCGGCAAACGCTACGGCCGGGGACGGTGGATCCTCTCCGGCGTCGACCTGACCCTGCCCGCCGGCGAGATCGTGCATGTCGCCGGCGGCAACGGCGCCGGCAAGTCCACCCTGCTGCGCCTGGCCGCCGGGGCGTCCCACCCCACCCGCGGCACGGTGAGCGGCATCCCGCCCGTCACCGGCTATGTCCCGGACCGGTTCACCAGCGCGGACGCCATGTCCTCGGTGGCCTTCCTGACGCATGTCGGCCGGATCCGCGGGCTCGGGAGCCGGGCGGCGACCCGGCGCGCCCACGAGCTGCTGGACCGCCTGTCGCTGGCGGGTGGCCCGCACACGCCGATGCGCGCGCTGTCGAAGGGCAACGCGCAGAAGGTGGCGCTTGCCCAGGCGCTCATGGTGCCGCCGGCGCTGCTGGTCCTCGACGAGCCGTGGTCCGGCCTCGACACTCCGGCGCACGCCGTGCTCGCGTCGATCCTGCACGAGGTACGCGACGCCGGCGCCGCTGTGCTGCTGACGGACCACCGCTCGGGTGCGCACGGGCAGGCCACGATCTCGTACGGCCTGGTGGACGGCGCTCTGCACCGGCGCGCGACCGGATCGGCGCCGCCTGCCCGGATCCGGCTGACCGGTCGCGGATCTGTGGACTGGCCCGGGGTACGCAGTGTTGCCACGGCGGCGCACGGGGTCGAACTCGACGTGGACGACGCCCGCGTCGACGACGTGCTGTTCCGCGCGCTGGCCGGCGGCTGGTCCGTGACGGCGGTGACGCGCCCGTGAGGCATCACGTCGCGCTGGTTCGCTCCGGGCTGGCGGCCATGCTGCACGGCCAGCGCTATCTGGCGCCGTTGCTGCTGCACCTGAGCGTCCTGTCGATCTTCACCGTCAACGACATCGGCCCGCTGACCGGCAGCTATGTCGTCGCCGCGGGCAGCCTGCTCGTCGCCTCCTGCTGGCTCACGATCACCATCCGCAACCAGGAGGACCCGGCCCGCCGAGCCGTCAGCACCGTCACCGCGGGCGGGCCCGGTCGCCTGCTCGCCGCCGAGATCGTCCTGGCCCTGCTGACCGGCCTCGCCCTGCTGCTGGGGGGAACCGTCTTCCCGATCGTCGCCGGCGACCACGTCGTCACCCCGGCGGCCGTGACCGCCGGCGTCCTGGCCCAGGCCACGGCCCTCTGCACCGGCATCGCGGTGGGCCTGCTCTGCGCGCGCCCGCTCGTCCCCCGGCCCGGCTGGTCCCTCCTGACGGCCCTGCTGGTGATCGGCGCGATCCCGCTCACCCCGGGCCTGCCGCCGATCAACCCCATGCTGAAACTCCTGAGCAGCACCCGCCCGCCGGCCGCCCAGCTGCCCGCCCTCGTCACCCACCTGACCGTCGCCGCCACCCTCCTGACCGCCGCGGCCCTGGCCACCGACCGCCTCGCCCGCCGTCGCACCTGACCGCTCGGGCCTCGGCCTTGGAGGTGGTCGCTCGCCGTGGCCGGCGGGTCAGGGGTTGGCGAACTCGACCGTCACCGTCGTGTAGCCGAGCCGCCCGAACAGGCTCTGCAGCATCTTCTCCGTGTTCTCCCGGGCGCGCTGGTCCAGGCCGCTCGCCCGGGCCGCCTCGGTGATGCGCTGCTGAGCCAGCTGGTAGACGCGCTGCTGCTGCCCGGGGTCGCTCTTGAAGGCGTCGCCGATCCGGTTGAGCAGGCCGCGCTCCTCGGCCACGACATAGCTGCGCTGCATGTCGAGGGCCGCGTCGCCCTGGGCCGGCGGCGGCAGCTTGATCGTCACCTGCTTGGCGGCCTCGTCGACCGTGAGCGCGTCCGTGGCGAGGTTGCTGAAGTCGACGTAGGACTCGACCGTGCCCGCCCCGACGAAGAGCGTGCGCTGGTTGACCAGGAAGTCGGGGATGTTCTCCTTGTTCTCCTGGAGGTCGACGATCACCTGGAACGAGCCGTCCGCGGCGACATAACGGCTCAGGTCGCGCATCGACTGGAGCAGGACGGGCTGGCTGCGGTCGGTCGTCTTGTCGGAGAACGGGTTGTCGAAGCTGGGCAGCACGTTGACCGCGCGCAGGCCGAGACAGGCCGCCACCATCAGCGCGAACACGACGAGCGTGAAGATCAGCAGCCGCGCGAACCCGCTCATGCCCCGGGCGGCCGGCGGCGGGTCGGCCGGCTGCGCCGGATCGGCGGGCGCGACGGGTGGCGCCGGGTCCACGGCAGCCGGCCATTCCTTGGTGGGCTCGTCGACGTCAGGCTTGTCGGCCATCGGGGACACCCCTTCCTCGCAAGCAGCACCAGGGGGACCGCTCCTGCGATCCTTGGTACCCACCGTAGAGACCCGGTACGACAATTTCGCCGCGAAAAACCTACGCGAACGCGTTCAGCCCGGTCAGCCGCTGCCCGATGACCAATTGGTGCACTTCGGACGTGCCCTCGTACGTCAGCACGCTCTCCAGGTTGTTCGCGTGCCGCAGCACCGGATACTCCCCGCTGATGCCGTTGGCGCCCAGGATCGTGCGGCACTGGCGGGCGATCGCCAGCGCCTCGCGCACGTTGTTCAGCTTGCCGACGCTGACCTGCTCGGGCCGCAGTCCCCCGGCGTCGGCGCGCCGGCCGAGGTGCAGCGCCAGCAGACAGCCCTTCTGCAGCTCGACGGCCATGTCGGCCAGCTTCGCCTGGGTCAGCTGGAAGCCCGCGATCGGCCGCCCGAACTGCTCGCGCGCGAGCGCGTACGACAGGGCCGTCTCCAGACAGTCCCGCGCGGCCCCCATCGCGCCCCAGATGATGCCGAAGCGGGCCTCGGTCAGGCAGGACAGCGGCGCCTTCAGGCCGGCGGCGAGAGGGAGCCGGGCTTCCGCGGGCACCCGCACCTCGTCGAGGGCGATCTCCCCGGTGGCCGACGCCCGCAACGAGAGCTTCCGGGTGACCTCGCGCACGGAGAAGCCGGGTGATGACGTCGGCACCGCGAAGCCCAGCACGCCGTCGTCCGAGCGCGCCCAGATCACGGCCACATCCGCCACCGGCGCGTTGGTGATCCACATCTTGCCGCCGGTCAGCACCCAGTCGGCGCCGTCACGCCGCGCGCGCGTGGCCATGTTCCCGGGGTCGGAGCCGTGATCCGGTTCGGTCAGCCCGAAGCAGCCGATCAGCTCGCCGGCCGCCATGCCGGGCAGCCAGCGCTGCTTCTGCTCCTCGCTGCCGTACCTCCAGATCGCGTACATGGCGAGCGACCCCTGCACGGACACCAGCGAGCGCACGCCCGAGTCGGCCGCCTCGAGCTCCTGGCACGCGAGGCCGTACTGCACCGCGGTCGCGCCGGCGCACCCGTACCCCGAAAGATGCATGCCGAGGAGGCCGAGCTTGCCGAACTCGAGGGCCAGCTCGCGGACCGGCACCGTGCCGCGCTCGTACCAGTCGGCCACCCGCGGCCGGACCAGGTCGTCGACGACGCGCCGGGTCACCGCCCGGATGTCGCGTTCCTCGTCGGTGAGCAGATCGTCGAGATCGAGCAGGTCGAGGGAGGACATCCCCCCAAGCTAATCGATGACCAGCACTCTCGCGTGGATCTGGTTGCGCTGCTGCAGGGCCGCGCGCAGCGCCCGGTGCAGCCCGTCCTCGAGATAGAGCGCGCCGTTCCACTCGACCACGTGCGGGAAGAGGTCGCCGTAGAAGGTCGAGTCCTCGGCCAGCAGCTTGTCGAGGGCCAGCTCGCGCTTGGTGGTGATCAGGTCGGCCAGCCGGATCGGCCGCGGCGGGATCTCCGCCCACGACTTCAGCGTCGTGTGATGCTCGGGGTACGGCGCACCGTCCCGCACGGCTTTGAAGATCACGATGGCACGCTCCCCTCCGGTCTCACGTCACGGCCGTACCCGGCGGACAAGCGGATACCCATGTCAGCCTAGCGAGCCGCCGCCGTATCGACGACGTCAGACAGCATCCCCGGGGGACGCCGGTCGCCCGGCCCACCGGCCATGATGCACCACTTCGTCCACCGGGCGGTGCCCCCGGCGCAGTGACGGTGACCTCTTGTCCGGCGCCGGATAGCCGACAGCCACGGTGCCCACGGGCGTGAATTCGTCCGGAACGCCGAAAGCCTCCCGGAATGCCCCCACCTTGTCGGCCGGCACGCCGAAGAAGAGCGAACCCAGCCCCTCGTTGACGGCCGTCAGGTGGATGAGCAGCGCCGCCATGCCGGTGTCCACGTCCCAGTACGGCACCGGCCAGCGGTTCTCGTCCCGGTCGGACCAGCCCTTGTCGGACTCGGCATAGCGGTCGAGATAGACCGACTTGTTCGACAGGGCGACGATCAGCAGCGGCGCCTGGCTCATCCGGCGCATCCAGTCGTCCGCGCCCGGGCCGAAGGAGGTCACCGACCAGTAGCGCTCGCGATCGGCCGGCGCCGACAGCACGAGGAAGCCCCAGCCCTGCGAGAAGCCGGCCGACGGCGCCCGCAGCGCGTGCCGCACGAGCTTGTCGACGAGCTCCGGCGGCACCGGGCGGTCCGGGTCGTACGTGCGGACCATCCGGCGCCTGCGGAGGACCTCGTCGAACTCCACGGGGTCAGGCCCCGGCCGGGCGGACGCCCCAGGAGGCACGCCAGGTCTGGCCCGGCTCCAGCACGATCAGGTCGCGCCCCGACCGGTACGCGTCCGGCGGGCACGTCATCGGCTCGATCGCCACGGACCGGCGGAAGCGCTCGCCGTGCAGCGTGTCGCCGGTGAAGACCTGCCACCACTTGAAGTTCTCGTCGCCCCACACGGTGACCGACCGGCTGCCGTCGGGCGCCGCGATCGTCACCGAGGAGCTGCCGTCCTCGTCCGGGACCAGATCACCCCACGTGGTGTCGAGCACCGCGGTGCCGATCTTGCGGGGCTCAATGTAGTCGAACTCCGTGCCGGCGACCTTGACCGCGCCGATGGGCAGCAGCCGGGTGTCCGCCAGGATCTTGCTGCGCCCGGGCACCCGCAGCAGGGTCTCGTCGACCGCCACGCCCGGCAGCTGCAGGTAGGGGTGCACGGAGAAGCCCCACGGCGCCCGGCTGCCGCTCGTGTTGACGACCTCCTGGTCCGAGCGCAGGCCGGCGGCGGAGACGCTCCACCGGGTCCGCAGCGTCAGCGACCACGGGTAGCCGGTCTGGGCGGGCAGGTCGTACTCCAGGGTGACGCTGTCGGCGGCCTGCTCGGCGAGGTGCCAGCGGGACCAGTTGACCAAGCCGTGGATGGCGTTGTGCCGGGCGGGCTCGGTCAGCGGCAGCTGATAGGTCGTTCCCTCGAAGGTGTAGTGCCCGTCGCGGATGCGGTTGGGCCACGGGGCGAGGATCGTGCCGGCCGAGGCGGGCGTCATCTCGTCGGGCGAGAAGCCGTCGAGGACCTCGTGGTCCCCGGCCGAGTAGCCGCGGAGCACGCCGCCGACCTCCACGACGGTGGCCTTGTGGCCCTCCGCCTCGATGGTCCACTGGGTTCCCGACTTGGCGGCGACGACGTTGGTCATGGGCAGAGATTAACCCTTCACTTCTTCGGCGGACGGCGGACGGTATCGAAGGAGGGCGGGGAAGGCCGCTGCCAGCACGACCGCCAGGCCCGCGGCCACGAAACCACCGCCGGCCCAGGAGGCGGCGGGGCCCGTGATGTCGGCCGTCGCGCCGGCCCGCAGGTCGCCCAGGCGGGGACCGCCGGCCACCACGACGGTGAAGACGCCCTGCAGCCGTCCGCGCAGCCTGTCCGGGGCGTACACCTGCAGGATCGACTGCCGGTAGACCGCGCTGACCAGGTCGGCCGCGCCGCCGACCGCGAGCAGCAGCACCATCAGCCACAGCGAGTGGGCCAGGCCGGCGAAGCCGATGGCGACGCCCCAGCCGACGACGGCGATGACGAGCGCCACGCCCTGCCGTCTCACCCGGCCGATCCACCCGGAGGTGAGCCCGCCGACCACGGATCCGAGCGCGATCGCGGCGAACAGCCAGCCGACCGCCGAGCCGCCGCCGAAGCGCTCCGCGGCGATCTCCGGGAACAGCGCCCGCGGCATCGCGAAGACCATGGCGACGATGTCGACCGCGAAGGAGAGCAGCAGCACCGGCTGGGTGACCAGGAAGCGCAGGCCCACGAGCACGCCGCGGAGCCCGGCGTTGGGCTTCTCCGCCGACTCGTCGTGCTCGATCGGCGGGATCGACGGCAGCTTCCACGTGGCCCAGAAGGATATCGTGAAGAGCAGGGCATCCACCGCGTACGCCACCGTGACGCCCGTGTCGGTCGACCACGCCCCGAGGATCAGACCCGCCGCCAGCGGCCCGAGCACGCCACCGGCCGTGGTGGCCGTGTAGTTGAGCGTGTTGGCCGACGGCACGAGGTCCTTGGGCACGATGCGCGGGATGATCGCCTGCCGGGTCGGCGAGCTCACCGCGAAGCCGGCCGACTGGATCGCGGTCAGCACCAGCAGCAGCACGCCGCTGTGCACCTGCAGCAGCGCCTGCGCGAGCAGCCCGACCGTGGAGAGCCAGGCGAGCGTCGAGCTGGCGAGCAGCAGCTTGCGGCGGTCGACCACGTCGGCGGCCGCGCCGCCCCACAACCCGAAGATCAGCAGGGGTACGAGACCCGCGATGCCGAGCAGGCCGACCCACGCCGACGAGTGCGTGATCGCGAACATCTCGACCGGTACGGCCACCGAGGTGAACTGGAACCCGAAGAAGGAGATCGAGTTACCGACCCACATCCGCCTGTACGCGACCCCGCGCAGCGGCCGGGTGTCGATGACCCAGCTGCGCTTCCTCTCCACCGTCTCCTGCGCGGCGGCCTCGACGGGCTCCTGGGTCACGGGTGGAGCCTCTCGACGACCCAGCGCTGCCCGTCGAGCCGGTAGCGGAGCCGATCGTGCAGGCGGCTCGTGCGCCCCTGCCAGAACTCGACCGTCCCGGGGACGACGCGCAGCCCGCCCCAGTGCGGCGGCGCCGGGATCTCGCCGGCCTCGCCGAAGCGGGCGGCGGCCGCGGCGTACGCGTCGTCGATGGTCTTGCGATCGGGTGCGACCCGGCTCTGCTCGCTGGCCCACGCGCCCAGCTGCGAACCCCGCGGGCGGGTGGCGAAATACGCCTCGGTCTCGGCGCGGTCCACGCGCTGCACCTGGCCCGCCACGATCACCTGACGCTGCATCGGGTGCCAGGGGAAGACCAGGCTCGCGTACGGGTTCGCGGCCGCCTCGGTGCCCTTGCGCGACCCGTAGTTGGTGAAGAACGTGAAGCCCCGCGCGTCCCACCCCTTGAGCAGGACCGTCCGGGAGCTGGGGCGGCCGGCGGCGTCCGCGGTCGCCACGATCATCGCATTGGGCTCGGGCAGCCCGGCGCCGAGCGCGTCGGCGAACCAGCGCTCGAACTGCTCCGGCCAGGTCGCGGCGAGATCGGCCTCGAGCAGCGGGGCGTGCTCGGTGTAGTCACGCCGCATCCGATCGGGTGACGCTGGGTGGGAAGTCACGAAGGTTCCTTTTCCTGCGGGTCGCCCTACGAACCTAGATCGCCTCCGCGCGGGCGGCTCCTCCGCGAGGATAGGTGTCGCGGAGAGCACATTTCCGTGAGTCGGATGTCAGGCAAAGATGAACCAACCCCCGGCCGGTCCGGCCGACGCGCTCAGGGAGGCATCGTGTCCGATTTCAAGCCGGGGCTGGAGGGCGTGATCGCCTTCGAGACCGAGATCGCCGAGCCGGACAAGGAAGGCGGCGCCCTGCGCTACCGCGGCGTCGACATCGAGGACCTCATCGGGCAGGTCTCCTTCGGCAGCGTGTGGGCGCTGCTGGTCGACGGCCGGTTCGGCCCCGGCCTGCCGCCGGCCGAGCCGTTCCCGGTGCCGGTGCACTCGGGCGACATCCGCGTCGACGTGCAGTCCGCGGTCGCGATGCTCGCGCCCTACTGGGGACTGTCCCAGCTGCTCGACGTCGGCGAGGAGCAGACCCGCAAGGACCTGGCCCGGGTGTCGGTCACCGCGCTGTCCTTCGTCGCCCAGGCCGCGCGCGGGCTCGGGCTGCCCGCGGTCCCGCAGAAGGACATCGACAAGGCGCAGACCGTGGTCGAGCGGTTCATGAAGCGCTGGCGCGGCGAGCCCGACCCCAGGCACGTCAAGGCCGTCGACGCCTATTTCATCTCGGCCGCCGAGCACGGGCTCAACGCCTCCACCTTCACGACCCGGATCGTCGCGTCGACCGGCGCCGACGCGGCCGCGTGCATCTCGTCCGGCATCGGCGCGCTGTCCGGCCCGTTGCACGGCGGTGCCCCCTCGCGCGTGCTGCACATGATCGAGGCCGTCGAGCGCAGCGGCGACGCCGAGGCGTACGTGAAGGGTGTCCTCGACCGGGGCGAGCGGCTGATGGGTTTCGGTCACCGCGTCTACCGGGCCGAGGATCCCCGCGCGCGCGTCCTGCGGCGCACGGCCAAGGAGCTGGGCGCCCCCCGCTTCGAGGTCGCCGAGGCCCTGGAGCGGGCCGCCCTCGCCGAGCTGCGGGCCCGCAAGCCCGACCGCGTGCTCGCCACGAACGTCGAGTTCTGGTCGGCCGTGGTGCTCGACTTCGCCGAGGTGCCGGCGCACATGTTCACCTCGATGTTCACGTGCGCGCGGGTGGCCGGCTGGAGCGCTCACATCCTGGAACAGAAGAAACTCGGTCGCATCGTGCGCCCCAGCGCGCGTTATGTAGGACCGAGCCCCCGCAAGCCGCAGGACGTCGAGGGCTGGGACTCGGTCCCGCATAACCTGTAGCTGCCCAGTCACCTCCGGAAGGACCCCCCGTGACCGACCCGATCCGCATCCCCGACGACCTCAAGCCTGTCGACGGACGGTTCGGCTCCGGCCCGAGCAAGGTCCGGCCCGCCGGCGTCGAGGCGCTCGCCCGGGTGGCCACCACCTACCTGGGCACCTCGCACCGGCAGCGGACGGTCAAGGACGAGGTCGCCCGGCTGCGCGCCGGCATCGCTGAGTTCTTCGCCGCCCCCGACGGCTACGAGGTGATCATCAGCAACGGCGGGACCAGCGCCTTCTGGGAGACGGCAACCTTCGGCCTCGTCCGGGAGAAGGCGCAGTTCGCGGAGTTCGGCGAGTTCGGTGCCAAGTTCGTCAAGGCGGTGTCCGACGCGCCGTTCCTCGCCGAGCCGACGGTGCACCGGGCGCCCGGTGGCGGGGCGGCGTTCCTGACCGCCGAGGCCGGGGTCGACACGTACGCCAGCGTGCACAACGAGACGTCGACCGGCGTCGCCGTACCGGTGCAGCGGGTGGCCGGGGCCGACGCCGGTGCGCTGCTGCTCACGGACGCGACCTCGGGTGGCGGCAGCCTCGACGTCGACCTGACCCAGACCGACGTCTACTACCTGGCCCCGCAGAAGGCGTTCGGCTCCGACGGCGGTCTGTGGATCGCGCTCATGTCGCCGGCCGCCATCGAGCGGGCCCATGAGATCAAGGCCTCGGGCCGCTACATCCCGCAGTTCCTCGACCTGGTGACCGCGATCGAGCAGTCCCGCCTCGAGCAGACCTACAACACCCCGGCGCTGGCCACGGTCTTCCTGGCGGCCGAGCAGGTCGAGTGGATGAACGCGCAGGGCGGCCTCGGCTGGGCGGTCAAGCGCAGCGCGGAGAGCGCCACCGCGATCTACGGGTGGGCCGACCGGTCGTCGTACGCGACCCCGTTCGTCACCGACCCGGCGCTGCGCTCCCACGCGGTCGCCACGATCGACTTCGCGGAGGGCGTGGACGCGGCGGCGATCGCGAAGGTGCTCCGGGCCAACGGGATCGTGGACACCGAGCCGTACCGGAAGCTGGGGCGCAACCAGCTGCGCGTGGCGCTCTATCCGACGGTCGACCCGGCCGACGTCGAGGCGCTCACTCGATGCATCGATTACGTGGCTGATCGTCTCTGAACTCTCCGGCGGTGCCGCCCGTACTGAGGGGCGGCACTGTCGCCGGAGAAACGGAGTCGCCATGGCACGGACGGGAATCGACACTTCGATCCTGCACAAGGGTGCGCACAGCGCGTCCTACTTCGACCTGGCACGCAGCGCCGGCGAGGGCGTGGAGATCGTCGACTTCTGCATCCCGTGCAACCCGTACTTCCCGACTCCGGAGATGTTCGACGAGCTGTCCCGGGACCTCAAGAACATCCTGAAGTACTACCCGAGCGACTCCGGCAGCATCACGAACAAGCTGGCCAGCGTGCTCGGGCTGCACCCGCAGACGGTCGCGATGGCCAACGGCTCCACCGAGCTGATCACGTGGATCGACCACCTGCTGATCAAGGAGAGCATCGCGATCCCGATCCCCACCTTCGGCCGCTGGACCGACCAGCCGCTGGAGACGGGCAAGCGGGTCGACATGTTCCCGCTGCAGGAGCGCGACGGCTTCCGGCTCAACCTGGACGACTACGTCGGCTTCATCCGCGACCGTGGCTCGCGCGTGGCCGTGGTCTGCAACGTCAACAACCCGGACGGCTGCTACCTGCCGCGCCGGGACGTCGTGCGGTTCATGGACCAGCTCGCCGACCTCGACCTGGTCGTCATCGACGAGTCGTTCATCGACTTCTCCGACGCCGAGCAGTACCCCTCGGTCGGTCCCGACGCGGTGATCCGGCCCAACGTGGTCGTCCTCAAGAGCCTGGGCAAGAACTTCGGCCTGCACGGCATCCGCTTCGGCTACCTCATGGCCAACCCGGCCATCGCCGGCAAGATCGGCAAGGCGCTGCCGAAGTGGAACCTCAACTCGCTCGCCGAGAAGGTGGTCTACATGATCAAGGACCACGAGGCCGAGTACGAGGACAGCCTGCGCCTGCTCAGCCGGGACCGCCGGGACATGGGCGCCGAGCTGGAGCGCGTGCCGGGCCTGACCGTCTTCCCGTCGCAGGGCAACTTCATCCTGGTCAAGCTGCCGACCGAGTGGTCCGGCACCGGGCTGCGCGACTATCTCGTGGCCAACCACGGCGTCTACACCCGGGAGTGCGGCAACAAGCTCGGCATGACCAGCCAGTTCATGCGGCTCGTCGTGCGCCCCGCCCGGGACGTCGACCGGCTGATCGACGGGATGATGGACTACGGGCGGCAGTTCCGGGTGCGGCCGGCCTACGAGCCGTCCGGCGGCTACATCGACGACGTGCCCGACAACCTCGTGCAGTACCCGTCGCACCGGGCGACCGAGTACTCGAGCCGGCGGGTGGTCAACGGCTGAGGCTTGTCAATTCCCTCGTACGGTGGGAGTTGCCACAGTCCGGCCCCACTTGCCGGTCTGCCCTGGTGGCGCCGGGATCCCGGACGTATAAATGGGGTTGGTTCCGGGAATTCGTAAGATCATCTTCGCAGGTCAATGAGTTCGACGGCGTGGCTTACCACCATAGGGTGACCAAGGCGCGTACGGTGTCTGGAAACGCGCCCGGGTGGCTGACTCTCGGGACAGGCCAGCGACGGGACGGAGGCAACGCATGCGGCCGGTACGCTTCGTCGCCCTCTCCGAGGACGGCCAGGCCCTGGTGCTCGCCGACGAGGTCGGCCGGCTCCTCGCCCTGCCCATCGACGACCGGGTCAGCGGCGCCCTGCACCACGAGGGCGGCGCGCCCAGCGCGACAGGCACCGTGGTGGCGGTGGCCACAGCGGATGCCCTGGCGTCGCTGTCACCGCGCGACATCCAGGCGCGCATCCGGCAGGGCGAGTCCGCCGAGGACGTCGCCCGCATCGCCGGCGTGCCCGTCGACCGCGTCCTGCGCTATGCGGGCCCGGTGCTGCAGGAGCGCGCCATGCTCGCCCAGCACGCCCGCCGCACCCGGCTGAAGACGTCCGACTCGGGCGCGCCGCTGGCCGAGGTGGTCGACAGCCGGCTCGCCCAGCACGGCATCGACACCGAGAAGATCTCGTGGGACGCGTTCCGCCGCGACGACGGCACCTGGCGCATCGTCGCCACGTGGCCCTCCGGCAAGGCGACCGCCCAGGCGATGTGGGACCTCGACAAGGGCCGCCAGGTCGTCTCGCCCCACGACGACATGGCGCAATACCTGTGCGCCGAGCGCCCGACCCCGATCCTCGGCCAGGAGCCCGCTCCCGAGCGCGGCGAGCGTGGCGGCCACGGCCTGCCCACCCCCGCCCGCGCGGAGCAGCCGTCCCGCGGCCGCGGCCTGCCCGCCACCGACGCGCCCCGGCCCACCCGCGACCCGATCCGGGCCGGCCGCGACGCGCTGCTGGCCTCGCTCGACCGCCCGCTCGACAGCGACCGCCCCGGCCGCTCGCTCGGCCCCGCGGCGCAGGAGACCACCCGTCGTCCGGTCGCCGGTGGCGCTGCCGCGCTGCTCGGCGGCGGCGCCGGGTCGGCCTTCGACGACGACGCCGACCTCCCCAAGGAGGTCCCCGCCGTGCCGAGCCTCGCCGTCCTGCGACCCCGCCGCACCGGCACCGAGCAGACCGACGCGGACGAGTCGGCCAAGCCGCGCAAGCGCCTCCCGAGCTGGGACGACGTGCTCTTCGGCGGCGGCCCCGCCGCCCGCGAGAGCTCCTGAGCCCCGCCGCCCGCGAGAGCTCCTGAGCCCCGCCGCCAGCGAGAGCTTTTGAGCCCCGCCGCCGGCCGGGCGCCACCGCACGCACGATCCGCTCCTCGGCCGATCAGCGGAAGCTTCACCAGCTGCCCAGTGATCGGTAGACGCCCCGGTCACTGTGGACGAGCGTGATCTCCTCCACGGCCCACCCGGGCCCGGCATAGTCGGCGAGCGCGCTCGTCAGCGCGTCGTCCCTGGCGTAGGCGACGGTGAGATGCGGTCGGAACGGCCGTTCGTCGGTCAGCTCCACCGCGTCCCGCACCGCGGCGGCCAGGTCGTCCAGCTCACCCTCGACCCCGGCCCACGTGACGCGGCGGGCGAAGTCACCACCGCCGCGCAGCCGCAGCTCGCGGCCCTTCGGCACGGCCACCCCGGCCAGTCGCGCTCGCAGGGCCGGCAGCCGCTCCTCGGCCACCTCGCCGAGGAACGCCAGCGTGACGTGCCACTTCTCGACCGGCGTGAGCTTCGCTCGGGGATGCCGCCGCCGCAGATGCCGGCTCAGATCACGGCGCGCGCTCTCCGGCGGGTACAAGGCCACGAACAACCGCATCCCGCCACCATCGCACGGCTGCCGCTCAGCGCAGCTTCATCCCCGCAGCTGTCAGCTCCTCCTCGACCCGGAGACGTTCCAGCTCGAGGTCCATGCCGGCGAGGGCGGACAGCTGGTGGCGCACGCCCAGCGCGTCGCTGGCCAGCGACAGCCGGTCGTCGTACGCCCGCAGCACCGCATCCCGCCAGCGCACCGACTCGCAGCTCGGGCCGCTCAGCCGCTGGCGTCCCAGCCGGCGCAGGTCGGCGGCCACCTCCTCGATGCGGGGCCGGGCCGCGGGCACAGGCGCCCAGGAGGGAGCGCCCATCCACTCGTCCAGCACGCGCAGCGTCACATCGTCGGCGGGCAGCAGACATCCCGGCGTCCGGCCGGGAGGCGGCAGGCATTCCGGCGTCCGGCCGGCGGGCGGCAGACATTCCGTCGTCCGGCGGGCGAGCACCCGCCGCACGGCCCGCGTCTCGAGGCGGACGACGGCCGCGAGGATCGGCAGAAGCGCCGACACCAGGAGCGCCGTCGAAAGCACGCCAATGTGCGTCATTGCCACGGACCGACGCTAAGGCTTCCGGAAGGAGAACAGACAGAGCCATTCGGATGACTTGACCTGCCAGAATTCGCCGCGCACCGGGCTCTTGTCCCCCGCGGGCCAGGGCGCTTCCCTCCCGCCGGTCACCCGATGCGGCGGTCCCGGCCGGCGATCCAGCCCGCGACCATCTGCGGCACCGTGAGGACAGCCATCAGGGTCATCGGGATGCCCCACGTCCCGTTGTGCTCGTAGAGCGCCCCCACCACGACCGGGCCGGGGATCGAGAGCAGATAGCCGGTGCTCTGCGCGAACGCCGACAGCCGCACCACCACGGCCGGCGTCCGGCCGCGCATGGCGATCATCGTCAGCGCCACCGGGAAGGCGCAGTTCGCCACGCCGAGGCACAGCGCCCACAGCAGGGGCGCGCCGGCCGGGCTGACGGCGAGTCCGATGTACCCGGCGAGGCCGAACAGTCCGATGCCGACGACGATCTCGCTCTGCCGGGGCATCCGGCCGGCGACCGCGGAGAGCGCGAACGACAGCGGGACGCCCAGCACCGAGGTCAGGGCGAAGAGCAGCCCCGCGGTCTCCGCCGAGAGGCCGGCGTCGCGGAAGACCTGCGGCAGCCAGCCCATGATCACGTACGCGGCGGTGGACTGCAGCCCGAAGAACACGGCGAGTGCCCAGGCGAGCGGCGACCGGCGCAACTGGACGGGCACCTCGCCGGCCGGCGGCGGGGCGGCGGAGCGCTCGCGGGCCAGCATGATCCACGACGGCAGGGCGAGCGCCGCGATCACCGCCCAGACGCCGAGGCCCAGCCGCCAGTCGTCGCCGAACGCCGAGGTGAGCGGCACAGTCACGGCGGCCGCGGCGGACGCCCCGAGGTTGAGCGCGACCGAGTAGAGCCCGGTCATGAAGCCGACCTTGTCAGGGAAGCGCTGCTTCACGACGACCGGCAGCAGCACGTTGGCGAGGGCGATGCCCGCGAGCGCGAGGGCCGTCAGGGCGAGGAAGAGCGGCGTACCGGAGGCGAAGGGCCGGACCGCCAGGCCCAGTGTGAGCGCACCCACGCCGATCGCGACGGCCCCGCTCGTGCCCCAGCGCCGGGCGACCAGCGGCGCGGACGAGCCGATCAGGGCGAAGCACACCGACGGCACGGACGTCAGCAGCCCCGCCACGGTCGCGTTCATGCCGAGGCTCGCGCGCACCTCCTCCAGCACCGGGCCGAGGCTCGTGACAGCGGGGCGAAGGTTGATCGCGGCCAGCAGCAGTCCGGTGGCCGCGAGGGCACGTCCGGCGGTGCGGCCGGTCGCCACGCGGCCGTTCCTCGGCGTGCTGCTGGTAGTCGTCATGCCACCCATCATAGAATCATGGGATGAATATGGGTCCGGTCCCGCGAGCAGAATCACTGTCCGGCCGGGTCATCGCCCGGCTGCGGCAGCAGATCACGTCGGGCGCGTGGCCCGTCGGCTCCCGCATCCCCACCGAGCCCGAGCTGGTCGCGGAGCTGGGCGTTGCCCGCAACACGATCCGCGAGGCGGTGCGTGCGCTCGCCCACAACGGGCTGCTCGACATCCGGCAGGGGTCCGGCACCTACGTCGCCGCGACGAGCGAGCTGGCCGGCGTGATGCAGCGCCGGTTCGCGGCCGCCGACCCCGCCGACGTACGCGAGCTGCGCCGCACCCTCGAAGTCGCCGCCGCCGGCTTCGCGGCCCGCCGGCGCACCGCGGCGGACCTGGACCGGCTCGACACCCTGTACGCCCAGCGCGAGCAGGCCTGGGCCGACGGCGACCGCGACGGGTTCGTGGACGGCGACGCGGCCTTTCACCGGGCGGTCGTCGCCGCGTCGCACAACGAGGTGCTGATCGAGCTCTACGCGGACCTGGGTCAGGTCATCCGCGAGTCGCTGAGCGGGCACTTCGGCGTCGCGCTGCGCCCCGAGGAGTACATGGACCACAGCGGCCTGGTGGAGGCGATCCGGGCAGCCGACCCGGTCGCCGCCACCACCGAGGCTTCCGCGCATCTGTCAGGCGACTGACAGGCGCCTTTCGCCCTCGGCCTCCGGCTCGCGCCCGGGCTTGGACTCGGCCTCCTCCCCGGGCTCCGTGACGGGCGCGGCGGCGACGTTCGTCGTTGAGGGCGCGGGCACCGGCTCGCCCTCGGCGCGCTCGAGCCCCGGCTCCGCGGCCCGGACCAGCACCAGCCGCCGAGGACCGCGCTGCACCGCGATCCGGTCGCCGCTGGCCCGCAGCTGCCACACCAGCGCCGCGATGCCGGCGACGAAGCAGAAGATGCCCGCCGCCCAGATGCTCGACGGCACCCCGTAGTGCTCGCCCCACCAGCCGGCCAGGGAGGCGCCGATCGGCGTCGTCCCGAGGAAGACCAGCACGTAGAGCGCCATGACCCGGCCCCGGAACTCGGCGTCCACGCCCATCTGCACCCGGTGGTTGGCGGCCTGGGCGAGATAGATCGAGAAGAAGCCGGTCGGCACCAGCAGAACCAGCGCCACCACGAAGTTCGGGGCGAAACCGACGGCGAACTCGAGCAGCCCGAACAGGATCGCCGCGCCGACCACGAGGTACGCGCCCGGCCGCTTGCGCCGCCCGCTCCCCGCCAGGGCACCCGCGAGCGCGCCGACCGCGAGCGCCGTCGTGAGCAGCCCGAACGACGACGGCCCGGCGTTGAAGTTGATCTTCGCCAGGGCCGCCAGGGTCACCGGGAAGTTGAAGCCGATCATGCCGACGCCGGCCATGAGCACCACGGGCAGCAGCAGGTCGTGCCGCCGCCACACGTACTTGAGACCGTCGACGACGCGGGCCTCGTCCGAGCTCTTGCGCCTGGCGTTGCCGTACAGGTCGGCGGGGCGCATCGCCACGTACGTGAAGATCGGCGCGACCGCCAGCAGCGTGCTGATCACGAAGACCGGCCCGGTGCCGACCAGGGCCAGCGCCACGCCCGCGAGGGCCGGGCCGCCGATGCGCGCGGTGTTGAAGGTGGCCGCGGAGAGCGCGAGGGCGTTGGGCAGCAGCGGCAGCTCGACGAGCTCGGAGACGAAGGCCTGCCGCACGGGCGTCTCGACGGAGTTCGCGATGCCGAAGAGCAGGGCGAACAGATAGACGTGCCACAGCACGATGACGCCGGCCGCGACCAGGATCGCGAAGACGATCGCCGTGACGGCGAAGACGGTGTTGGCGATGATCAGCAGCTTGCGCTTGTCGTAGCGATCGGCGAGCTTGCCGCTGTAGAGGGTGAGCAACAGCACCGGCACGAACTGCAGCGCGGTCACCGTGCCCAGGGCACCCGGCGAGTTGCCGGACAGGTCGAGCACCAGCCAGTCCTGCGCCGTGAACATCATCCAGACGCCGACCAGCTTCACGAGCTGGCCGAGGCTGAACAGCCGGTAGTTCCGAACCTGCAGGGACCGGAAAGTCGTGCCCACCACTGGCGCCACCAGGTGGCCTCCTCGTCACGTCGTACGCGTCATCGCCACGTGACGGAACGACGGGAGGCGGCCGCGCCTCAGGCCTTGGCCACCTGCTGGAGGATCTGCGCCGCCCGCTGCAGGGTGTCGCGCTCGTCCTCGGTCAGCTCCCGCAGGTGCCGGGCCAGCCACTCGTTGCGTTGCTTCTCGAACTGGCCGTAGACGGCCCGCCCCTCCTCGGTCGCCGCCAGGATCACCTGGCGCCGGTCCGTGGGGTGCGGGGTCCGCTCGATCAGCCCGCGGTCCTCCAGCTTGCCGACGATCTTGGTCATCGTCGGCGGCTGGACGCGCTCGACATCCGCCAGCTCGCGCGGGGTCAGCGCCCCGGCCAGCTGGAGGCTGGTCAGCGCGGAGAGCTGACTGAACGTCAGATCGCCCACCGGACGACTCTGGCGCACCCGGCGGTTGAGCCGGTGAATCGCCTCGCGCAGCGCAACAGCGAGCTCCTCGGCTGTCAACCGATCCGCCACCGACCGCTCCATCACAGTTACTTAGCCTAGCTAATGAGCTTGGCTAACGACATCGTTTACAGGTATGACGGTAGTCACCGGGCGCGCCCGGTCCGGAGGCGCCCGGTGACTTTCGTCAGAGCAGGACGGCTTCCAGCGGGCCGCGCAGGAAGTAGAGGACGAAGAGCGCCGCGACCCCGTACAGGATCGGGTGCACCTCGCGCCCCTTGCCGACGGCCAGCTTGATGACCACGTACGAGATGACGCCCGCACCGATCCCGTTGGAGATCGAGTAGGTGAAGGGCATCAGCGTGATCGCCAGGAACGACGGGATCGCGATCTCGTAGTCGGTCCAGTCGATGTTCCGGACACCCATCATCATCAGGAAGCCGACGATCACCAGCGCGGTCGACGCGGCCTCGAAGGGCACCACCGTCACCAGCGGCGCCAGGAACATCGCCAGCAGGAAAAGCACGCCCGTGACGAGGTTCGCGACACCCGTACGGGCGCCCTCGGCGACGCCCGACGCGCTCTCGATGAACGACGTGTTGCTCGACACGCTCGCCGCGCCACCGGCGGCTGCGGCGACCGAGTCCACGAGCAGGATCTCGCGCGTACGCGGCGGCATGCCGTCGTGGCGGATCAGGCCACCCTCCTGACCGACCGCCACCATCGTGCCCATCGTGTCGAAGAAGTCGGTGACCAGCAGCGTGAAGACGAACATCACCACGACCAGCCAGCCGGCCCGCCCCCACGAGTCGAGCACGTTGAAGTGGCCGAGCAGCGACAGGTCCGGCAGATCGACGATCTTGTCGGGCAGCGTGGGCACGTTGAGCGACCAGCCCTTGGCGTTCGGCTGCCCGTTCACGAACGACGGGCCGATGTTGCCGACCGCCTCCACGATGATCGCCAGCACGGTCGTGGCCAGGATGCCGATCAGGATGGCGCCCTTCACCCGCCGTACGAAAAGCACGATCGTCAGCAGCAGCCCCACGCAGAAGACCAGCAGCGGCCAGCTCGACAGCACCCCGCCGATGCCCAGCTCGACCGGCACGGTGGTGCCCGACGCGTCCGGGATCCGCCGCACGAACCCGGCGTCCACCAGCCCGATGATCATCAGGAAGAGCCCGATGCCGACGCCGATCGCCGTCTTCAGCGCGGTCGGCACGGCCCGGAAGACGGCCTCCCGCAGCCCGGTCAGCACCAGGACGGCGATCAGCACACCCTCGATGACCACCAGGCCCATCGCATCGGCCCAGGTCATCTCGGGCGCGATCTCGTACGCCACCAGCGCGTTCACGCCCAGCCCCGCCGCCAGCGCGAGCGGGAAGCGCGCCACGACGCCCATGAGGATCGTCATCACGCCCGCCACGAGCGCCGTACCGGCGGCCAGGGCGGTGACGGGCAGCTGCGCGCCGGTGGCGTCCACGCCCGCCGCCAGGATCAGCGGGTTGAGCACCACGATGTAGGCCATCGTGAAGAAGGTGGCGAATCCGCCACGGATCTCCCGCCCCAGGGTCGAGCCCCGGGCCGAGATCTCGAAATACCGATCAAAACCATTCCTCGGCGTACGTCCGGACGACCCGGCCGAGGTCTCGGCAGAGGTAGTGGACACGGGCAGCTCCCAGCGGTGCTCGAAAGATCGTTGCTACCTGCATCGAAGCAGTGCCGGGGAGTCGGTGAAAGAACGGAAGTGTTACAACCCTCACGCGTCCCCACGAGCGATCACGTCCGGACGTACGCTCATGACGTGGCCGACCTGTCCCCCGCTTCCGGAACCGCTGGCGCGCGTCCGCACGGCCTGGACGTGGTCACCGGCAGCAAGCCCCGCCCCGACCCCCTCGACCCGCCGATGGTCCCCTTCGCCGTGGGCGGCATGGCGGCCTTCGCCCTGGCCGCCCTGATCTGCTGGCTGGCCGGCGCCCCCGACCTCTGGTGGAAGACCTGCGTCGCCGGCGTCGTCGTCGGCATCCCCGGGCTGATCACCATGCTCCGCCACGACGCCAACCGCCGTCGCCGCCGAGCCCTCTCCCACCCCGAGTTCACGGTCACCGACCCGTCCTGAGCCCGCCGCCCCGGCCCTCGACCCGCCGTGAAGCACCATTTCGCCGGCAGCGCCCGGCACACAGCGCGCACGACCGCGGTTGCAAGCCCAAGCGATAACGCAGGAACGCACGCCAAAACGCGCCCGCACGACAACGCACGCCCGTGCGACAACGCAGGAACGCGCGAAACGCAGGGCCATAGAGCGCAGCGATGTCCGACGCTGCGCTGGTTTACCGGCCGCTGCGCTGGTCTACCGGCGCGGGTGGTAGAGGTTGCGGCGGGGTCGCTGCAGCGGATCCAGCGCGGACGGTGGGATGAAATCGGGCAACCGGTCGGCGCCGAGCCGGATCTGCCAGCCCGCCAGATCGTCGTGCGCCAGCCGATGATGACGACGACACAGCAGCACCAAGCTGTCCAAAGCTGTCCCGCCACCAGCACTCCACGGAACAATGTGGTGCGCATCCGTCCAGCGCGGAGGCAGTCCGCAATCTGGGAATGCGCAACCGCCATCGCGCACTGCCAGCGCTCGCCGCAACGAGCCGGTCGCCAGCCGACGGCTCCGACCGGCGTCCAGCACCTGGCCGGCGCCACCGAGCACCAGCGGCAGCACCCGGGCATCGCATGCGAGCCGCCGGGCAGCGCCCGCCGACAACCATTCCCCTGCCTCCGTGACCGCTCCGCCCAACGTGCGAGTCAGCGGATCGTAGGCAACCGTCACCGCCAGCTGAGCAGGCTCGCCACCCTCGCTCGGCAACTCGCCCGTACGCAGCGCGAGCCGGCACACGTCCGTCAGAGCATCGGCACGACGCTGCGCCGGACTGCGCTCATCATCAGGCGCCGGAGTGCACAGCGGATGCAAGGCAGCCTGCACGATGGCGGCCTCCTCGACTCCCAGCTGACCAGACACCCGCACCAGCCCGCGCACCG
The DNA here is from genome assembly GCF_030757795.1 of Actinoplanes oryzae. Taxonomy (GTDB): domain Bacteria; phylum Actinomycetota; class Actinomycetes; order Mycobacteriales; family Micromonosporaceae; genus Actinoplanes. The sequence goes on from NZ_JAUQWH010000025.1 coordinate 47,597, forward strand.
GCGACGCCAGGGTGAGTCCGCGCTGGGCATGAGCCCGCGCCTCCTGACGGGCCAGAGCCGCCTCATCGATGCGCTCGGCGATCTCCGGCGCCACGTGCGCCAGGATCCGCTCGCCCACGCGCCGCAGCTGGTACGCCGGCAACCGCTCGGCCATCTCGATCTGCGTCGCCTCGGCCTGCACGACGATGCCGGCAGTGTCACCGAGGCCGACCTCGGCACAGTCGGCCAGCTCTCCCGGAATGACGTCACACGTCGCCGCGACCACGGCGGCCTGGCGAAGATCCATTCGCCCGTCGAGCACGGCGTCCTGCACCGCCGGACGCTGCAAAGCTGCGCCGAAGGCGGTCAGCTCCCGCGCCGGCTGCGGATCCAGCACCAGCACCGAGCGCACCCAGCCGCCGGTGCTGCGATGCCCCTGCGCTCGCGGGAGCCCCCGAGAAGCGGCCTGCTGCACCACATTTGCCTGCAGGGCGAGAGCGGCCTGCTCGAGGCGATGCGCCGCCCGCAGCACCTCCGTCAGCTCGTCGTCGGCAAGCGGCCACAACGGGGACGCGGCGAGCTTCGCCGCGTCCTGACCGAGATGCCGTACGTCTGCCAACATGCGTCCATCATCGAACACACGTACGACAATCAGGCCCTCCGCCAACTCCCGTTCCGGGCCACCGGACGCCATCCGCCGACACGAGCGGAAGTCATCGGGCCATGACCAGCGGCTCTCTCCACCAGCCCTCGGCCGCTGTGACCTACGCGACGTGCTCCGACGACGTACGCGAAGGTCAGCTGTGGCCGTAGTCCTCGGCGGGCTCGGTGCTCTCGACCGAGCCGTGCGCGCGGCTGACCGCGACGGACTCGACCTCGCTGTCGTCGTAGACCGTCGGAAGCTCCTCGACCGGCTGCTCCGCCGAGCCCAGCAGGGCCTCCGAGTGGGCCCCGCAGCCGTGGTCGGCGCTGACCGCCTTGGCGTCGTCGGGTGCGTACAGGTTGCCGCATACGCCGAACATCGTGCGCATCGAGCCGGCCAACGGCAGATAAAAGCCGCAGGTGCCGCAGCGGGCGTTGCGCGGCGCGGCCTGGGCGATCGGGGCCTCGGGGCCGGCGTCGCCGTCGTACCACCGCTGGGCGGTCTCGATCCGGCCCTCGCGAGACATCACGCGGGGCCGGCCGAGGCCCAGCTCCCAGGAGACCTCCTCGACCGCGGCGTCGTCGCTGAGCACATAGCCCGGGGCGAGCCGGTCGTCGTCGGGCGCGGTCGGCATGAGGTCGCCCACACCGAGGTCGCCGGGCTGGACGCGCTCGTTCCACGGCACCCAGCTCGGCGCGAGCAGGGCGCCGGGGCCGGGCAGCAGCACGGTCTCGCAGACGGTCACGTGCCGGGAGCGCGGCACCCGCGTCACGGTGACCGCCCAGCGCCAGCCCTTGTAGCCGGCGAGATGACTCTCGAAGAAGTGGGTCACCACCCGGTCGCCCTCGGCCACCACCTCGAGATGATCGCCGACGTCCTCGGCGTCCACCTCGGTGATCGCGCCCCTTGCCACCCCGACCGCATCGGCGCAGACCTGGTCGAGTCGGGCAGCACGGCTTCCGGCGATCCTGGTCGTCACGGTTCCATTGTCCCCCACGCCCCGACCGGACCGGCAACGACTCCCCCGAATACGCACCCGCGGCCTGGAGCGGGTGGCACGAATGCGAAAGGATGGGACGATGCCGCTGCTCCCCACCCTCGGACGCACCGTCGGCACCAGCATCAAGGCGCTGCGGATACTGGTGCGCGGCGGCGTGCTGGGCAGCGTGTGGGCGACGCGCCGCGTGGGCAGCGCCCGGGCGCGGGGTGCGGCCAACGAGACCGGCATGATCCGGCTTTTCGACCTGCACGCCATCTCCTGTGCCGGGGACACCCTGATCGCGATCGGGCTGGCCGGCACCATCTTCTTCGACGTGCCGCTGGGCGAGGCCCGCAGCAAGGTCGCGCTCTACCTGCTCATCACGATGGTGCCGTTCGCCCTGCTGGCCCCCGTGGTGGGACCGCTGCTCGACCACTTCCGCCACGGCCGGCGCTATGCGCTGGCGGTGACGATGCTCGGTCGCGCCTTCCTGGCGTACGTGATCGCCAACAACCTCCTCGACTGGGGCCTCTATCCGGCGGCATTCGGGGTGCTTGCGCTCTCCCGGGCGTACGGGGTGGCGCGCTCGGCCGCCGTCCCGCGCCTCCTCCCGGAAGGCGTCGGGCTGTCCCAGGTCGGCGCCCGGGCCAGCGTCTACGGCACTTTCGCGGGGGCGGTGGTGGCCCCGATCGGGCTGCTCGCCTTCGAGTTCGGTCCGCAGTGGCCGCTCCGCGTCGCCGCCCTGATCTTCCTCGTCGGCGTGGTCATCGCCCTGCGCCTCCCACCCCGCGCCGACTCCGACCCGCCCGAGGCCGTCCCGCGCCCGTTCCGCACCATGCTGCGCCTGCCCCGCGGCGAGGACCGGCCCCTGTCCGGCAGCCTGGTGATCAACACGCTGATCGGCAGCGCCAGCTTCCGATTCCTGTACGGCTTCCTGCTCCTCTACCTGGCCTTCGCCGTCAAGGGCCAGGGGCTCTCGTCGACGTTCTTCGGCTACGACATCGGAAGCCAGGGAGCAGTCGCCCTCGTCGGCGCGGCCCTCGCCGGCGGCACCTTCCTCGCGACCGCGGCCGGCACCCGCCTGCGCATCCGCCGCCCGGCAGCCCTGCAGTCCGGCGGCCTGACCCTGACCGCCGCCGTCGCCGTCCTCACGGCAATCTTCTTCTCGCTGCCGATGGTCGCCCTCTTCTCCCTGGTGGCAAGCATCTTCAGCGGCATCTCCAAGCTCGCCGTCGACGCCAGCATCCAGGAACGCGTCCCCGAATGCCTCCGGGCCAGCGCCTTCGCCCACTCCGAAACAGTCCTCATGGTCGCCTGGGTCCTCGGCGGCGCGATCGGCATCATCCCCCTCGACGGCCGCCTCGGCATCATCATCGCCGCGACCTTCGCCACCGCCGCCGCCGTCCGAGGCGCCCTGATCGCCGGCCGCCTCCACAAGGAACGCCTCCACGGCCGCCCGGACGCCACCCCCGACAACCCCATCCCCACCTCCCCAGCCCCCGCGGGCGGCGCAACCTCCCCCGCTGGCACGACGCCTCCCGGCCCCCACCACCCGGAGCCCGGCACCCACCCGCCCACGCCACCCGCCGCAGACACCATGATCAATCCCACCGACCAGGCCTCCCCGGCCCGTCGCACCACCCCGGACGTCGCCACCCCACCGCAGCCGGCCCGCAAACGCCGCCTCTTCTCCCGAACAAACTCAGAAGACACCCGCCGGCAACCCTCACCCCCGGCCGCCCCAGGCACCGCACCACAGGCAGGACCGCCCACTCCGCACGCCGACCCCCGGCCCGGAACGCCGACCCCGCACGCGGGCCCCCAGCCCGGAACGCCCACTCCGCAAGCCGGCTCCCAGCCCGGAACGCCAGCTCCGCACGCCGGAAGCACCGCCCCGCCCGGCTTCCACATCTACCGTCCCACCTCGGCGACCAGCACCGACGTCACCGGCACCAGTCGGGGCACCGACAACCAGGCACCCGGCGACAACCCCGACGAGGCACCCCAGTGACCCTGCCCCCCACCATCCGCCGCCTCCTCATCGTCACCGCCGTAGAACCCGAAGCCGCCGCAGTCCGCGTCGGCCTACCCGCCCACCGCCCCGACCCCACTCCGGCCGATCGAGCCACCACAGTCCCCCCGCCCAGCCCGAAACCGGCGCACCCCGCGAGCACGCCGGATGCAGGAGACGCCCGGGGCACCGCGGGCAGTGCGAAAGCGGCGCACACGGCGGCCACAGCGCATACGTCAGGTGAGTTAGGCGCGGCGGACCGGGATGCCGGGCTGATCGTCCACGTCGAGCCGGTCGGGGTGGGGCCCGCGGCGGCCGCGGCGGGAACGGCTCGGCTGCTGGCCCTCGCGGAGGCGCGTGGACTGCCCTATGACGCCGTGATCTGTGCCGGGATCGCCGGAGGCTTCGCCGAGCGTGCCCCCGTCGGCGCCACCGTGCTCGGGGCGCGCAGCATCGCCGCCGATCTCGGTGCCGAGTCCGGCGAACCGGCCGCCCCGCCCACCGCGCCGAACGCCGACCAACCGCCCGGAGCGCGGCGCGAGCCGGACCAGGCGGCGGAAGCGAACCCGGCGGCGGAGGCGGACCGGGAGGCGGAAGCGAACCCAGCGGCGGAGGCGGACCGGGCGGCGCAGGCGAACCCGGCGGCGGCGAACCGGCCCGTCGAGGCGGACCGGGCGGCGCAGGCGAACGCGGCGGCGAACCACCCCGTAGGGGCGGACCGGGCGGCGCAGGCAAACCGGGCGGCGGAGGCGGAGATTGAACAATCCAGCGACCTCGCGCTGGATCGTCGCCCCGGCTTCATGCCGATTGAGGAGCTCGGCTTCGGCAGCAGCGTCGCCGCCGCCGATGATGTGCTTCTCCATGCTCTCTCCGCTGCCCTCCCCCATGCTGTTGTCGGCGACGTGCTCACGCTGGCCACCGTCACCGGAACCGCCGCCACGGCGGATGCCCTGCGGAGCCGCTTTCCGGAAGCGGTGGCCGAGGCGATGGAGGGTCACGGTGTCGCCGTGGCGGCTCAGGGCGCGGGGGTTGCCTTCGTCGAGCTGCGCACCGTCTCGAACCCGGTCGGCCCCCGCGATCGAGCCGCTTGGCGCCTGCGAGAAGCATTCTCCGCGCTTACCGACGCCGTCGCGAAGGCCTGTGGATAACTCTGTGGACAAGCCGCTGCGTGCCCCACGGCGGCAAGCCGGTCAGCCGCCCGTCACCCCTTGCGGGGGCTACGGAGACGGGATGTGGCGGACACAACTTGTGGCAAGTCAGACACCGGCGCATGGGCGTGTCCCGGCGGATCCGTCGTTACCGTGAAGCCGTGGCGCTTTCTCTGGCGGTTTCGCCCTGCCCCAACGACACGTTCGTCTTCCATGCGCTCGTGCACGGGCTCATCCCCGCGGCCGAGCCGGTCGACCTGACGTTCGCGGACGTCGACGTGACCAACACCGCGGCCGAGCGGGGCGAGTTCGACCTCGTCAAGGTCAGCTATGCGGCACTGCCGTGGCTGCTCGACGACTACGAGCTGCTGCCGTGCGGCGGGGCGCTGGGGCGAGGCTGCGGCCCGCTGGTCGTGACCCGCGACGGCCACGACGGCGACCTCACCGGGTCCACCGTGGCGGTGCCCGGCGATCGCACCACGGCCTACCTGCTGTTCCGGCTCTGGTCGGCCGACAATGCGCCCGCCAAGATCGAGGTCGTGCCGTTCGACCAGATCATGCCGGGCGTCGCCGAGGGGCGGTTCGACGCGGGGCTGGTGATCCACGAGGCGCGCTTCACCTATCAGCGCTACGGCCTGACGTCGCTCGTGGACCTCGGCGAGTGGTGGGAGAGCGACACCGGCCTCCCGATCCCGCTCGGCGCGATCCTGGCCCGCAAGGGCGCCGTCGACCCCGCCGAGGCGGCCGAGTGGATCCGCACCTCGGTGAGCATGGCCTGGGCCGACCCCGACGCGAGCCGCGAATTCGTGCTGGCCAACGCGCAGGAGATGGAGCCCGACGTCGTCCAGCAGCACATCAAGCTCTACGTCAACGAGTTCACCCTCGAGCTCGGCGACGAGGGCCTGGCCGCGGCGGACGCCCTCCTGAGCCGCGCGGCAGCCGCCGGTCTCACCCCGCCGGTGCCGAGCCTGCTGACGAAATAGCCCGCCACGGCAAGCACGCAAGACTCCAGCGAGCTCGCGAAGGAAGCGAAGAGCGAAGACGCCGAGCAGACAGACGGAGTCACGCCGAGCAGCACGAGGTAGCACACCGAGCAGCGCAGAGAAGCACACCGACCAGGGCGAAAAGCGCCGAGCAGGGCGGAGAAGCACGCCGAGCACGCCACGCCGGGCGAAAAGCGCCGAGCAGGGCGGAGAAGCACGCCGAGCACGCCACGCCGGGCGACGAGGCCGGACGGATCTGGGCAAAGAGAACGGCCGCCGGGCGGTCCCGGCGGCCGTGTCTCGTAGGAGCCTCAGATTTCGAGCTCTCGCGCCACCGCATGCACCAGCTGCGCGATCTTCTGCGCCGTGCGCTTGTCCGGATAGCGCCCGCGACCCAGGTCCGGCTGCACCTTCGCCTCGAGCACCTTGATCATGTCTTCCACCATGCCGTGCAGCTCGTCGGCCGGCCGGCGGCGCAGCTCGGCCACCGACGGCGGGGCGTCGAGCACCTTCAGGCCGAGGGCCTGGGCGCCCTTGCGGCTGTCGACCACGCCGAACTCGACCCGCTGACCGGCACGGAGGTCGGCGACCCCGGACGGCAGGGCGCCCTTGGGCAGGAACACGTCCCCGCCTTCGTCGCTGGTGACGAACCCGAACCCCTTCGCCGCGTCGTACCACTTCACTCGACCCGTGGGCACCGCTGACCTCAACTTCACTCAATGGACTCGATTGCTCACGGCAAGGTTATCCAGCGCGCGGGTCAGGGCCCAACCGTAATCTCGGCCAGCAGTCCCGGAAACCCGGTCAAGTCGGGCAAAACCACGGCAGCTCCGGCCGAGGACAGCTCGGACGGGGAACACGGACCCGTCGCCACCCCGATCCCCGGCACGCCGGCCGTGCGCGCCGCGATCATGTCGCCGGTGTGGTCGCCCACGTACCAGCGGACGCCGTGCTCAGTGATCGCGGCCGCCTTGCCCTCGGCGAAGAGGTCGCCGGCGAGCTCGTCGTAGGGCAGGCCCAGATGCTCGAGGTGCATGATCGCGAGCCGCCCCAGCTTGGAGGTCACCACCACGACCCGCAAACCCGCCGCCCGTACGGCGGAGAGCGCGGCGACCGCCCCCGGAGTCGGCACGGTCGGCGCGATCGCGAAGTCCGGGTACAGCGCCCGATAGGTCGCCACGGCCTCCTCGACCTGCGCCTCGGGGAACCACTGCCGGATCTCCGTCCGGAGCGGCGGCCCGAGCCGGCTCACCGCGAGATCGGCGTCGACAAACACGCCGGTACGCGCGCTGAGCTCCCGATACGCCGCCCGGATCCCCGGCCGCGAGTCGATCAGCGTCATGTCGAGATCGAACCCGACGGCCGGAGAGGCGCCACCCGGAAGAGCGCCACCAGCCAAGGAGCCGCCCGAAAGGGACGCGCCCGGTGAAGCGCCGCCCGGAAGCGAGCCGCTCGGAAGCGAGCCGCCCCGCGCGGAGCCGCCGGACGAGGAGCCGCCCGGGAGAAACCCCCCGGGCGAGGAAGCCGCACCCTCGGCAGGGAAGGAGGGCGAGGAGGAGGAGCCAGCCGTCACGGAGTCGTGGTCGGCGTGTACGTCAGCTTCTCGACCGGCAGCGGAAACGTCTGGTCGTCCCCGAACGGCGACGGCGCGGCGGCCCGGTCGGCCAGCAGCTCGGACACCTCCAGGTGCCCGTCCTTCAGCGGGGACTCATGGCCCCCGGGACCCTGCGTCGCCCGGCCCGCGGGCACCGCCGTACCCGGCATGTTCTTTCCAGCAGCCACGAGAACTCCCCTTGGTCGTCGCTCTCTCGCGACGCCGGCGATGTGAGAACGACGACGTCGCGGGACCCGGCCACGCCCCGGACCCATGACCATGGTCCCACGGCGGCTAGCTTTGAATGCGATGGCCACCGCATTCGCCGATCAGCTGCGGGCGCTCCCGGACGAAGCCCTGGGCGCGCTCATTCAGCTGCGCCCTGATCTTGTCGTGCCCGTGCCCGCCGATGTGTCCGCCCTCGCCGTGCGCGCCCAGTCCCGGGGCTCGGTGGCTCGCTGCCTGGACGCCCTGGACGAGTTCACGCTGGCGGTGCTCGACGCCGCCCGGCTCAGCCGGGCCGAGGAGACCGCGTTCACCTCGGTCGCGGCGATTCTCGCGCTGACCGCCGACGCGGCGCCCGACGCGGACGTGCTGGCGGCGATCGACCGGCTCCGCGCCCGCTTCCTGCTGCACGGCTCCGAGGAGCAGATGCAGGTCGTGGGCGCGGTGGACGAGGTCACGTCGCCCTATCCGGCGGGCCTCGGGCGCCCCGCGGACTATCTCGACCCGCAGGCCGCGGCGCTGTGTGCGGACAAGGCCAGACTCCGCCGTACGGTGCTCGCGGCCCCCGCCGGCGCGCGAGCGGTCCTGGATCGCCTGGCCGCCGGCCCGCCCGTGGGTGCGCTGAGCGCGGGTGGCAAGGTCGCCGAGCCGGTGCAGTGGCTGATCGACAATCACGTTCTGGTGCCGGTCTCCGAGGTGGGGCGGGCGCCGCGGGCGGACGGCGAGCTGGTGGAGCTGCCGCGCGAGATCGGGATGCTGCTGCGCCGGGAGGCCGGGCCGCTGGGTGAGCTGCGCCCGTCCCCGCCGGCGCCCGAGAGCTCGATCCGCGATCCGAAGGCGGTGGACTCGGCCGGCGCGGGGCAGGGCATGGAGGCCGTCCGTGGCGTGGAGACGCTGCTCGAGGCCCTCGCCGCCGAGCCGGCCGCCGTGCTCAAGACCGGTGGCCTGGGGGTTCGCGATCTCAAGCGGCTGAGCCGGGCCGTGGGTGTGGACGAGCCGTCGACCGCCCTGCTGCTCGAGGTCGCCCACACGGCGAGCCTGCTCGGCGAAACGGAGATCACCGGGGCGGCCGAGGTTTTCCTCCCCACCGGCGCCTATGACCTGTGGCGGGCGCTCAGCATCGCGCAGCGCTGGGAGACGCTCGCCAACGCCTGGTTGATCATGACCAGGCAGCCGAGCCTGGTCGGGCAGCGCGACGAGCGCGACCGTCCGATCAACGCGCTCGCCCCCGACGCCGAGCGGTCCGGCGCCCCGCAGGCCCGCCGCGAGGTGCTCGCCGTGCTGGCCGGGCTTCCGCCGGGTGCGGCGCCGCGGCCGGACGACGTGCTCGCCCTGCTCGCGTGGCAGGCGCCGCGCCGGGCCCGGGGCCGCGAGCAGGCCCATCGCGACGCACTGACCGGCGCCGCGCTGCTGGGGCTGACCGGGCTGGGGTCGCTCACCTCGTACGGCCGGCTGCTCCAGTCCGGCGGCGACGACCCGGATCCGCTGGGCATCGACCACGTCGCCGGGCCGTCCGAGGCCGTGCGGGCGCTCGACGCGCTCGTTCCGGCGCCCGTCGACCACGTGCTGGTGCAGGCCGACCTGTCCGTGGTCGTGCCGGGCCCGCCCGAGCCGGAGCTGGCGACGGAGCTCGAAGCGGTCGCCGAGCTGGAGTCGGCGGGCGGCGCCAGCGTGCACCGGGTCACGGCGGCCAGCGTGCGCCGGGCGCTCGACATCGGCTATGCGGCCACTGATCTGCACGCCCTGTTCCAGCGCCGGTCCCGCACCCCGATCCCGCAGGCGCTGACCTATCTGATCGACGACGCCGCCCGCAAGCACGGCGGCCTGCGCGCCGGTTCGGCCGGCTCCTACCTGCGCAGCGACGACGAGGCGCTCGTGACCGAGGTCATGTCCGACCGGCGGCTCGGGTCGCTGTCGCTGCGCCGGCTCGCCCCGACGGTACTGGTCAGCCCGCTGCAACTGGCCCGGCTGCTGGGCGCCCTGCGCGACGCCGGCTATGCCCCCGTGGCGGAGGACGCCGCCGGCTCCGCGGTGCTGAGCCGTCCGAAGGTACGCCGGGCTCCCACCCGTACCCCCGTGGGCGCGCGCCTCGGCGACCAGGCCGGGCCCCCCGTGCTGGCCGGCCCGCGCCTGGCCGGGGTGGTCGAGCAGATCCGCCGCGGTGACCTCGCCACGCGCGCGGCCCGCCGTGCCCCGGTCACCGTGCGCGCGGCCAACGGCCAGAGCGTGCCGGGACTCACTTCCGTACAGGCGCACACGCAGGCGATGGCGGTGCTGCAGCAGGCCGTACGCGAGAAGGCGCGCGTCTGGGTCGGCTATGTCGACTCGCACGGGGCGACGCTGTCCCGGCTGGTCCGCCCGGTGTCGCTGAGCGCGGGATACCTGCGCGCCGAGGACGAGCGGACGGAGACGCTGCACACCTTCGCGCTGCACCGGGTGACCGCCGCCGTCATGGAGGAATAGGGGCGGGGGATCGCGCGCCCCCGATGCCCTGCCGCGCGCGACCCGTCCGCTACCCGCCGGCGCCGGACGCCTTGCACGAACAACGCCTGACCCGGCCGCAGCGTTGCACACCTCTTCAACTTTCTTCGATGCTCCGCGGACCGTGTCAGACTGGAGGGTCACCTCGTCTGCGGAAGGGGCGCTTTGGTGAGCGCTGGACCTCTGATCGTGCAGTCCGACAAGACCCTGCTGCTGGAAGTCGACCACCCCGACGCGCAGGCGTGCCGCATGGCCATCGCCCCGTTCGCCGAGCTGGAGCGCTCCCCCGAGCATGTGCACACCTACAGGTTGACCCCGCTGGGCCTGTGGAACGCCCGGGCGGCCGGGCACGACGCCGAGGGTGTCGTCGACGCACTGATCAAATACTCGCGCTATCCGGTGCCGCACGCGCTGCTGGTCGACGTCGCCGAGACCATGGACCGCTACGGCCGCCTGCAGCTGACCAACGACCCGACGCACGGGCTGGTCCTGCGCGGTCTCGACAAGATCGTGCTGATCGAGGTGGCCAAGAGCAAGAAGCTCGCGGGCATGCTGGGCGCGCGCATCGACGACGAGACGATCGTGGTGCACCCCTCCGAGCGCGGGCGGCTCAAGCAGGCCCTGCTCAAGCTCGGCTGGCCCGCCGAGGACCTGGCCGGTTACGTCGACGGGGAGGCCCACGCGATCTCGCTGGCCGAGGACGGGTGGACGCTCCGGTCGTACCAGCAGGAGGCCGTGGATGGCTTCTGGGCCGGCGGCTCGGGCGTGGTCGTGCTCCCGTGCGGCGCCGGCAAGACGCTCGTGGGCGCCGCGGCGATGGCCACCGCGCAGGCCACGACGCTGATCCTGGTCACCAACACGGTCGCCGGGCGGCAGTGGAAGCGGGAGCTCATCGCGCGCACGTCACTGACCGAGGAGGAGATCGGCGAATACTCGGGCGAACGCAAGGAGATCCGCCCGGTGACCATCGCCACCTATCAGGTGCTCACCTCGCGTCGCGGCGGCGCCTTCACGCACCTCGACCTCTTCGGGGCGCGTGACTGGGGGCTGGTCATCTACGACGAGGTGCACCTGCTGCCCGCGCCGATCTTCCGCTTCACCGCGGACCTGCAGGCCCGGCGGCGGCTCGGTCTGACTGCCACATTGGTACGCGAGGACGGGCGCGAAGGCGACGTCTTCTCCCTCATCGGGCCGAAGCGATACGACGCGCCCTGGAAGGACATCGAGGCGCAGGGCTGGATCGCCCCGGCGGAGTGCACCGAGGTCCGCGTCACGTTGACCGACGCCGAGCGGATGGCTTACGCGGTCACCGAGGCGGAGGAGCGGTACCGGGTCGCGGCCACCGCGCGTACCAAATTGCCTGTGGTCCGCGCCCTGATCGAGCGGCACGCCGAGGAGCAGACGCTGGTCATCGGCGGCTACATCGAGCAGCTGCACGAGCTCGGCGACTATCTCGACGCCCCGATCGTGCAGGGCTCGACCACCAACAAGGAGCGCGAGCGGCTCTTCGACGAGTTCCGCTCGGGCAAGCTGCGCACACTGGTGATCTCGAAGGTCGGCAACTTCAGCATCGACCTGCCCGAGGCGGCGGTGGCGATCCAGGTGTCCGGCACCTTCGGCTCGCGGCAGGAGGAGGCGCAGCGGCTCGGCCGGGTCCTGCGCCCCAAGGCGGACGGGCGGCAGGCGCACTTCTACACGGTCGTCTCGCGCGACACGATCGACACCGAGTATGCGGCCCACCGCCAGCGGTTCCTGGCCGAGCAGGGCTACGCCTACACGATCGTCGACGCGGACGACATCCTAGGCCCGGCGCTGCCCCAGGTCGACTGACCGCTCAGCGGTCGCCGCCTGTCCAGCGGCGTCACCGATCCGGGCCGCCGCTCCCGGCGAGCGGCGTCACCGACCTGGGCCGCCGGCCCCGGCGCTCACCGCTGGGCCGCCGGCCCCGGCGCTCATCGTCACTCGGTGCTCTCCGGGACCGGCACCACGGTCGCCGGATCGACGGGGTCGGCAAGGCCCGCGGGATCAGCGAGGCCGGCGGGGTCGGCAGGGCCCGCGGGATCGGCGAGGTCGGCGGAGTCGGCCGAGTCGATGGTCTCCACCAAGGGCTCGGCCGGCGCGACCGTGCCCGACGCCGGCTCGGCGGAGCTGGAGTGCAGCAGCATCGTCCCGGCGCAGCCCACCATGACGACGACCACGAAGAACGCCGCCCCGAGCGCCGCCACCACGCCCCACGACATGCCCGCCAGACCCGGCTTGCGCGGCGTCCCCGACCAGGCCGGCGTCCCCGACCAGCGCGGCGGCCCGGACCAGCGCGGCGGCAGCGGGGGCGGGGGCGCCGGCGGCAACCCGGACGGCGGCCGCGCAGAGCCCCGGGCCCCCGGTTTGCGGCTCCCGCCCACATAGGCGCGCCCGCTGCACGCGGAGGGCTGGCCGGCCGCCGGCGGCTGCCACGCCTCGGGCTTGGGGTCGAGAACGGGCGGCGCGGGCGTGACGACCACGGCCCGGCCGGACCAGCGCGCCGGCGAGGCGGCCGTCAGCTCGGTGGCCGCCGTCAGCACCGCCGCGGCGAACGCCCGCCCCTCGGTCTGCCCGAGCCCCGCCTCCTCGTAGGCCGCCGCCGCGATCGCCCGCGGGTCGCCGAGCCGCTCGAGGATCTCCAGCAGCTCGGTCTCGTCCAGGCCGGGCCGGTCGGCGCGCTCCGACGCGATGTGCGCCTCGAGATCGCGCAGCAGCTCGCGGCGCTGCACGACGGGCAGGTCGGGCATCAGCTGCTCGAGCTCGCGCAGCCACTCGGCGACCAGGTCATCAAGGCTCATCGCGCACCGGTCCCTACGAGTCGGTCGACGGTCTGGCGGAACGACACCCACTCCGCCCGGAAGTGCTCCAGCGCGGCCCGGCCGCTGTCGGTCAGGCTGTAGTAGCGGCGCGGCGGGCCGGAGGGGGACTCGCTCCATTTGCTGTCCAGCCAACCTGCCCGGCGCAACCGGGACAGCAGGGGATAGATCGTGCCCTCGGAGGCCGCCAGGGAGGCCTCGTCGCCGAGCGAGCGGACGATCTCGGTCGCATAGCGGTCCTCGTGCTCGACCATTGCCAGCACGCAGAACTCAAGGGTGCCGCGCCGGAGACCGGTCGACAGCTGCGCCACGTCCGCCATGCGCCACACGGTACCTTGCGCCGCAAGGTAGCTCAACCGATCGGCACCGGAGGCCCAGGGGTCAGCAAATCGGCCAGCAGATCGCCGTGCTCCCCGACCCGCTCCAGCACCTCCGCGGCGGTGAACTGCCGCGCCGGAAGCTCGCCCAGCGCCATCGCCGCCACCTCGTCCCAGGTCAGTGGCGCCGACGCGGACGGCTCGTCCTGCGCCCGCAGCGAATAGGGCGCCACCGTGGTCTTCGCCGCGGCGTTCTGACTCCAGTCGATGAAGACCTTTCCCGGGCGTACGGCCTTCGCCATCTTGGCCGTGATCGAGCCCGGCACCCGCTTGGACAGCTCCTCGGCGACCCGCTTCGCATAGGCCGAGACGACCTCGGAGTCCTGCTCCCCCGCGATCGGCACGCACAGCTGCATGCCCTTCTTGCCCGAGGTCTTCGGGTACGCGGCCAAGCCGTCCTCGGCCAGCCGGTCGCGCACGAGCACGGCCACCGCGCAGCACTCCCGCAACGCGGCCGGCGCCCCGGGGTCGAGGTCGACGACGAGCAGATCCGGATGCTGCCCGACCCGCCACTGGGGAGTGTGCAGCTCGAGCGACGCGAGATTGGCGACCCAGACCAGGGTGGCGAGATCGTCCACCACCACGAAGTCGAGCGTCTCGCGGGCCTTGGTCGAGCCGGGCACCGGCAGCGTCTCGCGGCGCACCCAGGACGGGGTGCCGGGCGGGGCGTTCTTCTCGAAGAAGCTGGCGCCGCCCACGCCGTTCGGGAAGCGGATCCGGGTCAGCGCGCGGTCCCGCAGATGCGGCAGGAGCAGCGGGGCGATCCGCGTGTAGTAGTCGATGACCTCGCCCTTGGTGAACCCCGCCGCCGGGTAGAGCACCTTGTCGAGGTTGGAGAGCTCCAGGTCGCGCCCCTCGATCTGGACGGGGAACCGGACACGCTCAGGAGCCATCGTCGTCGTCCTCCACACACTCCGCGGGCGTCTTGTCCGGGCGCAACCTCAGGAACCGCGGGAACCGCAGGCGCCCGTCCGGGGTCCGGTTGCCGTAGCGCACCTCGACCACCAGCTCAGGATTCACCCAGTGCGCGCCGCGCGCATCCTCGCGGGGCACGGCACCGGCGGCGAACGGTGACTCGCGGTTGGCCAGCGGCTGCAACGCTGCGAGCAGCTCGCGCTCGGCCGCCGTACCGATGCCTCCGCCGACCCTGCCCCGGAAGCGCAGGCGGCCGTCCGGGCCCGGCAGACCCACCAGCAGGCCGCCGAGCCTGCGGGCGCCGGCTCGCCAGCCGCCGATCACATAGTCCCCGGTACGGTCGAACTTGACCTTGATCCACTCCGGCGACCGGCTCCCGGGGACGTACAGCGAGTCGAGCCGCTTGGCGACCACGCCCTCGAGACTGTTCTCGCGGGCGGCGGACGCGGTCGCGGAACCGTCCGGGAACGCGGGCGGCACCATCCACCGCCCCGGGCCGAGGTCGAGGTCCTCGAGGCGGGCGCGGCGCTCGGCGTACGGAAGGTCGAGCAGGGCCTCGCCCCCGTCGCTCAGCAGGTCGAAGATCATGTAGGTGGCCGGGACCGTGGTCGCGAGCCGCGCGGCCTTGCTCGAGTCCCGGACGTGCATCCGCTCCGCCAGCGCCGTGAACGACGGCCGGCCGGCGGCGTCGAGCACCACCATCTCGCCGTCGAGCACCGTGCCGAGCGGCAGCCGCATGCCGGCGATCTCCGGGTAGGCGATCGTCACCGCCGCGCCGGACCGCGCCCAGAGCCGGGGCCCCGACCCGGTGCAGGAGGCGAGCACGCGGACGCCGTCCCACTTGAACTCATAGCTCCACCCCGCGCCCAGCGGGAGCGGCCCCGCGGTCGCGAGCATCGGAGACAAAGGGGCGCCCGGCACGAGATCACCATAGGCAGTCAATCCCACGGGAGAGCGAAAACCGTCATTCACTCCCCGGGAGGGGACAATTCGCCATTGATCACTTCTGAAGGGCGGCCGCCGGAAACCTTACGCAACAGTCCCACTACTGCCATCCTGGTTCGAGGCGCAGCTCAGCGGGGTAGGAGGCGGATCATGCGGGCGATCTGGAAGGGCGCGGTCTCGTTCGGCCTGGTGTCGATCGCCGTGAAGCTCTATTCGGCCACCGAGGAAAAGGACATCCGGTTCCACCAGGTGCACCGCACGGACGGCGGCCGGATCAAATACCAGCGCACCTGCTCGATCGACGGCGAGGTCGTGTCGTACGACGACATCGCCAAGGGCTACGACATCGGCGGCGGCGAAATGGTCATCCTCACCGACGAGGACTTCGCCGAGCTGCCGCTCACCACCTCCCGCGCGATCGACGTGCTGCAGTTCGTGCCGGCGGAGCAGATCGACCCGCTGCTGTTCGCGAAGGCCTACTATCTCGAGCCGGAGGGCCAGGCCGCCAAGCCGTACGTCCTGTTGCGCGACGCGCTCACCGACTCCGACCGGGTCGCCCTCGTCAAGATCGCGCTGCGCCAGCGGGAACAGCTCGCCACGCTCCGGGTCCACGACGACGTGCTCGTGCTCAACACGATGCTGTGGCCGGACGAGGTGCGTACGCCGGACTTCGGCTTCCTCGACGACGACATCGAGACCCGGCCCGCCGAGCTCGCCATGGCCGCGTCGCTGATCGACTCGATGGCCGGGAGCTTCAAGCCCGACGAGTTCACCGACAACTACCGGGCCGCGCTGCAGGAGGTCATCGACGCCAAGGTCGAGGGCCGGGAGGTCGTCGCGCCGGAGGAGACCGAGGAGGAGCCGGCCGCCGCGGTGGACCTGATGGCCGCGCTCAAGGCCTCCGTCGAGCGGGCGAAGGCGGCCCGCGGCGAGTCCGCGGCCCCCGCCAAGAGCACTCCCGCCAAGAAGACCGCCACCAAAAAAGCACCGGCCAAGAAGGCCGCCGCCAAGAAGACGACCACGCCTGCGAAGAAGACCACTCCGGCGAAGAAGGCGGCGCGCAAGTCGGCGTGATTGACTTTGTCCCGTGGCATTGACGTGGGCAGAGTCTTACCTGGGCAAGGTCCGGACGAGCGTGGGCGACAAGGACACGCTGCTGTTCGTCGGCGCGCGGGGCGTGATCCTCGATGAGCAGAACAGGCTCCTGCTGATCCAGCGCTCCGACAACCACCGCTGGGCGATCCCGGCCGGGGCCATGGAGCTGGGCGAGAGCATGGAGGAGTGCGCGATCCGCGAGGTGTGGGAGGAGACGGGCCTGCGTGCCACGTCGCTGACCCCGTTCGCGTTCCACACCGCTGTGACGTACACCAATCAGTTCGGGCACACGTACCAGCAGATCCTGATGTCCTTCCGCATCCACACCTGGGAGGGTGAGCTGCAGCGGGTCACCGACGAGTCGGTGGACGCCGGCTTCTTCCCGCTGGACGCGCTGCCCGGCGGCCGGTCCCCGATCATCGAGGAGACCCTGGCCGACCTGGCATCCTTCGAGGCCACCGGCCGCCTGGTGCTCAAATAATTCGGAGGCGCCCCGGCCGGCGCCGGGGCACAATCCCGGCGTGACCGACCGACCCCGGCGGCGCCTGGGGATCGACCTCACGCCGCTGCGCACCTCCCGCGACTTCCGGCTCGTCTTCACCAGCGGGACGGTGACGAGCTTCGGGTCGTTCATCACGTACGTCACGATTCCTTTCCAGGTCGCCCAGCTCACCGACGATCCGCTCATGGTCGGCCTGCTGGGCGTCTGCGAGCTGGTGCCGCTGCTGGTCATGGCGTTCGTCGGGGGCGCCCTGGCGGACTTCGTCGACCGCCGCCTGCTGGTCCGCGGCAGCGAGCTGGCCCTGGCCGGGCTCTGCGCCGCCCTCCTGCTCAACTCGCTCGCGCCGACCCCGCACCTGTGGCCGCTCTTCCTGATCGCCGCGCTGACCGCGACGGTCGACGGCCTGCAACGGCCGGCCCTGGAGGCGATGCTCCCCCGGCTGGTGCGCCCGGAGGAGATCCCCGCCACCATGGCGCTGCGCTCGCTGAGCTCGGAGGTCGCCCAGCTCGGCGGCCCGGCCCTGGCAGGCGTCCTCATCGCGTCGGTCGACCTGGTCTGGGTGTACGCCTTCGACCTGCTCACCTTCGCCGTCTCGGTCCTGTGCCTCACCATGGTCCGCGCCGTCCCGCCGCCACCGGACGCCGACCGCCCCTCCCTGCGCTCGGTGGTCACCGGCCTCCGCTACGCCCGTAGCCGCCCCGAGCTGCTCGGCACCTACCTGGTCGACATCAACGCGATGTTCTTCGGCATGCCGCAGGCCCTCTACCCGTTCCTCGCCATGAACCTCGGCGGCCCCAAGGTCCTCGGCCTCCTCTACGCGGCCCCGGCGGTGGGCTCCCTGCTCGCCACGCTCGTCTCCGGCTGGACCAACCACGTCCATCGCCACGGCCTGGGCGTCCTGATCGCCGCCGCCCTCTGGGGCGTGGGCATCGTCGGCGCGGGCCTGTCGACCATGCTGTGGCTGACCCTGCTCTGCCTGGCCTTCGCGGGCGCGGCCGACATGGTCTCGGGCATCTTCCGGATGACCATCTGGAGCCAGACGATCCCCGACCACCTGCGCGGCCGCCTCGCCGGCATCGAGATGCTGAGCTACACGACCGGGCCGCTGCTCGGTCAGCTCCGGTCCGGCCTGATGGCGCGCACGTCCCTGGGCATCGGCGGGTCCATCTGGGTGGGCGGCGCGCTCTGCATCGCCGGTACGGCGGTCATGGCGCTCGCGCTCCCCAAGTTCGCCAGGTACGACGGCCGCGACGGGCTCGCCCGCAAGCAGGCCGAAGATTCGGCGTGGGCCGCACGCGCCGTTTAGCCCTCCCGGCGCGGGGAAGCTTCCTTGCACACGTCGAGAGAATGGGGAATTCGCCATGGCTACCTCGATCAGCGGTAAGCGCGTCGCTTTCCTCGCGACCGATGGCGTCGAGGAGGTCGAGTACACCGAACCGCGCAAGGCCGTCGAGGCCGCGGGCGGCGAGGCGGAGCTGATCTCCATCAAGAGCGGCGAGATCCAGGCCGTAAACCACATGGACAAGGCCGGCACGTACGCGGTCGAGAAGCAGGTCAAGGACGCCCACGTCGATCAGTACGACGCCCTCGTGCTGCCCGGCGGCGTGGCCAATCCGGACTTCCTGCGGACCGACCCCGACGCGGTCCGGTTCGTGCGCGACTTCTTCACCGCGGGCAAGCCGGTGGCGGCCATCTGCCACGGGCCGTGGACGCTGGTGGAAGCGGGCGTCGTCGACGGCCGCACGCTCACGAGCTGGCCCTCGCTGCGCACCGACCTCGCCAACGCCGGGGCGACCTGGGTGGACGAAGAGGTCTATGTGGATCAGGGCCTGGTGACCAGCCGCAAGCCCGATGATCTGCCGGCATTCTGCGAGAAGATGCTCGAGGAGATCGCCGAGGGGGCGCACGATCTTCAGCACGCCTGAGGATGTGCCTCGCTCATGAGAAATGCCCGGGATCGGTGATCCCGGGCATTTCTGTGGGCCTTGAGCTCTTGGGGAAATTTGCTCAGCGGGTGCCGGCGCGGGCCCGGGCGTAGGCCGGGCGGCGGTTGACCAGCTCGCCGCCGTACCAGGCGCCGAAGACCGCGGCCGCGAGGGCGAGCAGCTCGACGACGAAGAGGCCGCCGCCGATCACCCGGTCGGCGCTGCTCATCCGGACCATGGCGATGACCGCGAAGAGGATGAGGACGCCCATGTTGGCGAGCCCCTGCAGCACACCGATGCGCTTGGCCTGCGTGCCGTTCGGGATGAACATCAGGTCGATGGCGCCGGCCACGGCGACCAGGACACCGCCGATCAGGCCGGCGACGATGTTCCAGTAGGCGAGGGATCCGATGATGCCGGGAGCGCCCGCCAGCGTGGCGAGATCGAAGAAGACGGCCATGGCGAACAGGCCGAGCGGAAACATCACGAGAACGGGCTGTACTGCCTGACCCGCGATCTTGAGTCGGCTCTCCATGCTGGTGGTCACCCTCCCCAGGCTGCTCATTCATGTGGCCATCGTGGGGCTACCCGGCCATCGCGGGGCGCTAAACGTGCAGTGCCGTCCCCCACAGGACCGGGATATGGATCTTGTTCGCCTACTCTGGCCGGATGGAATGGGCTGCGCGAATCCTGGTGGGCCTCGTGGCCCTCATCCACTTGTACATTGTCGTACTGGAAATGTTCCTCTGGCGTACCGATCGTGGGCGTGCCACCTTCGGGCTGACCGAGGAGTTCGCCCGCCAGAGCGCTTCCCTCGCCGCCAACCAGGGTCTCTACAACGGCTTCCTCGCCGCCGGCCTCGGCTACGGCCTGGTGACCGGCGACGTGAGCTTCCAGATATTCTTCCTGACCTGCGTCATGATCGCCGGAATTTTTGGCGCCGCGACGGTCAGCCGCCGGATCCTGTTCGTGCAGGCCGTACCCGCCGCGATTGCCCTGGTCACGGTGCTGCTGGCCCGCTGAGGGGCCCGAGGAGCTTGTACGCAATCTGCGATATGGCAGATTGAAGTGTGGCGGCCGGCTGGCTGGCATGCTTCACTGAGAACAGGGGATCGAGGCTCCGCGACAGGCCGATTTCCCCTGGTAGGAGGGTGGTGCCGTGGCTTGGCGACAACACCGGCGACAGGTGACAAGCAACCGACCCAGCGACAGGACACACACGGCACCGCAGCGACACGCAGCACTCGACCGACCGGATCTCACCGGGGCGACGCCGGCGGGATCCGATCGGACGATCCACGACCCGGATTTCGGGCGGCTTCCTCGTCGGGCAGCCTTTCTGAGGCTTTTCCGGGCGGGACAGCTCTCCTGATCGGGGCGGGCTTTCCGAGCGGGACGGCTTCGCTGAGCGGGGCGGCTTTCCGAACGGCGCAGCTCTGCTGAGCGGGGCGGCTGTCCGAGCGGGACGGCTCTGCTGAGCGGAGCAGCTTTCCGAACGGCGCAGCTCTCTCCTGAATCGGGCGGCTTTCCCGGGCGGGGCGGCTTTTCCCGAGCGGGTCGCCACAAGCGAGACCGAGGCATGCACAGCAACGGCACCCGGCGGCAACCGGGTGCCGTTGACGCCTTCGGCCTCGTGATGCACGAGTTCGTGACACACGAGCGAGGCGGGGAATTCTCTCTGCGCCAATGGTGGCTCGCTTTCCCCCTCCTCGCAAGGAGGCGGAAGGGGGAGTTCGCCATGCGCATCTACTACCGCGGGCCGGACGCGATGGTCACCAGCGAGCACTTCATTCAGCGCGGCGACACGTCGACGAGGACGTTTCTGATTCGCGATCTGCGCACTGTCACCATCACGGAATCCCGGACCAGCGGCACCTATCCGGTCGCCTTTCTTCTGCTCGGCACGGCGGCGGTGAGCGTGGCGGCCTGGCCGCTGTGGAGTGCGGCGCCGCTGCACGCGGTGGCCGCCGTGGGACTGACCGGCTTCGCGGTCTCCGCGACGGTGCTGGTGGGGCGCACCCGGCCCCGGTCCTGGCTGCTGCGGGCGACCTACCGCGGGCAGTCCACCGATCTCTACGAGAGCGCGGACCCCCGGGTGTTCAACCAGGTCAGCCGCGCGCTGCGCCGGGCCATGGAGGAGGCCGACCCGCTGTCCGCGGGCAATGATCTCGCCGCGGCGTGACCCGCCGCCACCGATCAGTCCCGGCCGGACGGCGACTGCTGGTCCCGGCCGCCGAGGAGGGTGATCGCCGTGCGGATGCCCCGGCGGCGCACCGCTCGCGCCATCGTCAGGTCGCCCTGACAGAAGCTCTCGAACGCCCGCCAGCCCAGCGGGGTGCGCATCGCCGCGTGCACCAGGGCGCGCCGGCGGGCGAAGACGCCGAGCAGCTCCCGGCCGGCGATCATCTCGGGGACGAGATGCCGGTCGACCAGCCGCTCGTACTCGGCGAGGCCGTCCGGGTCCTGGGCCCGGGCGGCCACCTCACCGGCCCACGTGCCGGAACGCAACGCATAGCTGATGCCCTCGCGCGTCCACGGCTCGAGCAGGCCCGCGGCGTCCCCGGCGACGAGGACCCGGCCCTTGCGGAGGGGGGCTCCGGGCGTACGGCAGCGGGTCAGATGGCCCGAGTCGCGCAGGACCCGGCGGCCGGCCAGCCCGAGCTGGGCCAGGAAGAGCGCGAGATAGTCCTTGGTCTGGGCTCCGCGCCCCTTGGCCATGATCACGCCGACGGTGAGCTGGTCGCCCTTGGGGAACACCCAGCCGTAGGACCCCCGCTCGGCGCCCCAGTCGAGCAGCACCCGGCCCTGCCACGCGGCCTGGTCCTCGGGCGTGGCGGCGAGCTCCACCTCGAGCCCGAGATCCTGCTGCTCGAAGGTCACGCCGACATGCCGCGAGCTGATCGCCGCGGAACCCTCGGCCCCGATCACGGTACGCGCGGTGAGCACCCGCCCGTCGGACAGCGTCACGGTCGCCGCATCCGCGTCCTGCCCGACAGCCCGAACCTGCGAGCCCTGCCACACCTCGGCGCCGGCCGCGGTGGCTGTTTCGTACCAGGCGAAGTCGAAGTCGTCCCGCCGCACCAGCTTGAGCACGGGCCGGCCCTGGGAGCGCCGGGTGAACGACCGCCGCCCCCGGTCGGTGAACGTGATCGCCTCGATCGTGTCCCGCACGGGCACGTCGATGTGCTGCTCGGCGAGGCTGAGCGACGTGCCGATCAGCCCGCCGCCACAGGTCTTGTAACGCGGGTGCTCCGCCCGCTCGAGCACGACTGTCCGGGCGCCGGCCGAGGCAGCCGCCCGGGCCGCGGCCAGCCCCGCCGGCCCGCCTCCGATCACGGCTACGTCCCACTCCGGTACCACGGCGGGAGTCTATCCAGCGGATCTCGGCCGCCCGGCCGCGGTGGTCACGCAGCGCGGCGGGGCCAGGGTGCCCACTGGACGGGGGCGGCGAATCCCTCGCGCCGGGCGGATCGGGCCTCGGCGTTGTCGACGGGCGCCTGCCGGGCCGACTCGAGGCCGGCTCCGATCAGCCGCGTCTCGATGCACGAGCCGGACAGTCCGCGCCGGATCCGTTCCCAGAGGCCGCCCTCGACATGGGCGGCGGCGAGGGCGCGCAGGTAGGCGACGAGTTCCGGGGCTTCCCTGACGTCATCGGTGCCGGGCAACGGTTCGGTGAACCAGCGGCCGAGCCGCAACACCACCCCCGGCCCGTCGGTGAAGATCACGGCGAGGGGCCCGGCCGCGGGGTGACGAGGCACCAGCCGTACGGTCCGGAGCGGCTCACCGGCGGGCTCTTTGGTCTCGCGCCGATCGACGGCGTAGCGCTCGGTCAGCTCGTCGAGCAGTTCCTCGGCGGCCTCGTGCAGGTTCCGTCCCGGGTTCGGGGTCCGGTGCGTGTCCTGCCGTCCGGCGTACTCCACCACCAGCGCAGTATGCGATCTCCGGGGGCCGGTTCGGTGGATCTTCGCCAGTTTCCGTCTGCCGTCGGGGCGGCAAGGCCGTGTGCCGGAACGGGACGGTCTCGGGATCTGGCTTCCCTTATTGCGGTCGAACTTGTCTGTCACCGCGTCGAACTGCTTGCCTTGCTCGCCTTGCTTGTCTGTCGTCTTGCTTGTCGCTTGTCTTGCTTGTCTTGCTTGTCTGTCGTCTTGCTTGTCGCGCCGTCGAATCCGCTTGCTCTGCTGGTCGAACTCCCGGGAGCGGCGGGGGACCGCCCGGCGCTTCAACCTGCCCTGGCTAGATCACCCCGCTTCGGGTCTAGAACACGCGACTCAAA
>NZ_JAUQWH010000250.1 GCF_030757795.1 Actinoplanes oryzae
GATGATCGGGTCGAAGAACTGCGTGGGCGAGCCGAGCCTCAGCCGGGGGGCGCCTTCGAGGTCGGCGTTGCGGCGGGCCGCGGCCAGCATCTCCGGGGTGGGGCCGCCGCCGCCGTCGGAGAAGCCGAACAGGGTCAGCGACACGTTGGAGGCGCCGCGCTCGGCGTACTGCCGCTGGGCCTTCTCCAGGTCGCCGGCGTTGAGGTCGGACCCGTACGTGTCGTTGGGCGGGAAGTGCGTGAAGATCCGGCTGCCGTCCAGGCCCTCCCAGAGGAAGGTGTGGTGCGGCATCCGGTTGGTGTCGTTCCACGACAGCTTCTGGGTCAGGAAGCTGTCGTTACCCGCGCCCAGCGCGATCTGCGGCAGGGCGGGAGTGAAACCGAACGAGTCGGGCAGCCACCCCTCGCGCGACAGCACCCCGAACTCGCGGAGGAAGAAGTTCTGGCCGTGCAGGAACTGGCGTACGAGGGCCTCGCCGCCGGGCATGTTCGTGTCGCTCTCGACCCACATGCCCCCGACGGGGATGAAGCGTCCTTCCTGGACCCGGGCCCGGATCTTCTCGAACAGGGCGGGGTAGAACTGCTTGACCCAGGCGAACTGCTGGGCGCTGGAGGCGGCGAAGACGAAGTCGGGGTCGGCGTCCATGAGCGTCAGCACGTTGGAGAACGTGCGCGCGGTCTTGCGTACCGTCTCGCGGGTCGGCCACAGCCAGGCCGAGTCGAGGTGGGCGTGACCCACCGCCACGATCGAGTGCGCGCTCGGGTGGGCGGGCGACGCCAGCACCTCGGTCAGTGCGCCCGCGGCCGCGGCGACGGTGTTCTCGATGTCGTCGGGATCGAGCAGGTCGCACATGCGCTCGAGGGCGTGCCGGATCGCGGCCCGCCGGGGCGAGACCGGGTCGAGCTGCTGGATCAGGCCCATGAGGGCGGCGGCGTCCTGCAGCAGCGAGTCCACGGCGAGGTCGCGTTCGACCAGGGCGACCTGCCGGAGCGTGTAGATCGGGTCGGAGCCGGCCGTCGCCTTGTCCCCCAGGTGCAGCACGTCCGACCGGCGTGACGAGGCGAAGCCGGAGGGCAGCGCCGCTCCCCCGGCTGCCGAGGCCAGGGTCGTCACGAAGAAGTGCTCGAGCATGTTCGGGTTCGACGCGGCCTCGACGTAGAAGTCGATCCGGGCGCCCCCGTCCGGGTCGATGTCGACCACGTGGTTGAACGGCTCGATGCCCTTCACGATCGAGCCGTCGGGCCGGTACACCAGCCCCTCGGCCTGGAACGCCGGCAGCAGCCCGCTGAATCCGAGATCCACCAGCAGCTGGACGGCCGTGCCGGCCGCGCCCCAGCCCGGGGGCACCTCGCCGGTGACGTGGAACCAGGTCGTGCCCCAGGGCTTGCTCCAGCGTTGCCCGGCCGCGAACGGCTCGTAGTGCTGGACGACCGCCTCCGCGAAGGGCACCGGCTCGCCGGGCGCCTCCCACGCCGTCACGGTCAGCGGCGCGAACCGCCGGTACAGGCGCGGCCCGAGCCGCGTGCTCAGAACATTGCCGATGCGCAGCTGCGCCTGGCCGTCGTTCTCATGCATGCGGCAAACCGTAACACCGAAAAGTACCGGCTGGAACTTTTGGCTGGTACCGGTGATGCCCTCGCCGCCTGAAGGGACAGCAGTGCTGCGATTGACAGACGAGACGCCACCCTCCCGTCGCCGGCCGAACCCGACACTCCACGCAAAGGATCACCAGGCCGGACACCTTATCGCGGGTTCGCGGCCAGAAAGTTCCGTGCGGAACAATTCGGTGTTACGGTTCGCCCACGCGGCGCGATCAGCCGCATTCCCTCAGCTCAGAGGATCTGACGTGGACGAATCGAACAGCACCCCGATGTCCTTGAAAGACGTTCCGCGGCACGACGGCGAGCCGGCACCGTCCCGGTACGCCGTCGCGGCGATCCCCCTCGCCCTGCTCGGCTGGTCGATCGCCCTCGTACCCCCGCTGGCCGTCACCATCGCCCTGCGCCTGCGCGAGCTCGACGTCAACGGCGCGGCGGCGAACCTCGGCATCGTGCTCGGCGTGGGAGCCTTCTTCTCCTTCGTCACCAACCCGCTGGCCGGCCGGCTGTCCGACCGGACCATGAGCCGCTTCGGGATGCGCAAACCGTGGATCTTCAGCGGGGCCGCCATCGGGTACGCCGGCATCGCCGTCATCGCGTTCGCGCCGAACGTACCGGTCGTCCTGCTCGGCTGGAGCATCGCCCAGATCGGCCTCAACTTCTGCCTCGCCGCACTCATCGCCCTGCTGCCCGACCAGGTCGAACCCGGGCGCCGCGGACGGGTCGCCTCGTTCATCAGCCTGGCCCAGAACGTCGGCGGGGTCGGCGCGACCTTCCTGGTCCAGCTGTTCCCGATCGGGCCGCTGCAGAGCCTCGTACCGAGCCTGTTCGGGGTCGTGCTCATGCTCGCCGTCGTCGCGCCGATCAAGGACAAGGTCCGCACCGAGCGACCCGTCGACCGGTTCGACGTGAAGACCCTGTTCGGATCGTTCGTCTTCAACCCCCGCCGCCACCCCGACCTGGGCTGGGCCTGGCTCACCCGGTTCTTTCTGAACACCACGCAGTTCACCGCCACCAGCTACCTGACGTACTTCCTCATCGCGGAGTTCAACATCAGCGACGACGAGGCGCCGACGATGGTCTTCCAGGCCGTCCTCGTCAACGCGGTCGGGCTTCTCCTGGTCACCCCGGTGCTCGGCTGGCTCTCCGACAAGCTCGGCCGCCGCAAGCCGTTCGTCATCCTCTCCTCGCTGATCGCGACCGTCGGCCTCACGGTCATCGCCCTCTCGTCCACCATCCCGATGCTGCTGCTCGGCCAGTTCATCCTCGGTGCGGGCGTGGGCGCCTTCTTCGCCGTCGAGCTCGCCCTGATCGCCGACGTGCTGCCCAGCGAGGAGACCGCCGGCAAGGACCTCGGCGTCGCCAACCTCGCCCAGTCGCTGCCCCAGTCGCTCATCCCCATCGCGGCGCCCGGGGTCATCGCCGCGTTCGGCTATCCCGGCCTGTTCATCGGCGGTGCCATCTTCGGCATCCTCGGCGCCCTCGGCGTGACCCGGGTCCGCAAGGTTCGATGACCGACGGCGCCGGGGCGGCCGGTCGGAGCACCGGCGCGCGGGAGAGGCTCGAGCTCCTCCGCGTCGTGCTCCGGCCGGCTCAGCGTCGGGCCGTCGCCCCGAGCAGTCTTCCGTCCCCGTGGTGATCCCGCCCGGCCACGATGCCGGGCGTTCGATGAACAGCCCGTCGCCGTCTGCCGTCGTCATCCGCATCGGATCCCGATTCGGAATGAGGAGACTGCGCCGTGAACATAGAGTTACTCGATGCCGCGCGGAAGACGGTGCCGACGCTGGCGGCGAACGCGGCGCGTACCGAACGCGAGCTGAGGCCGGCCCCGGAAAGTGCCGCGGCAGTGCGGGAGGCGGGGCTGTTCGCCCTGCGAACGTCCAAGGACGCCGCCGGGCATGACGTGGATCTGCGCACCCTGGTCGAAGTGCTCGCCGAGCTGGGCAGCGGTTGTCCGTCGACGGCCTGGGTGGTCGGCCTGTGCGCCTCGGCCAAGGTCGCGATCAGGTCCATGATCTCCGGTCCGGCCCTCGACCGCGCGATGGCCGATCCGGACGCGGTGGCTTGCGCGTCCACGGTGATGAAGGGCGCGAGCGGTGAGCGCGTTCCCGGCGGTCTCCGGTTCTCCGGGCGGTGGGCGATGGCGTCCGGCTCCGAACTGGCGACCTGGGCCTTGGTCATGGTGCCGCTGGCCGACGCCACGGAACCCACGATGTGCCCCACCTTGGTGCCGGTCGCGGACCTGTCGATCGACCGTACGTGGAAGGCTGCCGGCCTGGCCGGCACGAGCAGTCACACCCTTGTGGCCGAGAATGTCTTCGTCCCGGAGAACGCTGTGGCGTTCCCGGGTGGATCCAGCTCGCTGCCCTCACCGGAGGCGCTTTTCACGGGCGGCCTGGCGGCTCTCGCACCGATGGCCGGAGCGGTGCGCGGAGCTCAGGAGCTCGTCGCGGCAGCGATCGCCGGTCAGCGGGCGCCCTATCTGACCAGCTACGCCCGGGTGGCGGATTCCCCGCTGGGGCGGTACTGGTTCACCGAGGCGATGCGGCGTACCGACACGGCGATGGGCCGGTTGCTGCACGTGGCCGACGCGGTCGACGCGTTGAGTCCGGACGAGGCAATGCCGGTGACCGAGCGGATCAAGCTCAGGATGGAGTTGTCGACGGCTGCGCGGGAGTGCCGCGAGGCGATGGAGCTGCTGCTCGATCTGCACGGCGCGAGCGGCTTCGACGAGGACAATCCGTTGCAGCGTTTCTGGCGTGACGTGGCCGTCGGCACCCGGCATCCGTTCTTCACCCCGTACACGCTGGCCGAGGACCAGGGCCGGATCGCCTTCGACGTCATGCCGACCGTGTCGTTCACGCTGTGACCCGCCGATGACCGCGGCAGCAGCCAAGCACATCATGCGCTTCATCCGCTGTCGTACGCGGTGACCGGCACGTGACGCGATCGCCGGCTGGTTCGACCGTGTCACTGGCGTGATCCGCGCGAATCAGCCGGCGAATCGCTCGCGGTTGACCGTGGTGCCGTAGTCCGGAGGTGTCATCGGCTGCGGACAGACGGCGAGGCGCCGGAGGCTCGTGCGGGGGCCACCGCGCGCCGAGGCAGCGGTCCGCGCCGGCCCGGCGGCGGGCAGGCCCGGGCACAGCCGTAACCGCAGCCAGGAGACCCAGCCGAGCCCGATGACGAGGCCGAAGCTGACGATGCGGTAGAGCAGGACAGCGGCGACCGCCGCCGGCAGTTGCGTGCCGCCCATGGTCAAGCCCAGCAGCAGAGCACTGTCGACGATGCCGAAGCCGCCCGGCACGATGGTCACCGACCCGGCGGCCATCGCGGCGCAGAAGGCGAGCAGGGCGACCGTGACGGACGGCGGGCGCGCGTCCACGGCGGCGAAGGACAGCCAGAGGGCGGCGGCGTCGAGCAGCCAGTTCAGCACGGCCGCCAGCGCGGCGGCGAGGCCGTCCACCGGGCGCAGCCGCACGGTCCGGAGCTGGCTCACGAAGTCCGTGACCCGCCCGCGGCCGGCGTCCGGCGGGCGCCGGAGCAGGCGGTTGACCGCCGCGAGGGGGTGGCGCAGCAACGCTTCGGCGGCGGCCGGGTGCCTGGTGAGATGCCGTACGCCGACGACGAGCAGCGCGGCGAGCGTGAGCATCGCGGCCAGCCGGGTCCAGTCCGGGGCGCCCCCGACGGCGATGGCGCCACCGGCGGCGACCGCGGCGAGGGCAATCGTGGACAGCAGGCCGGAGAGCGCGATCACCCACGAGGCCCCGGCCGGTCCCGCGCCCAGACGCCGCAACTGCTGGAAGTTGAACAGGGTGGAGAGTGCCGGGCCGCCCGGCAGCGTCTCGTTGAGCGAGTGGGCCGCGTAGACGATGGAGGCATTGTCGCGGTACGAGGACCGGACGCCGGCCGACCGCAACAGGCGCCGCTGCATCCGGGCGTAGGCGCTCATCGCCGCCAGCTCGGCCAGGACCACCAGGGAAAGCCAGCCGAGGTGCGGCATGCGTACCTGCCGCAGTGCCCCGGACAGGGCCGGCCAGCCGACGACCAGCTCGACCGCCAGCACCACCAGCACCGCGGTGACGCCGGCGCGACGTATCCAGGGGCGACGGTGGCGGACCGCTTGCTGTGTCACGATCGCTCCCGCTCAGACGGACGGTGCCGCGGTGGTGATGTCGGTTGCCGCGACGGGCCGGGGAAGGCCGGGCGCCGGGTCGAGGCCGGGGCCGCCGGCGCCGGGCGCGTGGGCGGGGTCGATGCCGGCCGCCGCGTAGGCGTCGTCCTCGTCGAGGGTTTCGGTGTCGAGCAGGCGGCGGGCCAGGTTGTCGAGCTGGGTCCGGTGCGACCGCAGCAGGAACAGCGCTTCGGCGTAGCACTCCTCGACGATCTTGCGGACCTCGGCGTCGATCAACTCCTTGGTCGCCGGGGCGACGCCGTCCAGGCCCAGCGGGGATTCCTGTCCCGGCGGCGGCAGCACCGTCACCGGGCCGATCGCGTCGGACATGCCCCATCGGCCGACCATCTGACGGGCGATGTTGCTCACCTGGTCCAGGTCGCTCTCGGCGCCGGTCGTCAGGTCACCGAAGACCACTTCCTCGGCGGCCCGGCCGCCCAGCGCGCCGATGATGCGCCCGCGCAGATACTTCGCCGAGTAGCCGTACCGGTCGCTGGCGGGGCTCTGGAAGGTCACGCCGAGCGCCTGCCCGCGCGGGATGATCGAGATCTTGCGTACCGGGTCGGCGCCGGGTGTCAGCATGCCCAGCAGCGCGTGCCCGGATTCGTGGAACGCCGTGCGCTCCTTCTCCTCCGCGGTCAGCATGATGCCCCGCGCCGTGCCGAGCATGATCTTCTCGAGGGCGTCGGTGAAGTCGCCGTTGCCCACCTGGTCGTGGCCGCGCCGGGCGGCCAGCAGGGCCGCCTCGTTCACGAGGTTCTTGAGGTCCGCGCCGACCATGCCGGGGGTGGAGGCGGCGATGCCGTCGAGGTTGACCCCGGCGGCGAGCGGGACGCCTCGCGTGTGCACCCCGAGGATCGCCCGGCGGCCGGCCAGGTCGGGCGGGCTCACCACGACGCGCCGGTCGAAGCGGCCGGGCCGCAGCAGAGCCGCATCCAGGATCTCGGGGCGGTTGGTGGCGGCCAGGACGACGACGCCCTCGGCTCCGGTGAAGCCGTCCATCTGAGTGAGGATCTGGTTGAGCGTCTGCTCGCGCTCGTCGTTCCCGCCGAGCGCCTGCGAACCGCCGCGAGCGCGCCCGATCGCGTCCAGCTCGTCGATGAAGATGATCGAGGGGGCGACCTTGGCGGCCTGGTCGAAGAGGTCGCGGACCCGGCTCGCGCCGACGCCGACGATGGCCTCGATGAACTCGGACGCCGAGATGGAGAAGAACGGCACCTTCGCTTCGCCGGCCACCGCCCGGGCCAGGAGGGTCTTGCCGGTGCCGGGCGGGCCGGAGAGCAGGACCCCGTGCGGGATGCGCGCGCCCAGCTTGCGGAACTTGGCCGGCTCGCGCAGGAAGTCGACGATCTCGGAGACTTCCTGTTTGATCTCCTCGATGCCGGCGACGTTGTCGAAGCAGGTGCGAGGCCCCGACTCGGGCTGATAGAGCTTCGCCCGGGACTTGCCGAAGCCGCCCAGCACACCCCCGCCGCCCCCGCCGCCCGCCACCCGCCGGTTGATCCAGACGAACAGCGCGACCAGCAGGATCGTCGGACCGAAGCCGACGATCAGTTGCTGCCAGACCGGTGGCGGCGCGTCCGGGGAGTTCGCGTTCACCGGGACGTTGCCCGCCCGGAGCATGGCGAACAAGTTGTCGTCGGCGAAGGACGGACGCTGCGTGGTGAACCGCTTGACCTGTTCCGACCGGGACGCGCCGGTCGGCGTGTAAGCCGTTTCCCGGACGAACCGGCCCTCGATCGTGTCGCCGGTCGAGGTGATCTCCGCGACGTTCGCCGCCTGCACCTGCGTCAGGAAGAAGGTGTACGAGACCGGCGTGCGCGCCGGCGGGGCCAGCAGGAACGACGAGATGATCCAGTTGAGGGCGAGCAATGCCACCAGGGTGCCGCCGAGACGGACCCAGAAGGACCGCGGCTTTCCCGGGTTGCCGGACGGTCCGGGCGGTACGCCCTCGACCTTCCACGGGTCCGGGCGGGGAGGTGACTTCGGCTGCGGGACATTGGCCGGCATGGCGGCGAGGGCCTTTCGGTGAAGAGGAATGGGAAGGGCGCAGCGCCGCTCCTGGTGCCGGCCGTGACGGCGGCGGTCCGCTCGGCTGAGCAGTCGAGCGGACCACCGCCTTGCTCACGAGGCGCGTCCGGGCGCGAAGGTCAGCGCGCGGCCTGCTCGATGATCTTCGTGACCGCGTCGGGCCGGCTCAGCATGACCGCGTGCGAGGCGTTGACCTCGGTGATCTTGGCACCGGCCCGGTTGTCCATCATGCGCTGCAGGGCCGGGTTGATGGCCTTGTCCTGCCGCGTCAGAAGCGCGTAGGACGGGACGTCGCGGAAGCCCTCGACGACGCTGGCGTCGGTGACGGCGTTGGTGTTGGCCGGGCGCTGGGCCGCCGCGAGGTTGGCCGCGGTGGTCTTGTCCAGGTCGCCGGCGAACGCCTCCCGGAACTTGGCCGGGTCGATGACGACCTCGGTGCCCGCGGGCACCTGGGTCGAGATCAGCGGCAGCGCCGGGGTGGACTGGGCCGCGAGCTGGCCGATGGTCTCACCCTTGGCCGGGATGAAGCCGGCGATGTAGACCAGGGACTTCACGTCGGGCACCGCGGGTGCGGCGTTGGTGATGACCGCACCGCCGTACGAGTGGCCGACCAGCACCTTGGGCCCGCTGATCGTGGCCAGGTAGCTGGTCACGTAGGCGGTGTCGGTGGTCAGGCCCTGCAGCGGGTTGGCGATGGCCCGGACCTGGTAGCCGTCGTGGCGCAGCTTCTCCATGACCGGGTTCCAGCTGGACGAGTCGGCCCAGGCGCCGTGCACGAGCACGACGGTCGGCTTGACCTTGCTCTCCTTGCCGGAGGTCATGGCCGCGGCCGGGACGGCGGCCGCGCCGATCAGGGCGAGGGAGGTCGCGCCGATGACGGCGGCGCGACGCGAGAGACGGAAACGCATGGCGATGGTTCCTTTCGAGAGGGGTCGGCCGGTCAGCGGCCGTAGGTTTCCAGGAGGCGCAGCCACACCTCGCTGATGGTCGGGAAGGCGGGCACGGCGTGCCAGAGCCGGTCGATCGGCACCTCGCCGGCGACGGCGATGGTCGCGGCGTGGATCAGCTCGGCGACGTCCGGGCCCACGAGGGTGAAGCCGACGATCACCTTGCGGTCCTCGTCGACCACCATCCGGGCCTGACCCTGATAGCCCTCGGCGTGCAGCACCGAGCCGGACACCGCGCCCAGGTCGTAGTCGACGACCCGGGTCCGCAGCCCCGCCGCCTCCGCAGCGGCCGCGGTGATG
>NZ_JAUQWH010000251.1 GCF_030757795.1 Actinoplanes oryzae
GCACGGCGGCAACCTGGACACGCCGGAGCTGCGCGCCGGGGTCACCGCGTACTTCGGGGTCAACGTGCCCGGCGCGCTCTTCGCCCTCGGCGACGGGCACTGCCGCCAGGGCGACGGCGAGGTGTGCGGCACCGGCGTCGAGTCGGCCATGAACACGGTCGTCGTCCTCGACCTGATCAAGGGAGTGGCGACCCCGACGCCGCGCTTCGAGTCGGATGCGGCGCTCATGTCCGCCGGGTCGGCGCGGCCGCTCGAGGACGCGTACCGGATGAGCCAGCACGACCTCGTCACCTGGACCGCGGGGCTGACGGGGCTGGACGTGCTCGACGCGTACCAGCTGATCAGCCAGGCCGGTCAGGCGCCCGTCGGCAATGTCTGCGACCCGAACTACACGATGCTCGCCAAGGTCGCCAAGCGGTTCCTCGGGACCGCCTCCGCGTACGACGGCATGCACGACCGGCTCCGCGCCGCGGCCGCCGGCTATGCGCCCAGGGTGATCCAGTAGCGCCGCATCCGGCCCGACCCGGTGTCGCGGACGTCCTCCAGCTCCCCGGCGTGGCGCTCGATCGTCCGCGCCGAGGCGGTGTTCGCCTCCTTGCAGACGATCAGCACCCGGGGCAGGCCGAGCCGGCGCGCCTCGCCCAGCATCTCGCCGAGCGCCCAGGAGGCCAGCCCGCGCCCCCGGGCCGCCGGGCGCACGCCGTAGCCGATGTGGCCGCCGGCCTCGAGCAGGAAGTCGTTCAGCTCGTGCCGTAACGCGATCGAGCCGAGCACGTCGCCGCCCTCGACGATCCACCGGTAGCTGCAGTGCACCCAGCCCTCCGCGGGCGGCACCGCCGGGTCCTCCTCCCGGCGCAGCCGCTGCACCCAGGCGGCGAACCCGGCCGGATCGTCCACCTCGTCGCCGGGGCGCAGCCCGGCCCCGTCCTGGTAGACGCCCCGGCCCCAGTCGTCGCGCGACGCGAGCCACGCGGCGTGCAGGCGCGTCGTCGGCTTGATCAATTCAGGCATGCCCGAAGGCTAGACCGCCACCCGGACGACGGCCTTGCCGGGCGGGGAGTTGTCCAGGGTGGCGAGCAGGTCGGGGACGTCGGCGAAGCTGTGGACCGCGCCGACCGGGGTGCGGATCCTGCCGTCCCGGGCGAGGCGGGCGAGGGCTTCCCAGGCTGCCTCGTCCTGGGCCGCGCTGTAGCCGCCCGCGTAGACGCCGATGGCCGTGAGGTTGCCGAAGAGCAGGACCAGCGGGTCGATCGGGGCGGGCAGGCCGCCGGCCACGCCGATCAGCGCGATGCGGCCGTTGCGCACCAGGCCACCCATGGCGGCCACGGCGGCCGTGCCGCCCACCGGGTCGTAGATCAGGTCGGCGCCGTGGCCGCCGGTGGCCGCGCGGATCTGGGCGGCGAGGTTGCCGGCGTGCCGGTCGAGGACGGCCTCCGCGCCGCAGCGGCGGCAGAACTCGCGGCCGCCGGGGCCGCCCGCCACGGCGACGACGTGGGCGCCGAGCGCGCGGCCGAGCTGGACGGCGGTGGCGCCGGTGCTGCCCGCCGCGCCCAGCACGACCAGATACTGGCCCTTCTCGACGGGGGCGCGGTCGACCAGGCCCGCGTACGCGGTGCGGAAGCCGACCGCGAACCCGCCCGCCTCCTCGTCGGACATGCCCTCCGGGATGCGGATGGTCGACTGCTCCCGCAGGTACGTGTAGTCGGCGAACCCGCCCCAGCCCGCGCCCACGGCGGTCAGCCCCAACACCTGATCACCGATCCTGTACGCGGACCGGGGCGCCGTGGCGACCACCTCGCCGGCCGCCTCCGCGCCGACGCCGAGCGGCGGGGCGGGCAGGCCCGGGACGTGCCCGGTGGCGGTCAGCTGGTCGGGGTGTCCCGCGCCGGCCGTGCGTACCCTGATCAAAATGTGCCCGTGGCCCGGCTCCGGCCACGCCATCTCCTGCAGCTGCACGACCTGCGCCGGATCCCCGTGGCTCGTGACCCGCCAGGCCTTCCCCCTCACGACGGTGTTCATAGCCTCACCATGACCCCGCCACGCCCGCCGGGGCAACCGATTACAGGTGCTGCATGCTGTCCGCGTACATCTTGTCGATGGTCCCGGCGAAGTTCTTGGCGACGGCGGGGCGGCGGATCTTCATCGAGGGGGTCAGCTCGCCGTCCTCCGTGGTCAGGTCGCGGGGGAGGATCGCGAACTTCTTGATCGTCTCCCAGCGGTTGAGCTTCGCGTTCAGCTGCTCGACGTAGCCCGCGATCAGCTTCTCCGTCTCCGGGGCGGCGACGATCTCCGCGTACGGGCGGCCGGCCAGCGGCCCGCCGGCGGCCCACGTGACGATGGCGTCCTCGTCCAGGGTGACCAGCATCGTCGCGAAGTTGCGGGAGGCGCCCACGACGACCACATGCGACGTGTACGGGCACACGGCCTTGAACTGGTTCTCGATCGCGGTGGGGGCGATGTACTTGCCGCCCGACGTCTTGAACAGGTCCTTCTTGCGGTCGGTGATCGTGAGGAAGCCGTCGTCGTCCAGCGTGCCGATGTCGCCCGTGCGCAGGAAGCCGTCGGCGGTGAAGGCCTCCGCGCTCTCCTGGGGCAGGTGGTGGTAGCCGCGCATGACCGGGGCGCCGCGCAGCAGGATCTCCCCGTCGGCGTCGATGCGGCACTCCAGCCCCGAGAACGCGATCCCGACCGTGCCGGTCCGGTACTTCGTGGGCCTGTTCACGAAGACCGCCGCGCTGGTCTCGGTCAGCCCGTAGCCCTCGAGGATCGGCAGGTTGGCGCCGGCGAAGAACTCGGAGATGTCGCGGCTCAGCGGCGCCGACCCGGACACGAGCAGCCGGATGTTGCCGCCCAGGCGCTGCCGGAGCTTGGCGAAGACCAGCCGGTGTGCGACCGCGTACCGGAGCTTGAGCAGGGCGGGCACCGGCTGGTGCGCCTCGATCAGCGCGGCCCGCCGCCGGCCGGTGCCGACCGCCCACGCGAAGACGGCCCGGGTGACGGCGCCGCCGTTGCGCGCGGTCAGCACGGCCGCGTTGAAGACCTTCTCGAACACGCGCGGCGCGGCGCACAGCACCGTGGGCCGCACGATCGGCAGCTTCTTGATCATCTTGTCGACGCGGCCGTCCACATAGGTCGGCGTGCCCACGTGGACGATGCCGGAGATCAGGCACTTGCCGAAGGCGTGCGACAGCGGCAGCCAGAGGTACATGAGGTCGGCGGCCTGCAGGAGATCGGCCTCGCCCTGCACCACCCCTTCCCAGGTCCAGCAGGCGTGCGTCAGCTCGACACCCTTGGGCCGGCCGGTCGTCCCCGACGTGTAGATCAGCGTCGCCAGGTGCTCCGGCGTCAGCCCCTCGGCGATCGTCTCGATCAGCTCCGGCGTCTCGGCGAGCCGGGCCCGCCCCCGCTCCTGCAGCTCGGCCAGGGTCAGCTGCGGCGGCTGCGCGGCGGGGTCGGCCTCGCCGTCGATGAGGACGACGTGCGTGACGGCATGATCCGTTCCGGTCAGCTTGGCGGCCTGCGCCGGGCTCTCCGCGATCACGACCTTCGACCCGGAGTCCGTCACGATGAACGTGGCGTCCTCGGGCTCGGTGTTCGGATAGACCGTCGTCGTCGCCGCGCCGGCCAGGTTGATGCCCAGGTCGGCGAGTACCCAGTCGAGCCGGGTGCCCGCGATGATCGCCACCCGGTCCTCCACCCCGACGCCGAGCCCGGCCAGCCCCGCGGCGATCGCCCGGGTGCGCTCACCGACCTCCGCCCAGGTCAGCCAGCTCATCCCGGTGTCGTCCGCGGACGGGGCCGCGAAGGCCCGCGCGTCCGGGGTCGCCCGCACGCGCCGGAGCAGCATGTCCGGAAGGGACCGGTACGGGGCGTCGGATGTCATGATTGGTTTCTCCCGCCTCGGCATCGGTGACAGTCCCGGCGGGGAGCCGCCGGGAGCACACTGTCGATCACCACGGTAACGGGTGGCCGCGTGACCGGCGCCACCGCGCTGTGGGTTGCGGTTGCCGGCCCTCGGCGCTATCTTTCCACCAGACGCATTCCGCTGACCACTCGCGGGCGTCCTTTCCTTCGACGCGCAAGCCCTCTCTCGGTCGGCTTTTCGCTGAAGCCCTCTCGCGGCCTGCCGGAGTGTCTTTCCGCCGGGGTTGCGCCCTGGCGACGCCTTTTTCGCCGGTTCATCGCAGTCCCGCCCGCAGTCCCGCCCGCAGTCGCGTGCTGACCCCGCCGCCGTGTCCGGGCTCGCGGGACGCGACCGCCGGCGCCGGCACCCCGAATGGGGCCCGCGGCCGACGAGCGCCGCCCGACCGGCCTGGCGCGCGTCTTCCCTTCCGCTCTCGATGAGGAGTTCCCATGACCGACCTCAAGGTCAACCCCACCACCCGCCGGCGTACGGCCGGCACCCGCCCCCGCAACCGGCAGACGCCCGCCGGGCCCCCGCCGGGCGCCCCGGCCACCGACGTCCCGGTGAGCGGGCTCGTCGACATCACCGGGACGCCCGGACCCGACGGCCGCGACAAGGGCTGGATCCGCGCCGGTGGCTACCTGCCCGGGCCCGCCGACGTGGCGGTGCCCGTCCGGCAGCTCACCCGGCTCGGCCTGCGCCGCGGCGACCATGTCGCCGGCACCGTGCATCCCGACGGGTCGCTGAGCGTCACGGCGGTCAACGGCAAGGAGCCGCGGGCACGCCGCCCCGACTTCGCGGACCTCACGGTCGTGCACCCGCACGAGCGCCTGCGGCTCGGGTCGGCGGGCGATCTCACCGCCCGGGTCACCGACCTGATGATGCCGATCGGCAAGGGGCAGCGCGCGCTGATCGTCGCGCCGCCCAAGGCCGGCAAGACCATGGTGCTCAAGTCGATCGCCGACGCCGTCGCCCGCGCGCACCCCGAGTGCCACATCATGATGCTCCTCGTCGACGAGCGCCCCGAGGAGGTCACCGACCTGAGCCGGTCGGTGCGCGGCGAGGTCGTCGCCGCCACGTTCGACCGGCCGCCCGCGGAGCACACCGCCGTCGCCGAGCTGGCGATCGAGCGGGCCAAGCGCCTCGTCGAGGACGGCCGCGACGTGGTCGTGCTGCTCGACTCGCTGACCCGGCTCGGCCGGGCCTACAACCTGGCGGCCCCCGGGCGCGGCCGCACCCTCTCCGGCGGCCTCGACTCGACCGCCCTCTACCCGCCGAAGCGCCTGCTCGGGGCGGCCCGGGCCATCGAGGGCGGCGGCTCGCTCACCATCGTCGCCAGCACGCTCGTCGACACCGGCTCCGCCCTCGACGGCGTCATCTTCGAGGAGCTCAAGGGCACGGGCAACGCCGAGCTGCGCCTCGACCGGGCCCTCGCCGAGGCCCGGATCTTCCCGGCGGTGGACATCGCCACCTCGGGCACCCGCCACGACGAGCTGCTGCTGGGCCCGGCCGAGCTCGCCGTCGTCCACCGGCTCCGCCGGGCCCTCTCCGGCCAGGAGCGGCGGCCGGCCCTCCAGCGCCTGCTCGCCCAGCTCGCCGGCACGCCCACCACCGCCGACTTCCTCCGCCAGATCGCCGCCGCCCTGCCGTGACCTGCTGCTACCACCGCCGACTTCCCCCGCCGGATCGCCGCCGCCCCGCCCTTGACCTCCTGCTATGCTCGATTTGAGCGACTGCTCAAATCGAGGAGGCGGCCATGAGGATCGTGATTCCCGGGGGCACGGGGCAGGTCGGCACCGTCCTGCGGCGGGCCCTCGCGGCGCGGGGCGACGAGGTCACCGTGCTCAGCCGGCGGCCGGAGCGGCTGGAGCCGGGCGTGCGGCACGTGGTCTGGGACGGCCGCACGACGGGCGCCTGGGCCGCCGAGCTCGACGGCGCCGACGCCGTGATCAACCTGGCCGGGCGGTCGGTCAGCTGCCGCTACACCGACGCGAACCTGCGGACGATGATGAGCTCCCGCATCGACGCGACCCGCGCCGTGGGCGAGGCGATCGCCGCGGCCGGCCGGACGGGCAAGGCGCCGAAGGTCTGGCTGCAGATGAGCACGGCGACGATCTATGCGGACGCGCGCAGCCGGGGCGACGACCTGCCGCACGACGAGGCGACCGGGATCATCGGCGGCGACGAGCCCGGCGTCCCGCTCTACTGGGAGTACAGCGTGCGGATCGCCCGCCGCTGGGAGCAGGCCCAGGCCGAGGCGGACACCCCCGGCACCCGGCGGGTGGCGCTGCGCACGGCCATGGTGATGACCCCGGACCGGGGCGGCGTCTTCGACTATCTCTCCTGGATGGCCCGCCTGGGCCTGGGCGGCGCGGTGGCCGGCGGACACCAGTACGTCTCCTGGATCCACGGCGACGACTTCACCCGGGCGGTGCAGTTCCTCCTGGAGCGCGACGACCTCGACGGCCCGGTCAACCTCTCCGCCCCCGGGCCGCTGCCGCAGCGGGACCTGATGCGCTCGCTGCGCCGGGCCTGGCGCCGGCCGTTCGGCCTGCCCGCCACCAGGGCCATGGCGGAGCTCGGCGCCCTCGCCCTGCGCACCGACACCGAGCTGCTGCTGAAGAGCCGCCGTGTCGCGCCGGGCCGGCTGCTCGACGCCGGCTTCCGCTTCGACCACCCGAGCTGGGACGCGGCGGCCGCCGATCTCGCCGCCAGGGCCCGCAACCGCTGATCGGCACAGCCGCAGGGCCCAACCGTCCGACTCAGTCGCCGGGCTCAGCCGTCCGGCGCGGCCGCAGGGCTCAGCCGTTCGGCTCAGTCGCCGGGGTCAGCCGTCCGGCGCTCCGGTCAGCGCACCGCGGCCGTCGGCGACGATCTCCGCGACGTCGACGTGGTAGCGGCCCGACTCGGTGTGCTCGCCCAGCAGGATCCGGCGGGCGGTGTCCGTGACCAGCGCCGCGCCCAGGGCCACCCCCGACGCCAGCTGCGGCCATCCGCTGAGCGTCACCCCGATCTCCGGCATCGACGCGGCCATCCGG
This sequence comes from Actinoplanes oryzae, assembly GCF_030757795.1. Taxonomy (GTDB): domain Bacteria; phylum Actinomycetota; class Actinomycetes; order Mycobacteriales; family Micromonosporaceae; genus Actinoplanes. The sequence goes on from NZ_JAUQWH010000251.1 coordinate 6,943, forward strand.
GCGCTGAGCCGGCTTCCACCCAGGAGCTCCGCGACGGAGACGGCGCCGGCCTCGCGCGAGCCGATCAGGCCGTGCAGGATCGGGCGGTCCGGCTCGAGGTCGAAGCGCTCCACGTCGAGCATGCCCCGGTCGTTGGTCTCCATGAGCACCGGGATGCGCAGGGCGCGGGCGCGCTCGCGGACGAGCACCTTCAGCGCCAGGTCGTCGCACTCCTCGACGACGAGGTCGAGCCCGCGCAGGAACTCGTCGATCCGGGCGGCCCGCAGGCCGTCGCGGTGGAGCTCGACGCCGAGCCACGGGTCGATCCCGGCGAGCTCGCGGGCGGCCAGGACGGTCTTCTCGACGCCCAGGTCGGCGACCCCGGCGCGCAGCCGGTTGAGGTTGGACAGGCTCAGCCGGTCGTGGTCGGCCAGCCGGAACGCGCCGCCGACGCCCTCGAGCGCGAGCGTGATCGCCGCCATGTTGCCGACCGACAGCCCGATGACACCGATCCGCGCCCCGGCCAGCCGCCGCTGCTCCGCCGGCGTGATCTTGTCGCGGTTCCGGTCCGCGCGCACCTCCCGGAACTCGTCGCGCGGCAGCAGATGCACCAGGCGCCGGTGCCACGGGTAGTACACCCACGTGCCGTACCGGGAGGGGTCGCGACCGGCGAGGTGCTCCGCGACGAGGCGGTCTCGCCCGGCCGCGGCGAGCCCCGGATGGCGTACGCCGATCAGCTCGGCCAGTTGCTCGAGCAGCGTGTCGTGGATCTCGGCGCCCGGGTGGGGCACCTGGTCCGCGGCGTCGTACACCTCCGGCTGCCAGATCATGCCGCCGCCAGCCGCTCGCCGACCAGCTCCCGGAGCTCCGCGAGCCGGGGCCGCACCGGCACCGGCACGTCCCGGGGGTCTCCGGCGAGCACGCAGAGGGTGTCGGCGAGCTCCGGCACGTACCGCCGCCCGTACTCCTCGCGCAGCTCGAGGCCGATGGCGAGCGCCAGACGGTGCTGGTGGTGCCGGGTGCCGGCCGTGCACCACATCAGCCGCCGCCCGAGCAGGCGCGCCAGGGCGACGGTGGTCAGCGCCAGGTCGAGTCCCAACCGGCGGCCGCGCCACCGTGGCGCCACCACGAGCCGGGCGGTCTCCACCACCGCCGGCTCCGCGAGCCCGTGCCCGGCGAGCAGCCGTGCCGACAGCTCCGGGTCCCAGGTGCGGACGGCGCTCGCGGCCAGCGCCTCGACGGGACCGACGCTGACGCAGCCGGCGATGGCCGGTCCGTGCCGGACGATGACGTGGTAGGCCGCCGGATCGCCCGGGTGCGGATCGGTGAGCGCGCGGAAGGCCGGCCGGGACCCGCCGTCCCACAGCACCTGCCCCCGGAAGCGGCGCACCTCGTCCACCACCCGCCCGCCGGGCCGGTGCACCTCCCAGCTCAGCACGTCACGGCCGGCGGCGGTCATCGGCGGTCGATCGGGATGCAGTTGCCGGTCTTGTACGTGCCGGCGGCGTCGCGGACGAGGGTGTGGTCGGCGCGGGCGATGCGGGCGCACACCTTGGGGGCGTCGTCGATGGTGCGGGCGAATCGGCCGCCGCCGGTGTCCAGGACGGACTTGCTGCGCGCCTCGTCGTAGTAGGCGCCGCGGCGGCTCTCGGGGGCCTGCGCGCCCATCAGCTCGTCGGGCGGGTCGCCGCCCTGGCTGCCGAAGAGGTGCAGGTGGAAGCCGCCGGTGGCGTCGGGGTCGGAGCCGCCGAAGTCGGTGTCGTACTCGACGGTGAAGGTGCCGTCCGCCACGGTGGCCCGGGTCAGGCACACCCAGCGGCGGTTGCTCTTGATCTCGTCGGTGCACTGTTCGTCGGCGGGGCCCGCGGCGGCCGCGGCGGTGCCCGGGCTGGCGCCGGGGTCCGAGCCGGTGGCCGTGGCGGTGGGGGTGCCGGCGTCGTCCCGGTCGTACTGGGCGTAGGCGATGCCGCCCGCGACGGCGAGCACGGCGGCCGCGGCTCCGGCGGCCACCAGCATGCGCCGGCGCCGGGTCCGGCGGGTGGCGGTCTGGGCGGCGACGTTCTCGGAGGGCTTCCTCGCGGCTTCGGCCTGGGGGGTGG
>NZ_JAUQWH010000252.1 GCF_030757795.1 Actinoplanes oryzae
GCATGAGCTCGATGATTCTGTCTCGCAGATTGCCGAGGTGCTCGATGTTCCTTTCGATTTGCTTGGTACGACTGCTGACGTCCTTGTTGATGGCCTTGGCCGTCGCGGTGGCTGCCGCGGCGTTGCTGCGGACTCTCTCGAGATCGCTGGACTTGGCCTCAGCCTGCCGTTGAGCGTCGGCGAGAGCGTTGAGGGACGTGTGCAGGATTTGATCGTCAAGTCGATCGAGGCCGATGGGGCCGATCTGGCGGGTGAGGACCAAAAGCGCGTTCTTTGCCTGGGTGGAAGTCTCGGCGAGTCGGGCGGCTGTCTGTTCGGCGAGGGCGTGCTTCTCCCGTTCTGTGCCGAGCGCGGTGGTGACCAGTTTGTTGGCGCGCTTGGTCTGCGCCTTGGCTGTCGTCAATTCTTGTTCGGCGGTGTGAAGGGCCGGTGCGTGAGGGGGGACGAAGCTGCCGGGTAGCTCGTGTTGACAGATGAGGCAGTCGTCACCCGGTCCCAGGCCGGTAGCAGCGTAGGCGGCGGCGTTCAGGCGCTTCTGCGCTTCGAGGGCCTTCTCGGCCTCCGCTATCGCTTGATCGGCCTGCTCCGCGGTCGCGCGGTGCTGCTCAAGGACTGCGGCCGCTGTGGCGTGCTTCTCTTGTTCGGCCTTCAGTTTTTGACCGAGCTGAGTGACATCAGCAATGAGCTTCCGGGCGGCGCGCAGGTCGGTGCGCCAGCCGTCGAGTTGTCTCTGGAGGTCGGCCTCGGCGGATTCGGCATCCTTGTGTTGCTGCTCCAGGGTGAGGCACTGAGTGGTGAGGTCGCTCGCTTCCGCCTCAGCTCGGGCTGCCTCGTTCTGCAGGTTGTCCCGCTCGGCGACCGCAACGGCCTGGCGTTCGTCGGCTTCGGATTCCTGGCCGATGATCTCGCGCAACTGTCCGAGCCTAGTGGCCGCAGTGGCGGGAATGTCGGCGAGTGGACCGCCGGGTCTGCGATCGCCCAGAAGGTCGAGGAGGTCTTGACGCTGGCTACGCAACGGCGCCAGCTCAGCGGCCAGCGCCCCGTCCTCGGCGGTGAGCGCCGCGTCGTCGGAAGCGAGCTTCTTCAGCTGCTCGGGCGCGTCCGTGTCCAGCACGGCGGCAAGCGCGTCGGTCAGTTCCAGAACCTGGCCGCGTTCGTGTTCGGCGTCGGTGCGCTGCTGGGCCAAGTCGGCGAGTTGATCCTGCGCCGCCTTTAGCTGCTTGATTCGTTCGTCGGCTTGGCCGACTTCTTCTTCGGACTGGGACGCGATGGCCTGCGGGTCGGCGAACAGGGCGGCTTTGCGCTCGTTAAGTTTATGCAGCCGAGGGATGATCGTGTCACGGCGGTCGCGGGCCTGTTGGGCGATGGTGTCGAGTATGTCGAGGCCGAGCAGGCCTTTTAGCATGCGAGTGCGTTCCGCGGGTGAAGCGTGCAGTAGTTCTTCGAACTTGCCCTGCCGCAGCAGGACCGAGCGGACGAAAGTCTTCTGGTCGAGGCCGATGAGCTGCTGGATGCGTGCATTGACGGAATCGCGGCCGACACGTGTCTCGGATCCGTCGAGGGCTTCGAGCTGATGCTGGGAGTTGGTTGAGGTCTTCGACAGGCGCCGGCTGACCTTCCATTCTTTGCCGCGTGCTTCGAAGAGCAGTTTCACGGAGAGGATTCCATCGCCGCCGTCGGCGATGAGGACCTTCGGGGTGGCGGCTTCGAAGGTGCAGGCTCCGAAAAGTGCGAAGTTGATGGCGATGAAGATGGACGACTTGCCAGCTCCGGTGTCGCCGGTGATTCCGACGAGGCTCTGTCCGCGGAAGTCGATGTGCTGTTTGCTGCGGTAGGAACGCAGGCCGGAGAAGGTGAGTTCGAGTGGTCTCATGTGGCGGCTGCCTCTGTCGTGTGGTCGTCTGTGAGCAGCGTTTCGACGGCGAAGCAAGGGTCGCGGTCCTCATGGTCTGCCGCGAGGAACTCCGCCATAAGCGCCATCACCTGGTCGGCAGGGGCGGTACGCGTGTCGATTTGCTGCAGGTAGGTGCTGAATGAGTCCAGTAAGGGTCGCTGGGCGGTGACGGTGCCCGGCTCTACCACCAGGGAACCTCCGCGCGTGCCGGCGACGCGCTGTTGGACGTCCAGGACGGTGGCTCGTTCGAGGATTTCGTGGACGCGCTGTGACAGGGCGGGGTCATGTGTGTCGGTGTGGACCGTTGCCAGGCATAGGGCATCGCCGATCAACGCAGCCTGCGATTGCAGATCCGTGAGGCTGCCGTCGAACCTGATCAGAGATCGGCCGCCTCTGAGTGCGATCGGCTCGCAGCGCGTCGGCTTGCCGGGTTCGAGGGTGACGAGCGTGATGCTCTTCTGCTGACCGGCCTCGCCGAAGTCCAGCGGGATCGGGGAGCCCGCGTAGCGGCCAGGAACGGCGCCGGGAAGGTCCTGCGGGTCGTGGATGTGCCCGAACGCGGCATAGTCGACCGGCGGGATCGCGGCAGGATCGCACGCGTAGTCGTCGCTGCAGTGGCGGGCACGCTCGCTGCCGGACAGCCCAGCCCCCGTGACATGCAGGTGAGCTGCGAAGACGGTCAGCTCGCGGGTCGGGTCCAGGGTTGCGGTGAGGCCAGCGGTGATCCTGGCCTGAAGATCTGCGATGCGTGCCCGATAGTCGCCGGCCCATTGGCGGGGGTCATCGAAGATATCAACGCCTCGTTCGGCAGACACGAACGGTAGCGCACCGACTCGCAGTGTGTTGCCATCGCGGCCGGGGATGACGAGATGGTCGCCGCTGATGCCGACGGGCTTGTTGACGAAGTAGAGCCGGTTGACGCGTCCGAGCCGGTCGAGGTAGCGCATCTGGCTGAAGTTGTCGTGGTTGCCGGCGACCACGATGGTCGGGGCGATGGCCCCGAGCTCGGCAAGAGCGTCGACGACGCGTTCGATCTCGGTGTGGCTGACTTTGGAGTGGTCGATCAGGTCACCGGAGTTGATGATTGCGTCGGGGCGCACGTCGCGGGCGATGCTGATGATTTCGGTGAGAGCGTCGTCTAGGTCGATGGCACGGGAACGGTTGTACGTGGTGCGTCCGGCGTGCCAGTCGGAGGTGTGTAGCACCTGCATGTGGCGATGACCCTTTCGTGAAGGGGAACGTGTGCGCTGGCGTGAATGTGGCGTGCCGACGTCAGGCAGAGGCCCTGACCCGGTGACCACCGAGATGGGCGAGCATGGCCTGATTGGCTTCCCACCCGTCCGGGAATTTGATGAACGATCTGAGGTGCATCGGCTCGGTGGATGGGTGGGCGTCCAGAAGCTCCGGGATTCCCTGTCTGCCGACGACGATGCTGGCGTGCCGGTGCCGCGAGGCCAGCACACACAGGCGACCGGATTCGAGGTGGAATGCGGTGGCGTCAATCCGCCCTGACAGCGGGTGCAGGATGACGGTGATATCGAATTCGGCGCCTTGCAGCCTGTTGGCGGTATCCACCCGGATCCCGGTCGCACCACGGGCACGGAGTTCACGGCCGAGGGCGGCCACCTGGTCGCGGTGCGCTGCGCCGACCGCGATCCGGTCGGCGGCCAGCGGCCGTCCGCCCCGGGCGCGTTCGCAGTACGTTTCCACACCACGTTGCAGCAGGCGTGCGGCGATGTTGGCCGTCGCGGCGACTGCCTCCTCATCGGTGCGTACCGTGTTGCGATGGTCCAACTCGTAGAAGCCCCACCCCGTCTCGGCCGCCTTGTTGATCACCTCGTCCACAGGGGTGGGATGCAGGCCGGGAACGCGCAGCACGACGTTGCGGTCGGCGAGGGCGGTACCGGGTTGGAAGGGGGTGAACGGGTAAAACGCTTCTTGCACGACGCGGGCCGCGCTGGGCGGCAGCCGCCACGACAAGGGCAGGTGGTGGGGCGTGATGTCCGGATTGTTGCGCAGCAGCACGGCGACGGCGCTCTGCATCGGATCCCACGGCAGGCCGGCCCACCGCTCGCCGTCGACCGGTGAAAACGGGTCCAGTTGCCCGGGGTCACCGACAAACAGCATCCGCTGAAACAGCGGGGCGATCAGCAGGAGCATGTCGGAACGCATCTGATAGGCCTCGTCCACGATCGCCCAGGGGAGCTTCCCCGATACTTCCGCCCGGCTCCATTTCGCCGCGGTTCCAACCACAACGCGACAGTCCCCGAGGGCATCCAGACGGCTGCCGATCTGCACATTCGGCAACTGAACCCAGCTGGGTGTTCCGTAGTCCTCGCGGGTGAGCCGTCCGACCCGCAGATGCGGCAGCCGATCGGCGATGCTTCTGGTGAGGTCATCGACCTGCGCGTTGGTCTGCGCGACCACCATGATCGGGTCGCCAGCTTCGGCGACCTCCGCAGCCACCCGGACGACGAGGGTGGACTTGCCCGCTCCCGGCGGCGAATCGACAACGACGCCTTGCTGCCGTGTCTCGGTGAAGTCGGCGATGATCTCGGCGGTTCGGGCTTCGGCGAGTTGCTGAGACGAGATCATGACCAGTCCTCCACCGCGTCCTCAGGTACTGGAACGTACTCGGGCGGGGGCCCGCCATGGGTCCACGGGATGTCGTCACGGGTGGGCCAAGCCCGGCCGCGGCGTACGAAGGTGTCGGCGACCGCGGTGTAGACCAGCTCATCGCCGACGGCCGGGACGGAGCCTGGTGCTGGCGTCCGGCCGCGGCCCATCTTGTCCTGAAGTTCGAGTTCGATGACCCAGCCGTCGGTGGTCTCCTCGATGCGGGTGATCAGTGCCCGTTGGCCATCCCGGCTCGGGTCGTGTACCTGTTGTCCCTCGTCGAGCCGGACTGGGTCGGTGCTGGTGACGGTCACCAGGGGGCGAGACACAAGCTTTTGTATTGCCCGAACCCGGCGTGTGGCGTCGATCGCAACAACCGTGCCGGCAAAGGCCTCTCCGGCGAGCCGGTGGTCGGCGATCACGAGTGGGTCGTCGTAGGCACGCTCGGCGTTGAAGCTGGCCAGCCGTAGTTCCATCTCGGCGAGGCGTTGTGCCCCGCGCACCGCGTTGTCCCGCTTGGCCTGCGGATACCCGCCGTTCGTCACGTAGTAGTGGAAGGCGGAGAAGCGGTCGCGTTGCCGCTCCCACCGGCGCGCAACCCGGGGGGCTGGCGGCTCGTGCCGAAGCAGTTCGATGCCCTGCCACATCAGATCCCAGGTCGGTCTCATCTGTTCCAGGAGCATGCTGGTCAACCTGCCGAGGACCTGCTGTCTGGCGGGTTCCGTCGACGCCGAGGCGAGATCTCTGAGAGCGGGCTGCAGGAACAGCCTGTCGAAGGTGGGGTCGGTCGCTGGACCTGCAGGCGGGCACAGAGCCGGATCCTCGGCACGGCGCACCGCATCGACGATCGCCATCCCAGGCGGCGGCGCCAGCCATGCCATCAGTGCGGCGAGATTGCCGTCCTCGACTTCGCTCTGGCCGGTCGCCCACACCTCGCTCAACGCCCGGGTGACCGGCACCAGCACACAGGAGTCCGCGAACTCGGCCTGCTCTGCCAGCCAGGTGAGCCAGATACCCAGTTGCCGTACGGACGGGGCGACAGCCCAGCGACCCTCGCTGGACCGGAATCGCGTCATCCGCCCGAGGAGCCGGACGTAGTCGACGCCGGCCGGGTTCGGAACCCAAATTTGTGGAGCCTCGGTGGCCCGTATCGATAGTTCTGCTCCACGGCTTTCGACTCGCTGCGTAATAGCCGCCATCGCCGCGATCGGGTACAGGAGATGTCCGGCGAGCCGTTCCGCAAAGCGCAGCCGCTCGGCGCGCTCACGCGGCTGTCGGGTGACGATCACTGCGGGCCGTGCAGGGTCGGTGCCGACCAACATTGCCAGGGGCGCGTTCGTCTCGCCTGCCAGAGTGATTGGCACCATCACGATCGGGTGATCAGAAATGTGCAGGTGGCGATACATGGTCAAGCGCTGTGGTCTCTGTGCATCAGCGGCCAGAGCCCTGGCCAGTGACGTCATCATGGTCATCGCCGTGCCTCCAAGGCCTGCTGCCGCATCTGGTAGGCCGCGCGCAACAGACGAGTGGTCTGACGCTGGCTGTCGTCCGGCTGTCGGCTTCCAGTGGCCAGTCCGACTACTGCGGCAATGGAGTCGATGCCGCCCAGCTCCTCGCGGACCACCCGGCCGAGTACCGGAACGGTGCCGTCCGCCTCCGCCCGGCACACACCAGCTAGCTCGCAGCTCTCCAGACAGCCCGGGGAGTACCGCGCAGTAACTTGGGTGAGGTCCTCAGCGAGCTGCACAGGATTGCGGGTCGGCTGGTTGTCTCGATCCAGCAGCAGGTCGAAAGTCAGCGATGGGGGCAGAAGCGACAGGAGATCGTCGATCGAATCCAGGCGAGTCAGGTGGCGCTGCAGTGATGCAAGCTGCTTGCGTACGTCGATCAACTCCGCTACCGGCTGGTTGCTGAAGTCCTTGGGGCACACGAGCATCACCTCGTGGGAGACCAGTTCCGGCGAGAGCCCGGCGGTCTGCAGCATCTCACGCATTGCCAGCACGTAAACCGCCGACTGCTGGGCTGCGGCGGCCACCTTTCCGGAATCCGCCGTGCCGTCCACGATCGGGAATGACTTGATCTCTACGATGTGGAAGCGGTCACCGAACTTGAAGGCGACAAGATCGGGCTCGATGTGGACCCGAACGCCGTTCATAGTCAGCTGCAGGATCGGGTGATCGAACATCGTCCCGACGGGGTCCGTGGCGCGCGCGGCCTCCACCAGAGCACTGCGAGATCGACGAAGCCGGGCGCTGATCCGGTCGTCGTCATCAGCCGGGTTGAGATCGTGGTAATGCGCCTGCATTGTTGGCAGATCGATGTGTTGCCTCAGGAGCCGGAGAAGATCGTTACCTCCCTCGGCCTTGACTTGGGCCTCGAAGCTCTTGCCTCGGGCCAGCGCGATGCTCGACATCTGGCCTACGGTCATTCGATAGCCGAGCCGGTCAGCGACCGAGGCCTTGTCCACGCCGGCGGCGTCCATGAGCGTTCGACGTTGGCAGCCGGGGTTCGCGGCGAGAGCAGCAAGAGTGCGGGCGTTGTGCGGCTTTCGCGGTGCCGCACCACGGATAGTGTTGAGACGGTCGTCGACGACGGTCATTCTGTCCTCTGCAGAGACGGGTCCGGTCTTCGCGGGACCAGGCCGCCGGTATCGGGAAAGATTTAGGTGGCGCTGCGTACTGCTCTTAGCGGTGAAGCGCCGAACAGCTGCTGAACGTCGTCGAGTCGACGGCGAGCTGTGTCGGCTGCAGCTTTGCGTTGTGCACGATCGGAGTCGTCGTGGACTTCGAGTTCGGCCCGCGCGGCCGAGATGATCGCCGCTGGTTTGGCAGCGTCGAACGATTCTGCAGCGCCCGGGATGTTGGTCGCGAACCGCCATAACAACCTGCTCGCCTGTGGTCCAGGATCGCCCGTCCGCTCGACGTGCTCAGCCAGCTGGATCGCCCCTGCCAGGAAGTCGACACGCGGCGACAGCGGGCCGATCATTCGGCGGTCCAGGGACCAGGTGGAAACCGCCAGCAGACCCCGCACGCTGACCAACTGGTCCACCGCGAGTGCGCTGCATAGGTAGTACGGCCGCGAGAATGGCGCCGAGCGAAACGAACGCTCCTCGTCCCGCCGAAGGCTGGTCAGTTTCGCGCTGACCAAGTCGCCGGCGTAGAACGCCTCGTGTACCGCCACGATTAGCTTCGGTGCAGCAGGCACCCCGAGCAAGGTGAGTACCTGATGGACCTGTTCGCGCATGGGGAGTAGTGACACGCTGGATGGCAACGCCCCAAGCAGCGCATGTACTTGGCCGTTGTCTGGTGCTTCGATGCCTTGTAGGGCCTCGTCCCATCGTTGTTCGGCCGCGCGCAGTTCGGCACGAAGTGCTGGAACCTCGCCGCGCTGTCCGCTGGACAGCGCGCGACGGATTCGTGTTCGAAGACCTGAGATGAGGTCCTCGAGGTCATCCATCGTGTCAGCCATGCGGGGAAGGCTAGCACCGCGTTCCACTATCTTCCAGCATTTGCCAGCAAGATCCTTTGCGCTTCACCCTTGAGCGGCGGGGGCCTGGTCATCGAGGGGGTAAGCGCTAACTGCGGTGCCGTGCCGGTGTAGGGAGGCGGTGTGCTGGTCATACGTGCCGTGGCTTTCAGAGAGGGCGGAACACGAGGAAGTCGCGGATCCGGTCGAGCCGTTCGGGCGTCATGCCGTCGCAGTAGACGACCAACTCGTCGGCGGTGTTCAGACCGTGGCGGCGAGTGCGCACCTCCATGATCTCCTCAGCAAGCGCCTGCGGGAGGTCGAGAACGTGCGCCAGCCAATCCGCCGGCACGTGGTTGACGTCGATCAGGCCGCCGTCGTCGTACTGGCGGCCTTGGAGGTCAGGCCGGCCGATGCGCAGCTCCCACGCCATTCCTGGGTCATGTTGCATTAACTGGCGGGCTTCGGCCCGTCGTATCGAGCGCCACCTCGCGGCCGCGATGGCCGGATCCGAGGTGACCGGCACCTGTTGAATGGGCTTAGTTCGTGGTGCAAGCCGGGCGACCATCGTCTGGAGAATCAGCGTGTGCAGTGTGCCTCCGAGCCAGCAGATGACCACGAATGCCGCGATGACGAGACCGAACCCGGAGCTGGGGTCGCTTGCTGGGTCGCCTTCGGCCGGTGCCATCGCTCCGGTGGTGCAGATGTAGATCATCGTAGTCAGTAGGTATCCACCGGCGGCGTAGATGTGTGGCCGGGACTTGAGCCTCCACCCGCCGAGGAACACCATGACGAACGCGCCGAAGCCGATCGTCAGCACCGGGATGAGGAACCACCACCAGGTGGGGCTGCGCGATGGGGTCGGTAGCTGAGCGTCAACTTGCATGAACTGATCGTATGTACGATGCCTGCCTTAGCGCGGCAATGCCGCTCACCTCTTCAGCTTGTTCCGGTGGCGGATCGGTGCGCACGGCGGGAGTACGAACAGCCGATCTGCGAACGCGTGGC
>NZ_JAUQWH010000253.1 GCF_030757795.1 Actinoplanes oryzae
AGACGATGCCCGGCACGATGTAGGGCCCGCCGTTGAGCGCCGCGTTCGCGTGGTTCTGCGCGTGGGACAGGAACGAGCGCAGCGCCCGGACGTTGTCGTGCGGCTGGTCCGAGGCGGACATCGGAAGCAGCGCCTCGGCGACCTCCTTGCCCTTGGCGCCGCCGATGGCAGCGGCGACCGCCCGGCGTACCGTGCCGACCCGGTCGCCCAGGTCCAGGGCCGAGCTGATGCCCCCGAGGCCGATGCTCCGGGCGCCGGGCGGCGCCGGGAGCGTCTCGGTGGTGGCCGGCGCCGGGGCGGCGGGCGGGCGGGACCGGTCGAGCTCGGCGGCCCGCTCGTCGTGGGCCTCGGCGACCAGCCGCCGCTCGGTGGCCTGCCGGTCGGTCATGGCCTGCCGCTCGGCGTCCTGGCGGGTTCGCAGGTCGTCGTGCTCCTGGCGGCGTACGTCGGCGGGGGTGTTCATGGTCCGGTGCCGCGCGTCGAGCGTGGCGCGCTCGGCCTCGTGCCGGGTGCGCTGACCGTCGGCCTGGCTCGCGTGCAGCTGCTGCAGCTCGACCTCGGCGCTGAGCCGGTGCCGGGCGGCGTCCTGCTCCCGGATCCGGTGGATGTCGGCCTCGGTGAGCCACACGATGGCGGAGGTGGGCAGCGTCAGCCGTTGCCCGGCACGTTGCACCGGCCGCCCGGGGACCAGGTCGAGCATGTCGATCTTGCCCCGGCGCTGGGCCTCCACGACGATCTCGGCGTCGACGTCGATCTGCACCGGCACCCGGCGCTCCGGGCGTCCGCCGACCTTGACCTTGGAGGTGCCCGACACGCCCTCCTCCCGGACGCTGCCCCAGGTGCGCTGCCACGGGGTGAGGCCGGCGACGACCGTGCCGCCGGGCAGGGTGCTGGAGTCGCCGTGGTCCTGTGCCGTGCCGGTGATCCCCGCGACGGCCGTGAGGGAGACGGCGGCCTCCCACGCGCTGCCCCGCTTGGCGCTGCTCCCCGAGCCGCCGGCCAGCACGTCCTTGACCTGCTCGAACTCGGACGCGGGCAGGATCCGCGGGTTGGTCGGCCGGAGCCGGACCTTGACGTTGGCCTCCACGTCGGACGCCCGGCGGCTGTAGGTCAGGTGGTCGATCGACAGCGGCGTGCTGAACAGCTCGCGGTCGTTCGCCAGCCGCTCCGGCGACAGGCTGTTGCTGATCGTGCCGGAGATGGGCCCGTCGGGGAAGGCGAAGATCGGGTCGCCCGTGGCGCGGACCAGGGTCTCCTTGACGGCGTCCTGGAGATGGCCGGCGCCCAGGAAGGTCTCGACGCGGCTGCCGTCCAGCTCGTGCGGGAAGCCGCCCGCCATCGTGCTCAGCGGCGGGGCGTACGCCATCCACTCCTGGTCGCGCGGTTGCGGCGCGGGCACCGCCGGGGGCCGGGTCGTGCTCACCCGGTGCTCGGGCACCAGCAGCCGCACGTCGAGCTTGTGCTCCCGGGGCGGGACCACGGAGCCGGAGATCAGGGACGGCGTGCCCCGGCCGGGCAGCCCCGGCACGAGCTGCCGCATGTTCTGGTTGGTCCGCACGCTCGACTGGCTGGTGGCGCGGACGGTCAGGGTGCCGGCGAACTCGCGCATCGGCACGCCGGTGAGCTCGCCCGCGGGGGTCAGGCCGGGGGCGTGCCGGACGTCCGAGCCGTGGGCGTCGGAGACGGTGAGGTCGTGGCCGCGCACGCCGGTGTGGCTGACGCGGGGGCCACCGAGCATCGTCGAGATCGCCCGGCCGACGGGACCGAGCACCCGGCCCTCCAGGCTCACCTCGTTGGTGCGGCTGTGCTCCTGGCCGCCGGTGAAGGCGGACTGGCGGCTGCGCTTGTCGCCGGTCTTCAGCTCGCCCCGGTCGAGCAGGTCGCCGTCGGACAGGTCGGACAGCTCGCCGGTCACCGTCACGACGGTGCTGTAGTCGTGCAGTGCGCCGTTCTTGAACAGCGGGATCTCCAGGCCGGGCCCGACGATCCGGTCCAGCAGGAACCGCAGCTGTCGGTCGGAGAGCTGGGTGCGCGCGGCCGCGTCCCGGGAGAGGATCGCCTGCACCCCGGCGCTCAGGCCGGACGCGAGCGACTGGTCGCCGAACTGCTTGACGAAGGTCTCCGCGTTGAAGGAGAAGCCGCGGTGCCCGGGGACGCTGCGCAGGGCGTCGGCCACCGTGCGGTAGAGCTTGTCCCCGCCGTCGAGGTCGTCGATGTACGCGCCGCCGAACGAGTGCCCCTGCTCGACGTGCGCCGGCGCGAAGTGGGTGCGGGAGACTCCCGTGCGACCGTGCCACGGCGTCGCACCGGGGTCGAGGGCGCTCCTGCGGACCCGGTCCGCGGTCGCCCACTGCATCGTCTCCACCGGGCCGGCCAGCGTGCGCGCGGGCCCACCGAGCGGGCGTACCTGCAGGTCGTAGACGGTCCGATAGCGGACCGCCGGGCCGGTCGCCTCCAGGGTGTCGCGCGCGCCGGCCTCGTCGGTGAACTTCTGGGTGTTCGAGCCCTTGCGGGTGGCCGACACCCGGGGGCCGACCACGAAGGAGACCGGCGCCACGTCGGTGCCGCCGCCGGCCAGGCCCCAGGCGTTCCACGGGCGGTCGGCGGCGGTGGTGTCGGCGGCCTCGACGGACAGTTTCGTGACGTCGCTGTGCTTGGCGTCGGCCACCGTGTCGACGACCTGCACCTGGCGGGCCACCAGCCGCATCTGCAGCGCCCGGTCGCGGGCGGGGAAGACGCGGCGCCAGCCGCTCTCGTGGGCGCGGGGCAGCGGGTCCGAGTCGACCCAGCCGGCGTCCGGGTCGTCCAGGTCGTGGGTGGCGGCCTTGGCCAGCTGGGCGGAGAGGTTGCCGTCGGACAGGAAGCGCTGCAGCACCGTACGGCCCGGAGCGCCGACCCGGGTGATGTCGCCCAGTCCCGCGTCGCGCAGCATCCGGTCGACCTGGTCGAAATAGCTGCCCTCGACCGGGTCGGTCCGGCTGGTCACGCTCTCGACCCCGAAGCGGGACGGCGGGGCGGCGTGCAGCTTCTCCGGTGCCGGGCCGTAGAGGGGTCCGGGGTCGGCGAGCCGGGTGGGCACCCGCAGCGGTACGACACCGTTCGCCGTGACCGTGCCGAGGGTGGCGTCCCCGGCGTCCTTCAGCGTCGCGGTCAGGACGATCGGGACGGTGACCTCGGCCTGGTTGTCGAGCTTGACGCTGGTGACCGTGCTGAAGTCGGTGCGCCGCGCGGTGCCGGCGGTGGCCTGCGGCGAGGTCGGCACGCTCCCGCCCAGGCCGGCCACGAACGGCGGCATCGCGGTGACCGAGGCCTTGGGCTCCAGGTGCTGGTCGCGGGTGTGCCGCACCGAGCCGGTGAAGGACCCGCCGGTCTTGCCGCTCGCCTTGGCGGAGTCGGTCGACGCCCGCTGCGTGCGCAGGCCGTCCCAGTCGAGCCGGGCGGTCACGACCAGCTCGGCGGGGCGTCCGTTCACCACCACCGGGTACGGCCGGCCGGCGCCCAGGAACTGGTCGATGTCGTTGCGGATGTCCGAGTGCAGCTGGTCGCGTACCGGCGGCGGCACGTCGAGCGCGCTCAGGTCGACACCCTCGGTGGGGCCGGTCTGCTCGGCCATGCCGAGGGTGTCGCTGTCCCGGAGATAGTTCGGAAGGCGCTCGCGCAGGTTCGGCGGGGCGAGCTCGGCCGGCAGGGCCAGGTCGCCGTCGGTGGTGACCGCGACCCCGATGCTCGGGTCCGCGTCTTCGGCGACGTCCGGTTCTTCGGCGATGTCCGGCAGCGTGGGCGCCGGGGGGCGGAACGACGTCAAGGTGGGCAGTGCCCTGGTGTCCGGGGACGACGACCAGCGGAAGGCGGTGGCCAGCTCGGGCAGGAGCATGCTGCCGGCCGGCTTGCCCGACAGGTACGGGCCGGTGCGCTCGACCGTGGTGGCGGCCCCCGGCTCGGCGGTGTGGAAGCGCTGCCAGCTGCCGGACGGCGGCACCAGCGGGCGGGCCCGGCCGCCACGGTCCTCGCCGGCGGTGTCCGTGACGAAGGCCTCGCCGCCCGCCGTCCACACCGGACCGGCGGGGGCGATGATCGTGACGCCGGGCAGTGCGGCGGAGAGCTCGGCGGCGTACCCGTCGGGCAGCCCGGCCACCAGCGCGACCGGCTGGTTCCGGAACTCCGGGTCGGCCTTCAGCTCGGCGGCCAGCTCGGCCGGGCCCAGCGTGGTGTCGCCCCGGCGCAGGCCGGTGTCCGCGCCCGAGCCGACGAGGGTGTAGTGGCCGGCGGGGCCGGTGAACCGGCTCGCCGCCCGGTTCGCGGCGCGGTCGGCCGGGTTGACGAACGTCCGGGTGACGACGGGGTCGGACGCGGGCTCGGGCGCCGGCTCGGTGGCGGGCGCCTCGAACGGCGGCGGGCTGACGGGACGGTCCGCGGGCGGCATCGCGAGGAGGGCGGTGCGGACTTCGTCGTACAGCTGCTCGGCGGTCGGGATCTGACGTACCGGGGTGTCCAGGAGGCGGACCCCGGCGATCTCACCGCCGCGCAGCACCTCGTACAGCGAATGGTTGGTGGGCGCCACCATCCAGGCCGACAGCGCCAGCAGGAAGTCCTGCTCGGTGACGCCGGGCACGTTGAGCCAGCGGAACGTCGTGAGCATCCGCGCGGTGGTCAGCGACGGCCCCGAGATCACCGGGATGGCGCCCTCGTCGTGCACCCGGCGATACCAGTCGCTGCCGGTGTCGAAGCGGTAGAAGGCGCTGCCGTTCACCCAGGGCAGCGGCAGCTCGGGACCCTGCTCGCCTGGCCTGAGCCAGGACTGCCACGGCTGGTCGTGGTCGTGCGTGCCGGGGAAGGACCTGGTCACCTTGGTGATGACAGGGTTGCCGTCGGCGTCCTCGCCGGTCTCGACGCTGATGCCGAGCGTGTCCTTCTGCTGCAGCAGCGGGACGAGATCGGGGCGGCCGTCCGCCGTACGGGGAATCGAGTCGAGCGGGATCTCCTCCGACCGCACCGTGTCCACGGTGAACGCGGGCGCGTCCGACCCGGTGAGGAAGCCCTGCTCGTAGCTGCCCAGCGCCATGCCCTGCTGCCGGAGCCGTGCCGGGGTGACCGCCTGCGGGCCGCGCGTCTTCTCCGCCCGGGTCCGCTCGATGCGCCGGGCCTGGTTCTGCTCGTCGAGGTCGCCGGCCCAGTCGGGCGAGCGTCCGATGAGGTTCAGCTCGGTGAACGGGTCGTCGTCGACCGTGGCCTTGCGCTTCTGCTTGCGCATGGCGCCGGCGACCGTCGCGCGCTGCGGGCCGTCGAGATGATCCGCGTACGCCCGCAGCTCGGCGGTGTTGAGCCCGAGCCGGTCCGAGCGCTCCCAGTCCCGGGCGCGCACGATCTCCAGCGCGACGTCCTTGAGGTTCGGCTCGCCGGCCGGCGGGGTGCGATTGAAGTAGGCCGCGTTGTAGAGCGCGCTCATCAGCTCGCGCAGGTTGCCGTCCCGCAGCAGCGCGCTCAGCTCCGGGCCGGTCAGGGCGGTGCCCGCCTGGCCCGAGTCGTTGGGGTGGTTCTTGAGGAACGAGCGGCGGACCCCGTCGGCGGGCGGCGTGTCGGTGGCCTGGGCCAGCACCTCGCGCAGCCGTTCCACCGTGCGCAGGGCGGTGTCCCGCACCTTGAGCGACTGGTAGAGGTCCTGCGCCAGGGACTGCTCGTACTGCTCGGCGGCCTGCTGCCGGGTCAGCGGCGGCGGCTGCGGCGCGTCCGGCTGCCGGAAGGGTGTCAGCGTCGGGACGGCCTCGACCAGAAGGTCGGCCGGCGGGCCGTCGTCGTCGCTGTCGTCGTCCGGCCGGGTGGGTGCCGGGGGTGCCGCCAGCGCCGCGGGTTCCTTGGCGGCGGCGTCCGTGACCAGGGCGTCGGCGTCGCGCGCTTCGGCGCGGACGTCCTGGACCGTGGCCGGCAGGTCGCCGAGGCCCGCGATCCGCAGATCCAGGGCGTCGGCGCGAGCCCGCCGCTCGGAGATCTCCTGCAACGCCTGGAACGAGCGCAGGAACGAGTCGGCCACCCGGATCTGCTGCTCGTCGCCCGGCGGCAGCGCCCGCGACTCCGCCGCGACCCGGGCGGCGTCGGCGGCCCGGTCCGCCCACTGGCGGCTCTCGTCGCGCAGCGCCACCAGCTCGTCGTGCCAGGCCTGCAGCTGGTCGAGATCCGCCGTGGCCTGCTGGGCGGCCAGATCGGCCCGGGCGGCCGCCTCCCGGAAGTCGCGGACCGGGGGCGCGGCCGGGTCGTTGGCCAGGTTCCGGGCGTCCTGGTGCAGCTCGGCGGCCTGCACGTGGGCGTCCCGGGCGGCGGTCACGTCGGGCAGCGCCGGGGCGATGGCGTCCACGGACGGCTGGGCCACGTCGGCGATATCCGTGGCGACGACATCGGCGTCCGTGGCGAGTTCCCCGACGGCGGCGGCGAGGCTGTCCACGTCGAAGCCGCCGAGCGGGGCCGAGGCGTCCAGCACGAACGGCAGGTCCGTCACGGTCACCTGGCCGGGCGCCTCGGGCGACGCCTGGAACTGCACGAACCGGCTCTCCGCCGACGGGGTGGCGAACAACGGCACGGCGCCGGGGCCGAGCGCGTCGGTCGGCGTGACCATGGCGTGCCCGCGGTCGCTGGCCCACACGATGCCGCCGGGCGCGATGACCGCGACGCCGGGCAGTTCCCGGGCCAGCTGGGCGGCGAGCCCGTTCACCCGGTCGACGCCCGTGTCACAGGCGATCAGCACGATCGGGCGGCCCTGCCAGTCCGGGTCGGCGCGGATGTCGGCGGCCAGCTGCGCGGCGGTGACCCGGGCCGGGCCCACTTCGAGCTCACGGGGGTTGGCGTGGCCGAAGACGTGATACCGGTCGGGGTGGCCCGCGTAGACCGGCGCGGCGGCGGTGCGCATCGTGCCCTGGTCGCCCGGGGCGGCGTACACCAGGCCGCTCGCCACGGGAACCGGCTTCGGCGCCGTGCCCGGGGCGGGGGCCGGGGCGGGACGGCCCAGCTCGTAGGTGGCAGTGCCGTTGTCGCCGAGGGTCTGGGTGACGGTGAGCTTCTGGCGTACGGGGACGCCGACCGGCCGGAACGTCTCCGACTGTCCGTCGGGGCCGTGCACGGTCAGCTCGAGCCCGCGGATCTGCTCGGGCGTGCCCGCGGCGGGGAGCTGCCGGGAAATGGCTTCGGCGAGCTCGGGCGGGGCGCTGGCCGGCTGCGACGCCATCGGCTGCGGCACCCGCGACGAGCCGGCCGGCCGGTTTCCCACCCCGGGTTGCTGCAGCGCCCGCCGGGTGCCGGCGGCCATCCTGGTGAGCTGGACAGGGACCGTGCCCCGCGCCGCCGTCAGCCGCTGGACCGCGCCTTCGTACGCGGTCTTGTCCCGGGTGAACGCGACGGCCCGCAGATCCTGAATGTGCTGCGGGGTGACCGTGGCGTATTCGGGGTGGGCCGCGATGAGGTTCTCGATCTGCTGCTGCCAGGTGCCGGGATCGGTGTGGCTCTGCGGGATGGTGCCGGTCTGCGGGAAGTTGCGCAGCAGCCGCTTGCCGTCGGTCGTGACGGCCAGGGACGGATCGAAGACGGCGAAGTTCTTCGCGGCATCCGGGACCCAGGGCCGGTTGGCAGCCACCGACTCCGCGATCCCACGGCCCTCCTTCGAGGTGTACGTGAGGGCGGCCGAATCGTTCGACCGGACGCCGAAGGTGACGCTGTTCTCGAGCCGGCCGCCGGGCGGCATGCGCAGGAGCGTGTTGGGCTCGGGCAGATAGACGGCGCGGCTGTCGTGCTGCGCCATGGCCTGGCGGACGTCGAGGTCGGCCTGGTTGGCGGCGCGCGCCCGCTCCAGCACGTCGGCCGGCACCGGGGGCCCGTCGTTGTCGGCACGCCCCGGGCCCAGGTCGTAGCCGCCGCTGATCATCTGGGCGTTCTCGTGCTCGGCGATGACCGCGTCCGCCTGGTCGAACAGGCCGCGTCCGCCGGGGCGCATCGACTCGACGTCGCCGTCGGCGATGTGCAGGAACGTGCTGTCCGGGTCGGCGCCGGGCTGCTCATTGAGCTCGGCGATCAGGTTCTCGGTGGCGTCGTGGCGGGCGATGGTCTCGCGGAAGGCGGCGTACGGGATGTTGCGCTGGTCGCTGCCGTTGGCGGCGTTGCCGGACCAGGTGAAGCCGGTCAGCACGACGGGGAAGGTGACCGCCGGAGACACGGCCACTTGATTGATCTTGTTCTGGACGGCCTGGGCAGCGTTCGGGTCGCGGGCGGTGTTGCCGTTGACGCCGATGACCAGGGCGAAGCGGCCCCGGTCGGAGTCGTTGTCGAAGGCCTGGGCGTACTGGTTGATCAGGGCGTCGATGTCGGTGCCGACCGTGGCGGGGACCGTGGCGACGTAGGTGGGCTTGCCCGCGGTCTCGGGCCCCCGCGGCGGGACCTGCGGGTTGATCCGGCGTGGCTGGCCGGGCACCGGCGTGAAGCGGTAGCGGCGCTGCGCCTCGCGGAAGGTCGGCGTGCCCTTCTCCACCATGACCGGCGCGCGCGACGGCGTCTGCACGCTGCTCGTGTCCACGGTGGCGGGCGTGGTGGCAGGGGTGGTGTCGCGCACCGGGCCGGCGGTCTGCGCGATGTCCTGCATCAGCCGCAGGTCCGTGTCGGTGAGGTAGTCCGTCGGAAGGTTCTGCGCCTGGTATTCGGCGGCCTGGGCTCGCGAGACGGGCAGGGTGTGCACGTTCTGGCCCATGACGCCGGGGCGTTCGGTGGTGCGCAGAAGGCGGTCGTCGGACTTGTAGCCTTCGTTGTCGCCGAGGTAGTGCATGATCTCGTGCACGGCGACGGCGACGCTGTCGTTGGTGTTCCACTGGTGCTGGTGGGTGTCGGCGGCGAGGTCGGTGACGAGTTCGACGGGTGGGTTGCGGCGGGGGTCGTCCTGCCAGTCGCTGAGCATG
>NZ_JAUQWH010000254.1 GCF_030757795.1 Actinoplanes oryzae
ATGCGGCCGCCCGCCGCTACCGAGCTGCTCGTGGGCGGCGCCACCGCGCGCAACCTCGACAGCCTCGCCGCCACGGCCGACCGGCTCCCCGCCATGATCGGGCTGCTCGTCGGGGCCACGCTGCTGCTGATGTTCCTGGCCTTCGGCTCGGTGCTGCTGCCGGTCAAGGCCGTGGTGATGAGCGCGCTGAGCCTGAGCGCCACGTTCGGGGTCCTGGTGTGGATCTTCCAGGACGGCAACGGGGCGGGGCTGCTGCACGTCACGCCGGCGCCCCCGGAGGCGGGCATCGTCGTGCTGATGGCCGCGGTGGTGTTCGGGCTGTCCACCGACTACGAGGTGTTCCTGCTGTCGCGCATGGTGGAGGCGCGCGGGCGGGGGGCGTCGACCGCGGAGGCGGTGACGACCGGGCTCACGCGTACGGGCCGGGTGATCAGCGCGGCGGCGCTGCTGCTGATCGTGGTGACCGGGGCGTTCGCGCTGTCGAGCGTGACGACGATGCGCTTCGTCGGGGTCGGCATGATCGTCGCGCTGGTGCTGGACGCGACCGTGGTCCGGATGCTGCTGGTGCCGGCGGTGCTGCAGCTGCTGGGGAACGCGGCGTGGTGGGCTCCGGGGCCGCTGAAGCGCCTGCAGCAGCGCGCCGGCCTGGCCGAGGTCTCCGACGACGAGCCGGTCCCCGCGGCTCCCGCCCGCCTGCAGTTGCAGCCCACTTTCCAGCAGGCGCCCGCCTCCCCGGCTCCGGCCGCCTGGGGCGTGCGCGAGATGCCGGTCGCCGGGTCGGCGCCGTTGCCGGACATGCCCTTCGCCGGGTCCGCGCCCGGACCCGCTCGAGCGCGGATCTCCTTCGACCAGGCGCCGCCGATCCCCCCTCAGCTCGGCCCCGCGCACCGGCGGCTGGAGCTGCCGGCCGGCCCGGACAGCGCGGGCGATACGGCCTGACAAATCGCCCGTGTTGGCGGCGGCCCGGCGCTTCCGGATATCGTGGCGCGCTGACAAGCTGTGTCTCTGACAGGACGAGGATGACCGCGACAACCGACGGGACCACCACCGAGGGGATCGACCCGGAGCGGCTCGCGCTCTGCCTGGCGGTGATCGCCGAGGCCGAGGGGCTCGACCCCGAGCACCCGGACGCGGTGGCCGTGCGCCGTGCCACCGCGGGCCTGTTCAAGACGGTGAAGCTGCGCCGCCGGCGCGACCGCCGCGACGCGATCCTCGCGCACGACAAAGCGGTGACGGCGGCGACCGCGACCGGGGCGCCGAGCCGGATCGACGACGAGACCGCCGGGCTGCCGCTGAGCACGGAGACGACCGGGCGCTCGGCGGGCACCCTGCGGCAGCCCCGCGGGTGCTACATCTGCAAGCAGCGCTACACCGAGGTCGACGCGTTCTACCACCAGCTGTGCCCGGCGTGCGCGGCGAGCAACCACGCGAAGCGCGAGGCGCGCACCGACCTGACCGGGCGCCGCGCCCTGCTGACCGGCGGCCGCGCCAAGATCGGGATGTACATCGCGCTGCGGCTGCTGCGCGACGGCGCCCACACGACGATCACGACCCGCTTCCCCAACGACGCCGTGCGCCGCTTCTCCGCCATGCCCGACAGCGGCGACTGGCTGCACCGGCTCCGGGTGGTCGGCCTCGACCTGCGCGACCCGGCGCAGGTGGTGGCGCTCGCCGAGAGCGTGGCCGCCCGCGGGCCGCTCGACATCCTGATCAACAACGCCGCGCAGACCGTGCGCCGCCCGCCGGGCTCCTACTCCGCCATCGCCGCCGCGGAGTCCTCTCCCCTGGACCCGGGCCCGGTGGAGGTCGAATATCTCGGCGGGCCGTCCGCGCACACCGCCGCGCTGGCCGCCGCGGCGACGACCGAGTCCGGCGACCTGTCCCATCCGGGCCACGCCATCGGCCTCACCGGCGCCGGGGCCGAGCTGGCCGCCACCGCCCAAGCCGCCGCGTTCACGCCGCACGCGCTGACCGCCCTGGCCCTGACCGGCGGCTCGGCCAGCATGGAGCGCATCGCCGACCTGACCGCGATCGACGCCGGCGGCTTGGTGCCCGACCTGGCGGCGACCAACAGCTGGAGCGACCGGGTCCACGAGGTGCTGCCGCTGGAGCTGCTCGAGGTCCAGCTGTGCAACGTCACGGCACCGTTCATCCTGGTCAGCCGGCTGCGCGAGGCGATGGTCCGCTCACCGTTCCCGCGCCGCTACGTGGTCAACGTCTCGGCGATGGAGGGCATCTTCGCCCGCGGCTACAAGGGCGCCGGCCACCCCCACACCAACATGGCCAAGGCCGCGCTCAACATGCTCACCCGCACGAGCGCCGAGGACATGTTCGCCGACGGGATCCTCATGACCAGCGTGGACACCGGCTGGATCACCGACGAGCGGCCGCACCCGACCAAGGTGCGGCTGGCCGACGAGGGCTTCCACGCCCCGCTCGACCTGGTCGACGGCGCCGCCCGCGTCTACGACCCGATCGTGCGCGGTGAGGCCGGCGAGGACGTCTACGGCTGCTTCCTCAAGGACTACGCCCCGGTGCCGTGGTGACCGCCGTCCCCGACGACCTCCCCGTGGTGCGGGAGCTGTCGCGCAACCCCGAGGCCCGCCGCTGGCTGGCGGAGCTGCCGCGGCTCATCGACGAGGTGCGCGACGGCTTCGGCCTCTTCCTCGGCGCGCCCCTGCACGGCGGCTCGTGCAGCTGGGTCGCCCCCGCCACGCTCGCCGACGGCACCGGCGTCATCGTCAAGATCAGCTGGCCGCACCGCGAGATGTACGCCGAGCCCGCCGCTCTGCGCCTCTGGGACGGCCATGGCGCGGTCCGCCTGCTGCGCCACGACCGCAGCCGGCACGCCCTGGTCCTCGAGCGGTGCCTGCCCGGCGAGCAGCTGGCCGCCCGCCCCTTCCCGGCGGACGAGTCCCTGCGCATCGCCGCCGCGGTGCTGCGCCGGCTCTGGTCGGCCGGCGTCCCCGAGACCTGGGCGGCGCACGACCCCGAGACGCCCGAGTCGCTGGTCGACGTGGCCGCCGACTGGGGCGACATGGTCAGCGAGCGGATGGCGCGGCTGCACCCGGCGTACGATCCGGGCCTGGTCGCCGAGGGCGCCCGCCTGCTGCACGACCTGCCCCTGTCGGCGCCGCGCGAGGTGGTCCTGCACGGCGACTTCAACCCCGGCAACATCTTGTCGTCCGCCGCCGGGGGCGCGGCCGCCGGGGCCGACGGTGAGGACTGGGTCGCCATCGACCCGAAACCGATGATCGGCGACCCGGCGTACGACTGCTGGCCCCTGATCGAACAGCTCGGCGACCCGGCCGCCCGCGCCGCCCGGGTCCGCCTGCTCGCCGCCGAGCTCGACCTGGAGCCGGCCCGCATCGCCGCCTGGTGCGTGGCCCGTTCGGTGGAGGCCGCCCTCTGGCGCACCCACCACGGCCGCGAGCACGAGGGCGTCGCCGACCTCGCCGCCGCGGCCTCCCTGGCCCGCCTCTTCTGACCCGGGCGCCGCCCTTCCCGCCCCGTCATCCGATCGCCTGTCGCCGCCTGCCGTTCCCCCCTCCGCGCGGGGCCTCTCCCCCTCCGCGGCCTCTTCCTCTCCCCGAGGCGGCTCCTCCGCGCGACGGCTCCTCCTCCGGCTCCTCCTCCGCGCGCCGGCTCCTCCTTCGGCTCCTCCTCCGCGCGCCGGCTCCTCCTCCGCGCGCCGGCTCCTCCTCCGCGCGGCGGGCCCTCCTCCGCGCGGCGGCTTCTCTTCCTCCGCGCGGCGGCGCGATTCAGCGGCGGGCGGTCAGCACCCGGGCCGTCGCGGGGAGGCGATAGGCGCCCGTCGCGGTCCGGTGCCCGGCGATCGTGGCGGCCATCAGTCGGCGGGCGGCGGCGTGCCGCTCCTCGCCGAGCGCCCCGAAGAGCGCGCCGACCGGCCCGAAGCCGGCCACGAAGTCCCACCAGGCCGCGAAGTCCGGATACTCGGTCTCCCACCGGAACCACGAGCCCTCCACATCCCGCAGGCCCGCCCCGGCGAGGTGGCCGTCGAGGACGCCGGGACGTGCGGACGCCGCGAACGGCGCCTCCAGGTCGGGCACCTCCCCCGGCGGCAGGACGCGGCGCAGGACGTCGAGGCCGAAGCGGGTGTACGGGCTGCCCGCCAGGTCGCTCCACGTGGCGATGCTCAGGATCCCGCCGGGACGCAGCACCCGTCGCGCCTCCCGTGCCGAGTCCCCGAACGGCGCCGTCCCGGGCAGCAGCAGTCCCATCCGGGACGTGACCGCGTCGACCGTGCCGTCGGGGAACTCCAGCTCCGTCATGGACATCACCCGGAAGCCGACGGGGAGGCCCTCCCCGGCGGCTCGCGCCTGCCCGGCCGCCACGACCGCGGGGTTGATGTCGATGCCGGTGATCCGCAGGTCCGGGCGCCGCCGGGCGAGGGCGAGGGCGAGCCCGCCGGTGCCGCAGGCGACCTGCACGACGTGCGCCCCCGCCGGCAGCTCGTCCAGCGGCGCCAGCAGCGTCGCCACCAGCCCGTCGAGCAGCCGCATGATGTTGTCTCGATCCACCCGGCCCAGTCTGGGAGCGTCCCCCCGCGCGCGGCCATACGCCATCGGCCCCGATCCATACGCCGCCGCCCCAGGGCCACCGGTCGCACCCAGTCAGCGCCGGGTCAGCGCTTGAGCAGGGCCGCTGGCAGCACCTCGAGGAGCCACGCGGCGGACTCCTCCAGCGGCCACCCGAGGTCGTCGGTGCGGACGAACCAGGCGGCATTGCAGAGGTAGATCCACAGGATTTCCGTGGCCCGGGCCGGGCTCAGGCCGTCGCGCAGCGCGTCCAGCTCTCCCAGCCGATCGGCGGTCAGCTGCAGCCCGGCGCGGAGGCTGGCGTGGGCGATCTCCATGCTCTGCCGCACGCCCGGCTCCTGCGGTGCCGCGGCGACGACCTGGCGCATGAGCCCCGACCACCGCGCGAACTCGTCCCGGGTGGCGCCGACGACCAGCCGCACCAGCTCGTGCGGGTCGGTGGCGGCCTCGATGCGGGCGAGGATCCCGGAGCCCTCGGCGGCCTGCGTGGCGGCCTCGATCAGCGTGCGCAGCAGCCCGTTCTTCCCGCCGCCGACCGCGTAGACGGTGGCCGGGGCGACGCGGGCGGCCGCCGCGATGTCCTCGACCTTGGTGGCGAAGTAGCCGTGCTCGGTGAAGAGCTGCTGCGCCGCGTCCAGGATGGACCGGCGGGTGAGTTCGGCGTACTCGGCACGGCGGCCGGCTCGCCTGGGCGCGGATGTCACCGCTGGATGGTAACTGCTATGTTCGTCAGAGTCGGCTCTGACGAACAGGCCCGACTATAGTGAAAGAAGGACCCTCTGGTGCGCATCCTCTTCTCCAGCAGCCCGGCATTCGGCCACCTGCTGCCGATGCTCCCGTTGGCGGCGGCCGCCCGGCGGGACGGGCACGAGACGGCCGTGCTGACCCACCCGTCGCTGGCCGGCGCCGACCCCGCCCTGCCGCTCCTGCCCGCCGGTCCGAGCCAGGCCGAGCTGCTCGCCGACATCACCCGGCGCACCGGCGTCGACGCCCTGCAGGACCCGGCGGTCGGCGCGGTCGAGTTCTTCATCGGCAGCCGCATGCGCCTGGGCGCGGCCGACGCCGTCGCGGCGGCCCGCCAATTCCGGCCCGACCTGATCGTCGCCGACCTGGTCGACTATCTCGGCCAGTTCGCGGCGGCCGTGCTCGGCGTCCCCTGGGTCGCCCACGGCGCCACCCTGCCGCTGGTGCCGCCGCTGGCCGCGCAGTTCGCGCACCACGCCGCGGTGCGCTTCGCCGAGCACGGCGCCACGCCGGGCCCGGCCCTCGCCTATGTGGACCCGTGGCCGGACAGCCTGCTGCGCCCCACCGACGACTATCCGTACGAGCGTCTCCCCGTCCGCCCCGACCCGCACATCGGCGACGGCGCGCCGTGGTCCCCGCCGGCGTTCCCCGGCCGGGAGGGCCTGCCGACGGTCCTGGTCACGCTCGGCACCGTGCACGACGACCCCGAGATCCTGCGGGCCGTGCTCGACGACGTGGCCCGGCTCGACGTCAACGTGATCGCGGGCGGCGGCGCCGGATCGGGCCGGGAGAACGTCGCCGAGGTCGGCTTCGTGCCGATGCGCGACCTGCTCGGCGCGGCGGACCTGGTCGTCTCGGCCGCCGGCGCGGGCACCATGCTCTCGACGCTGGGCGCCGGGCTGCCGTCCGTCCTGCTGCCGCTGGGCCTCGACAAGCCGGTCAACGCCGAGCGGGCCGCGGCCACGGGCGCCGCCCTGGTCGCCGCGGCGCCCGGGGAGGTGGGCGGGCTGGCCGGCAAGGTGCTCGGCGACCCGTCGTACGCCGCCGCCGCGCGGGCCGTGGCCGCCGGGATCGCCGCCATGCCCGAGCCCGGCGCGGTGCTCGGGCAGCTGCTGGCCCGGCTCTGAGCCTCCCCCGTTCCGGGTAGTCCGGGCGGTCCGTGCGACCACGGCCGTCCGGCCTTTTCCCCCGCGGCCGCGATCCTTTCCCGTGTCCTTTCCGTAGCATGCGACAGTCATCGGAGAATTGCCGGGAGAATTGCGTGCGGATCATTTTCACGACCGATCAGGATGCCGAAGCATATTCGCTTCACCATTGGCTGAGCGGAGATCGCGAATTGGCGCGGCATGTCGTTGTCGACGTGCCGCAAGGGTCCGACCGTCAGGCCATGGGGGCCGTGGACACGGTGGCGGCGGTCTCGTCGTCGGTGATCGGGCTGGCCCAGCTGGCGGTCGCGGTCGCCACCTGGTTCCAGACCCGTTCCCCGCGGGTGGAGCTCACGGTCACCCGCCCGGACGGGCACCACCTGACGGTCAGCGGCGGGGATGTCGCCGTGGGCAAGGCACTCGCCGCCTTCCTCGCCGAGACCGGTTCCGCAGCGGTCCAGGCCACCCCGGACCGCCGGGCGGACGGCGCGGGCCACACCGCCGCTGACCAACGCCGGGCGGACGGCGCGGGCCACACCGCCGCTGACCAACGCCGGGCGGACGGCGCGGGCCACGCCGTCGGTGACCACCGCCGGGCGGACGGCGCGGGACACACCGCCGGTGACCACCGCCGGGCGGACGGCGTCGAGACGGCCGGGCCACCGCCCGCCACGACGGCCCGGCGGGCGAAACGGCGACGGTCGAGGCACTGACCGTGGGCCTGCCCGACCCGAAAGCGTCCCGGGCCGTGCTGGTGGGTGTCTCCCGCTACAAATACCTGCCGCCCCTTCCCGCGGTCGCCAACAATGTGACGGCCCTGTCCGAACTGCTGACCTCCGGCCGCGGCTGGCAGCTGCCGCCGGCGCATTGCGTCACGCTGCTCGATCCGCCGTCGGCCAGCACGGTGCTGCACAAGATTCACACCGCCGCCCGCCAGGCCACCTCGGGACTGCTGATCTATTTCGCGGGGCACGGGCTGCTCGACGACAGCCGGGGCGACCTGCACCTCGCGCTGTCCCGCAGCGACCAGAGCCGGCTGCACGACGCCGTGCCGTTCGCCCTGATCCGCCGGGAGATCGTCCGGACCGCGATCCGCTGCCCGGCGAAGGTGATCCTCATCGACACGTGCTTCTCGGGCGCCGCGATGACGGGATTCATGGGCGGCGGCGCGGTCGCCGATCTCGCGGTCACCGACGGGGCGTACCTCATGACGGCGAGCGACGAGCGCCGGCCCGCCCTGGCCCCGGAGGGCGAGCGGTACACCGCCTTCACCGGCGCGCTCGTGAACGTCCTGCGCCGCGGTGTGCCCGGCGGCCCGCCGCTGCTGGACATGGACACGATCTTCGACCGGGTCCGCATGGAGCTGCGGGCGCGGGACCGGCCGGAGCCGCAGAGCCGCAGCCGCAACCAGGGCAGCCGCATCGTCCTCGCGCCGAACAAGGTCGCCGCGCCGAAGGCCGCTCCGGCCACGGCCGGCCGCGGCGTCACCGGCGCCGACCTCGACACCATCCGCGGCGCGCTGATCATGGCGGCCCAGGGCGGCCGGCTCGTGGCGAAGTCGAAGGCCGGCCAGGTCATTCGGGAGGCCTGCCCGCACGTCCCGGCCGCCAACTGGGCCGGGGCGGGCTCGCTCGGCCGCTTCGTGGACACGCACCTGCCGGACCTCCGGCCGCGCCCCGGCGACCCGGACGACCACCTGCGCGTCCGGCCCCCGTCCGGCCCCGGCCCGAAGGCAAGCCCCGCCCCGAAGGCAATCTCCGGGGCGAAGGCGACGGCAGTCCCTGCGCCGAAGGCGATCATCGGCCCGAAGCAGCCCGCCAAGCCGAAGAGACCCGCGGGGAGGCGGAAGACACCACCGGCCCGCGCGCAGGTGCCCCTCCCGGCCCCGAGCCGGCCGGCCGCGGGAAAGGGCCCGGCGGGCAGGCGGATCCGCATCGCGTGCGCCGGCGTCGTCGTCGCCGCGGCGCTCGGCTGGGCGGGACAGCAGGCCCTGGCCTACCTCGGCCGGACGGACGGCCCCGACCCGACGCTGACGGTGACGCGGCCTGTGGAGGGCCCGCTGACCCAGGAGCGGTACACGGTCCGCGTCTCCCGGCCCGCCCCGGCGGGACGACAGCTGGTCGCCATGCTCCGGGACGCGACGCCGGGCGGCCCGGGCACCTGGTGGTTCTACCGGTGCACCGCCACGGCGGACGGCGGGGCGCAGTGCAAGAGCGTCCCGCTCGGCAAGAAGGGCAAGCCGATGCAGGTGGCGATCGTCGAGGTCGACGCGGCCCGGGGCACCCGGCTGCTCGCCAACGACAAGGCGGCACCCTTCCGCGGCGCCCCGGAGGACCTCGGCCCGTACGCCGTCTCGCGGGTCTACAGCTATCGGCGCTGACGGGGCGGATCGGGCGGTTTCCGCCACGGCGCCCCGAGGGTTCGGGCAAGCTGGCCGTCGAGGGGGTTCTCGTGGCGG
>NZ_JAUQWH010000255.1 GCF_030757795.1 Actinoplanes oryzae
CCGGCCCCCGACCCCGCCACTGCGCCCAACCCTGCGACTAGCACTACACCGAACCCAGCCCCGGCCGCTGCACCCAGCCCTGCCACCAGCACTGCGCCCAGCCCTGCCCCAGCCACTGCGTCCAACACCGTGCCGGTCACTGCGCCCAGCCTTACGTCGGAGACCGCGCCCAACCCTGCGTCGCAAACCGCACCCAGCACCATGCCGTCGGGCGCGCCGGCCGCTGCACCGACCACAGGCAGCACCCCGCCAGCTGCCGCGCCCGCAGCAGCAACAGCAGCAGCAGCACCGACCACAGTCAACGCTCCCCCTCCGGCCACCACGACTCCCACCGTCGCCGCGCCGGCCGAGGCACAGGCACCACCGCCGACACAAAGCGCGCCGCCCACACAGACCGCGCCGCCCACGCGAAGCGCACCGCCCACAGAAATTGCGCCGCCTTCGCAGGTCGCCTCATCGGGCGCAAACGCCACTCCGGCGCCATCGACTTCCACGATGCCGGCGACCTCGACACTGCCGGCGAATGAAGCCGCCGTGCTCGCCGTGCCGGCTGTGTCTCAGCCCGCCGCCACTGAAACGACACCCGCCACCACTCCACCGACCGCAACTTCTCCGGCCGGCGTGACGACGAGCGGCACGACCACAAGCAGCGCGACCACGAGCGGCACGACGATGGCAGGCGGGACAACGGCCGCCCCCTCGCAGGCCCGTTCCCCCGAAGACGGCAGGAGCCAAGCGGGCGAATCTCAGGCCGGCCGACCTTCCACCCGCGACCTGCCGCCGTCGCCCACCGCAATCCCCCAGGCAACCGCGGACATCGCACCGCCGACGGAGGTCGACCTCACCGTCGACCACAACGGAACCGCCCCAGCAGAGCAGTCCGCAAACGCTCAACCCGCCGCCGACCTACCCGCCACGCCGCCACCCGCCACTGAACCAGCCCCGGTCCTGGCCGAAGCACCAGCACAAACACCGGCACCGGCACCGGCACCGGCACCGGAAGAAGCCAACGCCGCGTTCAACGCCCCAACGAACGCCGACACGCCCGCTTCCCCGGAGGCATCGGTCGCGTCGCCCACCGTGCAGACGCCCTCACACGCTCCCCGAGGCAAGGGTCCGGCCAATCCAGTACCCACACCCACCGGATCCCGACCGACCACCCAGCCGATGCCGACAGTCCTCGGCAACCGTGGCTCGACACCCTTCCGAGCAGCCCAACAAACCTACGGCCTGCAACAAGTAGGCGAACCACGCCGCATCAACCCCGTCCCAGCGCGCGACGCGACCACCACCGACAAACCCGCCTACCTGGCCACGGTCCCGGTCACACCCGGCACTGATCTACAAGCCCTGGTCGACAAGTACGCCGCCGGGTTCGACAACAACACCCACACCGGCCGCTTCGGCCTGGCCATCGGCGTCAACGGCTACCGCGGGGCCTTCTCCGACCAGCAGATCGCCGACACCCTCAACCAAACCATCAACGCACCGTTCCCGGTCACGGTGGTCGGGTTCTCCTGGACCAACCGCGACATCGAACAAGGCCGCCCGCTCGGCCAAGACACCATCCCCTACGCGGCGATCCGGGAAACGATCGTCCGCCACCCCCACACCGAAACACTGCTCAGCGACCTGAACAGCAAAGCCGGGGACCAGCCGACCTTCCTGCACACCGGCGACGCCGACGTCACCGACATGACCAGCCTGTTCACCAACGCCGACACCACCATCACCACCAACGACCAAGCACACCTGATCACCGGCGGCTACCAATTCGACCCCGCCGCCGACCCGATGGCGCAGCAGGCCAACCAACGCGACCGCGCCGTCCGCCACGCCATGGCCCAAGCCGACCCCCGAGCCGTCTACCTGCCCGAACCCAACACGTTCATCCGCATCAACCAGCAACGCCTGGAAAACAACATCACCTTCGGCGTCCCATCGAACAACTCGACCGCACTCACCTACACATCGAAAGAAGGCCGCGGCCTAGCCAACTCCGTCGAGACCAACCGGCTTTTCGACGGCACCGACCCAAAAACCTTCACCATCGTCGACCCCAACCTGACCATCACCACCAACAGCGACCGGCTACTCACCAAATACGACCGCACCAAACCCGACACCATCCCGCAATCCCACGCCGACCGCAAAACCTGGACCGACCAGGTCACCCACCTGATCCACACCAAAAACACCTACGCCCCGATCCGAGCCGCCGACCCGACGCTCAAGATCGCCGAAGGCCTCGCCAACGTCGCCTTCAACCCCCGCCAGATCACCCCGGCCGATGCCGGCAAGATGCGCGCCCGCATGGAGAAGCTGTACGGCGACCCCGGCGCCACCCTCTTCGACATCGCCGCCGGCACCAACGCCGCCCTGCACGCCAACCCCTTCACCGACGCACCGCAGAACCCCTCACCGGCGCCCCCGCGCAGGGACACCGTCACACCCGCCGTGACTGTCCCCACGCCGGCGCGCCCCACCCAGTCCATGCCCGCCGACTGGCAGCACGCCTACGACACCGCGCCCCCGAACCAACTACGCACCGAGCGCTACGTCCCCGGCAAAGAGCCCTTCGTCCCCGGCACCCAGCAGATGGCGGGCGAAAACACCACCATCACCTTCCAGGTACGCGAATTCACCGCACCCGACGGCACCCCGGTCCGCGCCTACGACCTCACCCTCGACCTGGTTTCCCAAAACGACGCCGTCACCCCACAACAACGCCTCGACTACGGCCAAGCCGTCCAGAACACCATCAACGAAATGGTCAACGGCCGCCACACCTTCCCCGACGGCCACCAACTCCACGTCAACGTCACCTTCAACACCCTCGCCTGGCGCGACGACATGCTCAGCGACTGGCAGGACGACCCCCGCCGCAACCCACCCGTCGAACTCGTCACCGACCTCGCCGCCGACACCCACCAGCACCAGTGGAACACCAACGACAGCGTCGCCGTCGCCGTGCACGAAATCATGCACTACCTCGGCGACAACGAAGGCTACAAATCCGACGACCGCCTCCTCCGCAACGAGATCCGCCCCGGCGTCATGGGCCAGGACGTCCGGAGCCTGCCCGTCTCCCGGGCCCAGGCCGACGACTTCACAGGTCGGAATCTCCCGACGGCCTACCTCACCGACTCGGATCTACGGCTGATGCAGGACGTCGCGCAGACCGCCGGCCCGGTCCGCACCCCGGCCGCCGTAACCGCGCCGCCGCCGGCAAGCGACCAGAAGAGCGTGCAGACACCGTCACGCGCGCCGGCCATGACGCCGGTCACCGAGTACGAACTCGACGACCTGTCCCAGCCCATCGGCATCGCCCTGACGACGGACGAGGGTCCCGACGACCATATCGGCCTGGCCCTCACCACCGAGGGCGACACCGCCGAGCCGGCTCCCCATCCCGCGCACGACCGCCTGCCGCCCGTCCAGGAAGAGCAACCCGAGGCGACCGAACCGGCCCCGGCGAACGCCCTTCCCGGCCTCTACGCCCGCCGCCCCGAACTCCTCCGCGATCTCGACCTGGACCCGTTCGACGACCCCGACGCCCTGGTCCGCGACGTCCGCGCGAACACCGTCGCCGCGGTCGACCGGCACGCCCGGGCCACCCACGGGCGCGGCCCGGGCCGGATCGACGTCTCCGAGATCACCCGCGCCCTCAGCGACGAGCCGCAGTCCTTCTTCGACTCCGGCGGCCGCAGCTTCGACGTCCGCGCCGGCCGGTTCGGCCGCCATTACCGGGTGACCGTGCTGCCCGAGTGGGACGCCGGCGCCGCCACCGTGCTGCCGAGCTCGCACAAGCCGAAGTACGACACCAAGACCGACGGCGTGACCCAGGCCAAGGAGAAGACGACGGCCGGGCAGGCGCAGACGATCGGCGGCGGGGTGCTGGTGCCCCGGCTGGGCGGGATCGGCGGCGGGGTCAGCGCGGAGGTGCAGCTCGCGGAGACGGTCGACGAGCACAGCAGGTCGACGAAACTGCTCAACTCCTCCACCGTACGCAGCGGCGGCGGCTCGCAGCTCGTCAGCGCCCCCACGTCGTTCCGCATCGTCGTGTCGGAGTCGCGTGGCCCGATGCCCGATCTGTCCCGGCCGGGTCCGGGCTGGACCGAGGGCGCCCCGGCGACCACCAGCACCCGGTTCCGGGCGGTCGACGATCTCGCCGGGGCCCAGGCACGGAACGAGCCCGGCGAGCGGGGGCAGCCGACCGTCACCCTGACCGAGCAGACGGCACTGTTCGTCGAGAACTTCACGCCGGAGCACATCCTCGAGGCGCGGCTGGCGGGCGTCGACGGGCCGCAGACCCTCAACGGCGTACGCGAGACCCTCCTCAACAATTTCGCCCCGACCGGCACCACCGATCCGGGCAGCAACGGCGCCGGCCGGTTCCGCGGGGTCTTCTCCGACAAGTCGCTGGTCGCCACCGTGATCGGCGCGCTGGAGAACCCGGCGCATCCGGAGCAGATCAACAGCAAGCACGGTCTGGCCGCCCTGTTCCTGGAGCTCGGCGGCACGCTGACCGGGGTCGACGGGCACTCGGACATCGGCAAGTCGACGTTCCGCATGCAGACCGGCGTGACCGAGAGCGCGGCCCGGTCACAGACGAGTCCGGCCGGCTTCACGGTCAATGTCATCCCGGTCCGGGGCGGCCTGTCCGTCGGCTACGTGCAGCTGCGCGTCCTCGGCGGGGTGAGCAAGACGCAGAGCGCCGAGTCCGGTCTGGCGGGGCAGGTGCGGTCCGGCACCGAGTTCAAGGACGTGCCGAACGTCGCCGTGGAGGCCCGCATCCGGCTCGGCGTCTCGTCCACGGTGAACGCCCTGCCCTTCGCCGCCGACCAGCCTCCGCCCGACACGTCGATCGACCTCGTCATCTCCGGCCGGATGCCCGCCGACAAGGTACGGCAGCTCTACAGTGCCGCCCCGGCGACGCCGGAGGGCTCGAAGCACGCGCCGTCGTACCTGTCCTACGGCGGGCGCTCGGCGGTCTCGGGCACCACCGGGTACGCCGACCTGCGGCAGGAGGTCACCGACCTGCTCCGGCGGGCAGCCCCGCAGTTCCTCCCCCGCTATGACACCCCGTCGAAGCGGGGGCGGATGTTCCGGCGCCGGTCGGCGAGCGAGCGCAACAACAACCAGCTCGAGCTCGACAACGTGCTGTCGCCGCTGCGCTTCCGGTCCGACCCGGCGAGCCTCGCGACCACCGGCGTGCCCGCGATCCTGACCCGCACCCGGCCGCACGGCACCGACACGATCGTGCTGGTGGCGCGGGGCAATCAGCAGGGCGCCCCGGCGCACCAGGGCATCACGCAGAACGTCGGCGTACGGGCGGCCACGGCGGGCCGGCGTACGTTCAAGCAGTCCACCGGCATCATGGGCCGCTGGGGCCTCGGCGTCGAGGGCGGCGGCCGGCTCGTCAAGGTCGGCGAGGTGACCGGCATCGTCGTGCCCGGCGGCGCGGTGGAGTATTCCGGGCAGTACGGCCGGCGCGGCACCACCAAGCTGGCCGGCCAGGAGATGCTTCTCCAGGGCGGCACCCAGCACTCGGAGACGTTCGGCGGCGACCAGCGCGTCACCGTCGACGTGTACGCCTGGAAGCGCCGCTTCGGCTTCGATCCCAGCGCCCGCCTCAAGTTCGGCCGACGCCTCCGCCCGATGGAGTCGCTGCCGCAAGCGTCCTCCCGGCTGCAGCGGGTCCGCAAGCTGGTCTGGCACGTCGACAAGGGCGCCGCCACCGACACCCCGGCGCCGCCGTTGCGCCCGCGGCTGCACCCCGCCGACGGCGCCCTGCCCTCCCAGCGCCGCACCCAGCTCGACGCGGGCGGCCTGCGCGAGTGGGTGAACGGCCGGGGCCGCCCCCCGGTCGAGCTGAAGCCCGCCGACATCATCTCGGTGCTGGCGATGCCGGGCAGCGCGAGCGTCCTCCAGCTGGCGCAGAACGCGCTGACCGACCTGCAGACTCGGACCGGCGCCGACGGCGACCCGGTCCGCGAGTCGCGCACCCGGCTGCGGGGCGAGCGCGGCACGGCGGGGCTGCAGCCCGGCATGCCGGCCGCCGCGGACCTGCTGAACCGGCTCACCGCGGGCCAGCAGATCGGCATGGTGTCCAGCGCGCTGGCCGACCTCGGGCACATCGACAACCTGACCGACGACTCCGACGGCGTCCGCGTCGACCTGGCCCTCGCGCTGGCGCTCACCGATCCGGCGCTGCTGCCCGGCTACACCACGGGCGTCGCCGAACGTACCTCCGGTGGCGAAGTCGAGGTGGGCAGCTCGCGCACCAGGCACTGGCAGGTCGCCGCGCGCGCGTTCGTCAACGGGTTGGTGCGGCAGAACAGGCAGGAGGGCCAGCCGAGCCGGGTGGCGGGCAGCGCCGGTGCGGCGTACGAGCGCCTGCTGCACGCCTCCACGCGCCGCGACGGCGAGACGGTCTCCGGCGCGATTGAGCGCAACATGGTGAACCGCAAGGGCCGCGCCCGGTCGGTGGCCGTCAAGTTCAACCTCAACGCCGCGTTCGGCGCCGACGTGCGCCGGACCCTGGGCCGCACCGCGCCGATCCCGCTGCGCTGGGGCAGCTGGCGCTTCCGGCACCGGTCGATCCAGCGCAACGCCACCATCGACGACGGCCTGGTGGTCGCCGTCACGCCCGCCGCGGCGACCCGGCTCAACCTCTTCCAGTCGCTGCGCGGGGACACCGGCGCGATCGGCGACGGATGGCAGCCCGGCGGCGCCCGGCCCGACCTGCGCCTGCCGCCGGGCCACAGCGTGGGGCTCGGCCTCTACAACCTCACGGCGACGCCGGGGCTCAACGACCGGCTGGACACCGCGCTGCGGCAGGCCATCGAGCGGCGCCGGGACGAGCGCCGGGCCGCCGCGCACGGCTTCCTCGGGCGGATGCGGGACCTGCTGCGCATCGGCCGGCCGGTGACAGCGCTGGAGGCGGCCGAGGCGGGACTGGACGCGACCGGGCTGCGCAACCCGATCCTCAACGGGCGGCAGCTGCGGCACCTGGCCACCGACCAGGGCATCGCGCAGCACTTCTCGGCCATGACCGACGGCGGCGCGGCGGCGCTGATCACCCGGCCCAACCTGTTCAGCCGGTCCCCGTACGAGGCCGTGCTGGTCGCCGAGGAGGACGGCGACCCGGAGTTCCTCGGCTTCGTGGCCGACCACGGCGACATCGACGTCAAGGCGACCCTGAAGAACGACACCTCCCGCACGCACCGCACCGCGCACGGCGACTCGGTCGTGGGGTCGGCGGGCGTGGCGGGGCTCGCCAACTCGACGAATGTCGCCGCGGGGCCGGGCGACCGGGTGGGCGCCGGCACGCAGAGCGCGCAGATCGACAGCGACACCTCGGGCACCAGCCGGGTCGCGATCAGCTCCGCCCGCGGGGTCAAGGCGCGGATGCGCTTCCCGATGAAGTTCTCGCTGCGGGTCTATCGCGACGGCAAGCTGCAGGACACCATCGAGGTCGCCCGGGACAGCGTCGAGCAGGAGCGCTGGGCCGACGACCTCCGTGCCGCGCCGCAGCAGGCGGCGGCACCCACCCCGCCGGCGACGTACGAGATCCCGCAGACGGTGCCGCCCGGCTGGACCGAGGCGAACGGCCTGCCCCTCCCGCAGCTCTACACCCCCGAGAACATCGCCCGCCTGGACGTGATCCGGGACCAGGTGGCCGCGCAGCTCGCCGACGCGGCCCGGCAGCTGTGGCAGCGCACGACCGGCGGCACGTCGCGCTACACCGGCGAGGGCGGCTTCCCCGAGGCGCACCAGATCCGGCAGCGCCTCACCCCGGAGCTGCTGTTGCCGGCCGTCCACGAGCTGTTCTCCGACGACGGCTTCACCCTGCCGCCGGCGGTCAGCGACCGGATCCTCGGCCGCCGCGCGTCGATCACCGTCAAGCTGACCCCGGAGTCGGCCACCCTGAGCGGGGTCAGCTCCGGCGTCTACCGGGAGCACGCGGGCCTGACGTCGTCGGAGGCCGGATCGTCGCATCAGGACACCAGCCGGGCGCTGCGCGGCCCCGGGTTGTCGGTGACACAGGCCGGCACCGGGGACCTGCTCGACCCGACCGAAGGCTCCAACCCGGGCGCGCTGAGCAACGACATCATCGGTCAGGCCGAGGGCGCGGAGATCGGCTCGGCGGCCGCGGGCGTCGTCAAGCCGGAGGACCGGTCGGCGCTGCTGGAGTACCGGGCGCGCTCCTCCGTCTCGGTCACGCTCGCCGGCGGCGCGGCCACCACCTCGACGTACGAAAGCGGTCCGAGCGACACGCTGATCCCGGTGCAGCTGCGGATGGCACTCACCGACGCGGAGACCGCGCTCGGCCTGGCAGCGGGCAGCGACCAGCACCGTGACTTCCAGGCCGTCGCCCGGCACGAGTCCGACCTGGCCGCGGCCGCCGCCCGGTTCGTCACCGCGAACGAGGCGCTGGAGGACGCCCGGATCCAGGGCCTGACGCTGCCGCCGGACAGCGACGCGCGCCGGGCCGTCGAGGACTCGCTGCCGGCGCTGCACCGGGCCCGCGACGAGGCCGGCCAGTCCTGGTGGACCCAGCTCGCCGCCCACCACCGGCGCCTCGACGACTTCGCCGCCCGCCATCAGGGTGTCCCGGCGGGCACCACGCCGGCGCCGCGCTCGCTCTACGAGTCGATCGCTGGGGCGCTGCCGCCCGGCACCGGAGTCACCGCCGACCAGCTCGCCGGCGCGGCCCCCGCCCGGACGGCACCCGGCGACCGGACCGCCCGGCTCCAGGCGGCGGCCGACGCGGCCCGGGTCCACCTGGTCGTCCACGATCCGGACGGCACCTCCGAGCGGATCCGGG
>NZ_JAUQWH010000256.1 GCF_030757795.1 Actinoplanes oryzae
GGAAAGCGTGACCGAGCAGGCGCTGGGCGCTGACGAACACGTCGTTCCAGAGCCGGGCCTCGAGGTGGCTCTCCAGCTTGGGCAGGTAGAAGTACGGCCCGCTGCCCCGCTCGATCTGCCGCCGTCCGCAGTGGAACAGGTACATGCCGAAGTCGAACAGCGACGCCGGCACCGCCCGCCCGCCGATGCGCAGGTGACACTCGGGCAGGTGCCAGCCGCGCGGCCGCACCATGATCGTCGGCAGGGTGGCGCCGACCCTGTACTCCCGGCCGTCCGCGGCAGTGAAGCCGAGTTTGCCGTCGAGGGCGTCGCGCAGGTTCCGCTGGCCCGCCAGGATGTTGTCCCAGGTCGGCGAGGTGGCATCCTCGAAGTCGGCCATCCACACCCGGGCGCCGGAGTTGAGCGCGTTGATCGTCATCTTGCGCTCCGGCGGGCCGGTGATCTCCACCCGCCGGTCCATCAGGTCCTCGGCCGGCGGCGCCACGGTCCACGACGTGTCGTTGCGGATGTGCGCGGTCTCCGGCAGGAAGTCCAGCTCCCCCGTCCGCGTGGTGCGCCGGCGGCGGCGGCGGTCGAGCAGCTGCACCCGGCGGGCCCCGAACTCGCGGTCCAGCGCGACGACGAAGTCGATCGCCTCCGGGGTCAGGATGTCGTCGTACGCCGAGGGGGCGACGGTCACGGGCTCCATCAGAACTGCTCCGTCTCGGTCGAGCCCGCGAGGGCGGTGGTCGAGCTGTGCGGGTTCAGCGCCGTGGACACCGCGTCGAAGTAGCCGGTGCCGACCTCGGCCTGGTGCTTGGTCGCGGTGTAGCCGTCGATCTCGGCGGCGAACTCGGCCTCCTGCAGCTTCACGTAGGCGCTCATGCCGTCGGTCGCGTAGCCGCGGGCCAGCTCGAACATCGAGTGGTTGAGCGCGTGGAAGCCGGCCAGCGTGACGAACTGGAACTTGTAGCCCATCGCGCCGAGCTCCTTCTGGAACCGGGCGATCGTGGCGTCGTCGAGGTTGCGCCGCCAGTTGAACGACGGCGAGCAGTTGTACGCGAGCAGCTTGTCGGGGTGCTGCGCGTGGATGGCGTCCGCGAAGGACCGCGCGAACTCCAGATCCGGCGTTCCCGTCTCCACCCAGAGCAGATCGGCGTACTCCGCGTAGGCCACCCCGCGGGCGATGGCCGCCTCCGGTCCGCTGCGGACCCGGAAGAAGCCCTCGGCCGTACGCTCGCCGGTCAGGAACGGCCGGTCGCGCTCGTCGATGTCCGTGGTGAGCAGGTCGGCCGCGAGCGCGTCGGTGCGGGCGATGACGACGCTCGGGACGCCGGACACGTCGGCGGCCAGCCGCGCGGCGTTCAGGGTCCGGATGTGCTGGCCCGTGGGCACGAGCACCTTCCCGCCCAGGTGGCCGCACTTCTTCTCGCTGGCGAGCTGGTCCTCCCAGTGCACCCCCGCGGCCCCGGCGGCGATCATGGCGCGCATCAGCTCGTACGCGTTCAGCGGCCCGCCGAACCCCGCCTCCGCGTCCGCGACGATCGGGGCGAACCAGTCGCGCTCGTACCGTCCAGCGGCGGTGTCGATCTGGTCGGCGCGCAGCAGCGCGTTGTTGATCCGGCGCACCACGGCGGGCACGGAGTTGGCCGGATACAGGCTCTGATCCGGGTAGGTCTGGCCGGACAGGTTCGCATCCGCGGCGACCTGCCAGCCGGAGAGGTAGATCGCCTTCAGCCCGGCGCGGACCTGCTGCACGGCCTGGTTGCCGGTCAGCGCGCCGAGGGCGTTGACGTAGTCGGTGTCGTGCAGCAGCTCCCAGAGCCGGCGGGCGCCCCGCTCGGCGAGGGTGTGCCGCTCCTGCAGCGTCCCGCGCAGCCGCACGACGTCGGCCGCCGTGTAGTCGCGCCGGACGCCCAGCCATCGGGGATCGCCGGCCCAGGCTCGGGTGAGGTCCGCGGCGGTACCGCCCCTGACGTCGGTCAGCTGATCAGTCATCATCCCGCCTTCCGTTTCGGTGGTGCGTGGCTTCACGTTCGCTTTTCCGCCGGGGTCCGCTGAAGGCCTTTGTGAGGAGAAGAATCGACGTTCTTCTGTTAGCGTCAAAAGGTATGACGGCTTCCCCCGCGGTGGACCTGGTGACGCTCGGGCAGCGGCTGCGGCATCTGCGGCGCGCCAAGAACATGACGTTGGAGCAGCTCAGCGCCGAGGTCGGCCGGGCGCCGTCGCAGCTGTCGCTGATCGAGAACGGCAAGCGGGAGCCGAAGCTCAGCGTGCTGCAGGCTTTGGCGGGCGCTCTGGGCGTACAAATGCAAGATCTTCTGCGGCCGGAGGCGCCGAGCCGGCGCGCCAAGCTGGAGATCGACCTGGCGCACTTCCAGCGCGAACCCGCCTACGAGGCGCTGGGCCTGCCGATCGTGCGCCCCGGGCGGCGGCTGCCGTCGGACGCGCTGGAGTCACTGATCGGGCTGCACCGCGAGCTCGGCCGGCTCCTGCGGGAGCAGAGCGCGACCCCGGAGGTCGCCCGGCGGGCCAACCAGCAGCTCCGGGAGCAGATGCGCGAACGCGACAACTACTTCGCGGACATCGAGCAGGCGGCAGCCACGGTGCTGCAGTCGGTCAAGCACACCACCGGCCCGCTATCGCAGCGCGGCATCCTCGACATCGCCGCACACCTGGGCTTCACGTTGCACTACGTGCCGGACCTGCCGGGATCCACACGGTCCGTGACAGACCTGCGCAACCAGCGCATCTACCTGCCGCAGATCGCCAGCAACAAGGGCCACGACCCGCGCGCGGTGGTCCTGCAGACCCTCGGCCACTTCGTGCTCGGCCACGAGGACCCGGTCGACTACGCCGACTTCCTGCGCCAGCGCGTCGAGGCCAACTACTTCGCCGCGGCGCTGCTCATGCCGGAGAAGTTCGCCGTGCAGTTCCTCCGGGCCGCGCGCGCCGACCGCGCCCTGGCCATCGACGACTTGCGCGACGCGTTCGGCGTCTCCTACGAGACCGCCGCCCACCGCTTCACCAACCTGGCGACCCACCACTTCGGCATCCCGGTCCACTTCGTCCGGGTCCACGAGAGCGGCACGATCTACAAGGCGTACGAGAACGACAACGTCCGCTTCCCCGCCGACGTCACCGGCGCCATCGAGGGCCAGCCGGTCTGCCGCCACTGGGCCTCCCGCACGGTCTTCCAGGCCACCGACCCGTACTCGTCCTTCTACCAGTTCACCGATACGACCGGCGGCACCTACTGGTGCACGGTCCACGTCGAGTCGACCCGCTCCGGCGAATTCTCCGTGACCGTCGGCACGCCCTACGAGCACGCCCGCTGGTTCCGCGGCGGCGACACCTCCCGGCGTACGGTCTCCCGCTGCCCGGACCCCTCCTGCTGCCGCCGCCCGCCGGCCGACCTCGTCGCCCGCTGGTCGGGCCAGGCCTGGCCGAGCGCCAGAGTCCACTCCCACCTGCTGGCCGCCCTCCCCCCGGGCACCTTCCCCGGCGTCGACGCCCAGGACGTCTACGAATTCCTCGACCGCCGCGCGTGATCCTGTCCCCCGCAAGCGTCGCCAACCCGCTGGGAGCGTGGCTCTTCGTCGTCGCGGCGGCCGCACCGTTCGGCTTCGAGGCCCTGACGTTCGCGGTCGCCGCCGTCCTCATCGCCGGCATCCGCCCGGTGCCGGCCGGGCCGCAACCTGGGCCGCCGACCACGCTCCGCGGTGAGATCGCCGAAGGAGTGCGGTGGTTGTGGCGGCACCGGCTGGTGCGGACCATGGCGGTCAGCATGGGCATCGGCACCATCGCGTTCTGCGCGGCGTTCGCGGTGTTCGTCATCTCCTGCCGGCAGCGCCTCGGCCTGTCCGACGTCGAGCACCTCGTGCGCCAGGTGGTCGCCTCGATCCGCCAACGAGTGGTTCCTGATCACCTACGCGGCCGGGTAGGCAGCGTGTACTCGCTGCTGGATCTGGGCGGAGCCGCGCTGGGCTCTCTTCTCGGCGGCCTGCTGGCGAGCACCTGGGGAATCACCGCGCCGTTCTGGATCGCCGCCGGGGCCATGACAGCGATCACGGTCATTGCCTGGCGTCCGCTCCGCGACGCGACCGCCTGACCCGACAATGTCCGGCTCCCAGACAGCGCGGTGATGCTCCTTGGGAGCCGGACAGAGCGCCGACGTCGGGCCTCGCTGACCTGCGTCATCGTGGCGACCCGGGGCTCGGGCAGCCGGCGGGCCGGGACGGCTTCAGCCGCGTGCGACGCCGGGCGGAGGCGGAGGTCGGCGGCGAGGGCCGGCAGGTCGCCGGTCGTCAGTCGACGTCGTTCTTGAGCTGGTCGTAGGCGGACGGGTCGAGGTCGGTCGCGCCGGTGGGG
Organism: Actinoplanes oryzae; assembly: GCF_030757795.1. Taxonomy (GTDB): domain Bacteria; phylum Actinomycetota; class Actinomycetes; order Mycobacteriales; family Micromonosporaceae; genus Actinoplanes. The sequence continues at coordinate 4,351 of NZ_JAUQWH010000256.1, forward strand.
GCGGTGGGGACGGGTGTGGTGCCGTACGCGGTGATGGTGATCGTCAGGGTTTCGGCGGGGGACGCGGTGGGGGCGTCGGACGGGATCTGGCCGGGTTCCGCCGAGGCCGGGGCCTCGAGGATGCCGGGGATGTCGACGGTGATCCCGGTCAGGCGGCCGGCGGTGTCCAGGGTCGCGCGGTACGGCAGGGCGCTCGCCTTGGGGCCGTAGAAGTAGTACGGGTCGTTGGCGAACAGTCGCAGCTGCGGGTCGACCTTGGTGGCGTCGAGCGTGCCGGTGACGGTGGAGCCGTCGACGGTCGCCGTGGTGGCCGCGGCGACCAGGGCGGTGGCGCCGGTGATGTCGGGGGCCGCGGCGGTCGGGGCCGTGGGGAGGTTCTCCATGCCGCTCTGGTCGTCGGCCTCGGCGGCCGTCGCGAGACGTTTGCGGTCGGCGCGGACCCAGTGCGTGCCGTCGAGGATCCGCATGACGTCCTTCGCCTTGCGCACGTCGGCCTTGTCCGCGGCGGTGCCCTTGGCGGCGTACTCGTCGAAGATCTCGCCGTAGGCCTCGTGCTGGCTGCCGTAGATGCGGTAGCGCAGGTGGTAGACGTCCCCGGCGACGAGCACCGACGGGCCGGAGGGCTGCTCGGCCGAGAAACCGTCCGGCAGGTGCACCGTGCCCTGGGATGCGCCGTTCCCCGTACGGGCGAAGGTGTAGTTGCCCGCCGCCAGGCCGGACAACGCGTCGCTCAGGGTGGCCCGGCCGTCGGCCGCGGGGGTGGTGCCCGGGGCGGCGCAGCCACCGGCCGTGAGCATGACGACCGCGATGAATGTGACTCGGCGTGAGATCATGCGGGCACTGTAGGCACCGGGAGCAACCACGCGGGGCGAGACGTGGCATGCTGCCTGTGAGGTGCGAGGGAGGAGGCAGCGATGGCCACCCATGAGCGCAAGACGGAGTTCCCCTATCCGTACGATCAGGATCTGACCGGCATCGTCACGCGCGTCAAGGGGATCAAGGAGTCGACCCGCGCGGCGCTGGTGAACTCGCCGAAGGTGGCGTCCTACCTCAAGGCGGGCGCCAACCTCGTCGAGCAGAACCTCGGCGCCTGGGACTGGACGATGGCCTCGCGCGACAAGCAGTACTGGTCGGGGCTGCGCTTCCTCACCGAACGCGCCCTGTCGCGGGAGATGGAGCAGCTCGAGCCGCCGTTCCTGAGGCAGCGCGGGCTCGGGCCGTACCGGGCGACCTGGGCCAGTCACGACGACTACCTCAACGACCTGCTCACGTTCCTGTTCCACGCGATGAATTACGACCCGCAGTACAACGCGAGCCTGGAGACCCGCGGCTGGCTCGACGACGAGGAGAGCTTCGTCGACGCGATCGACCGGGCGACGTACGCGGAGCTGCAGGCCATCTGCCGGATGCCGCTCTTCCGGCTGCAGCTCATCATGGTCGCGACCGCCGACCGCAACGACGGCATCCACACCGTCATCGCGAACAGCTACGAGGGCGCGCTGGGACCCTGGAAGAAGATCTACGAGTCCACATTCGCCTCGCGCGGATTCCGCCTGCGCCCCGGCGTGACCCTCGACCAGCTCGCCATGATGCTGGCCGCGGTCACCGAGGGCTTCGCCGTCCACCACCTGGGCGACCCGAACGCGGGCATCGCCGGCGACGACGACCGCGGCAACCTGCTCGGCATGGCGGTGCTCGGCATCCTCAACAGCTATCTCGAACCCGTGGCCGACAGGGACGGGCGCTCTTTGCGCGACCGCTTCCGCGAGACCGCGGACCAGGCCCGCAAACGGTGAGTGCCGGCCGGGCCGCGATGCAGCGGGCCGTGCAGCGCACGTGGACCCCGGAGAGTCACCGGCACCTCGGAGGCGGGCTCGTCGCTCAGCCGGTGGCGGGCTCGTCGCTCGGCCGGTGGCGGGCTCGTCGCTCGGCCGGTGGCGGGCTCGTCGCTCGGCCGGTGGCGGGCTCGTCGCTCAGCCGGTAGCGAGGCGGAGGAGGGCGGTTGTCACGATGCCGGCGACGACGGCCAGGAGCATCGGCGCGCGCAGGAGGTAGGCGGCGACCGCGGCGGCCAGTCCGGCGAGGACGGTCGGGTCGAGGTCCGCCCAGCGGCGGCCGAGGACCTCGACCACCACGAGGGCGGCGAGGAGAGTGGGCGCGAGGAGCGCCAGGACGCCGGTACTCCACGGCGGCAGCTCGCGCTCGCCGAGGGCGGCGGGGCCGATGCCCTTGATCAGGAAGCTGCCGGCCGCCACGGCCAGGATCGCGATCCAGACGCTCATGATTGTGTGCTCGTTTCGCTCGTACGGCGGGCGCGGAGGCCGAGGAGCGCTCCGACGGTCGCGGCGAGCAGGGCGACGCCGGCCGGCGCCCACCACAGCAGGAGGGCGGCGACGCCGGCGCCCACCGCGGCGGACAGGTAGCCGGAGCGGGCCGACCGGAGCTCCCCGATCAGCAGCAGCACGAAGAAGGCCGGGAAGGCGACGTCGAGACCCAGGTCGTGCACGAGATCGCCGGGCGGCGCGGCGAAGGCGCCGAGGGCGGTGCCGGCCACCCAGGCGGGCCACTGCGGCAGGGTGGCGCCGAAGAGGCGGTAGCGGTCGAAGCGGCCGTGCCCGGTGTGGGCGGCCACGAAGGAGGCGTCCACGACGGCCTGGCCCTGCAGCGCCCGGCGCAGGCGGCCGCCGGTCAGGCTGGGGCCCAGCGCCAGGCCCATGGGCAGGAAGCGGCCGTTGATGAGCAGGGCCGCCGCCACCGCGGGCGCCGTCGCGCCGCCGCCGGCCAGGGCCGCGAGCAGGGCGAACTGCGCCGAGCCGGAGAAGACCAGCACCGAGGCGGCGACGGTGGCCGGCACGCTCCAGCCCTGCTCCTGCGCCGCGGCGCCGAAGGTCAGCGCGAGGACGAAGCTCGCCGCCGCCAGCCCGGTCCCCACGCGGACGCCGTCGAGGAACCGGCGACGGGGCGCCTGCTCCTCGTGCACGCTTCCGTCATACCGCACATGCATCACATGCGCACTTGGACCCACCGGCGGCCCAGTCGGGGGCCAGCACGGCCATGACGGTCGCGTCGGCCCGGCCGTCCGGTCCGATGAGGATGCGGAAGTTGCACGCCTGGTTGGGGCGGTCCAGCTCGTTGAGGACGACCTCGCCCACCCACCTGCCGGTCGCCCGGTCCACCACGGCGAGGTCGAGGCGGTCGTCCTGCTCGTGGCGCGTGCCGTACCAGTCGCGCAGCCGGTGCTCGTCGAGCTCCGCCACCGGGCTGCCCGTCAGCCGGACCACCTCGGGATCGCGCAGGGCCCGGACGATCGCCGGGTGGTCGCCGGGCCCGAACGGGCGCAGCACGACGCGCGGACCGCTCAGGGTCGGTTTGATCGCGAAGCTCACCGCGTCACGGTAGGCGACAACTCCCCCGCCGAGGGATTCATTTTCCGCGCGAGCTGCCGGCGGGGAGCCGGGGGCGAGAGCACGAGCCGCGCCGTGCGGAAGGCCACCACGGTCCAGGCGGCGACCAGGGCGGCGTACAGGAGCAGGGACAGGGCCGTGAGCAGCGGCGAGCCCGAGCGGACCGCCAGGCCGCCGGTCGCGGTCACCACCGTGCCCACCGGGAACGTGAAGCTCCACCACGTCAGCGAGAAAGGCAGCCCGGCCCGCGCGGTCCGCACGGTCACCGCGGCCGCCAGGGCCGCCCAGAAGAGCGCGAAACCCAGCACGGGTACGCCGTAGAGCAGCGCGACGACCTGCGCCCCGGTGGCGTACGGCTCGGGGAGCACGCCGGGCGCCGCGTTGCCGAGCAGGTGGAACGCGGTCACCGACTGGCCCAGGGGCCCCAGGACGATCCACAGTGTCGGAACTGCAGCCGCGGCACCGACCCGGTGGCGGACCAGGCGTGCCCAGATCTGGGTGAGTACGACGAACGCCGCGATCAGGCTCACCCCGGCCAGGGCGTAGCAGGTCAGCAGCAGGTCCCGGCCGTCCGGCACGTGCGGCACCAGCAGCGCGCCCGTGGCCGCGGAGACCATCGGCGGCACGACGGGCATGAGCCAGCCGCCGAACGCGTCGCCGGGGGCGGCGGGGCGGTGGACCATCATCCGGTACGGGACGGCGACCGCGACGATCAGGCCCGCGATCGTCCCGGCGGTCCAGAGCACGAGGTCGACGGCGACGGCGGCCGGCTCGCCCAGCCAGTCCCGGCCGAGCAGCAGCGTGCCGGCGCCGACCGTGAGCAGCGCCATCGGCGGCGCGCCCCAGAACTGCAGCAGCA
>NZ_JAUQWH010000257.1 GCF_030757795.1 Actinoplanes oryzae
GACGGGCGGGCTGATCACCACGGTGCCGCCGGGCTCGGCCAGCACGCGCAGCAGCTCCACGACGCCCACGCCCACGTCGGTGACCGGGGTGACCCGCGCGGGATCGATCTCCCAGCCCCAGCGGCGCCCGGCGAACCCCGCGACCGCCTCGCCGAGCCCCGACGACGGCCCCGCGGCCGCATAGCCGGTGTCGGAGGCGTCGATCGCGGCCTTGAGCGTCTCGGCGATCACCGGCGCGATCGGCACGTCCATCTCGGCCACGAACATCGGCAGCACGTCGCCGGGATGGGCACGCCACTTCGCGCTGCGCCGCTGCTGCAACGCCTCGAGGGGATCCACCAGCATCAAGCAACCCTAGAGCACGGCGGGAGGCCGGGCGATGCGGTAGAGCACGTGGTGCCGCAGCGGGCCCGCCGGGATCTCCGGGTCCTCGAAGTCGCACGCCGGGTCGTGGGTCATGCCGAGCCGGTGCATGACGTCGCGCGAGCGCCGGTTGGTGGCGACGGTGATGGCCAGGATCTCGCCGAGCCCCAGCTCCGCGAAGCCGAAGTCGAGCAGGGCGTGCGCCGCCTCGGTCGCATAGCCGTGGCCCCACGCCCCGCGGGCCAGCCGCCAGCCGATCTCGACGCCGGGGACCGGGCTGCTCTCGTCGGTGGGGTCGAGACCCGCGAAGCCGATGAACTCCCCCGTCGCCGGCACCTCCAGCGCCCACCAGCCCCAGCCGCGGGCCGCCAGCTCGGCGCGGAACAGCTCCATCGACTGGGCGCTCTGCTCATAGGTCAGCGCCGGGCCGAGGAACTCGCGCACCATCGGGTCCGCGTTGAGAGCCGCCCACGGCAACAGGTCGTCGTCGCGCCACTGCCGGAGGAGGAGCCGGTCGGTGCGGAGCTGGGTGATCGTGACCACCGTCCTTTCAACGGCGGCAACAGTACCTGGACGCCGAGGGACGAAACGGGCGTCAACCCACCGGTCCGCCGCCGGGTGGGCGCCGGGCACAATGCCCCTGTGCCGTACGCCGAGATCACCACCCCCGACGACGACCGCATCGCGGACTACCGGGCCCTGACCGACGTCGAGCTGCGTACCAGGTGGGAACCGCCGAACGGGCTCTTCATCGCCGAGGGTGAGCTCGTCATCCACCGTGCCCTGCGGGGCGGCTACCGGCTCCGCTCGGTCCTCGTCGACGAGAAGCGTGTGAACCAGCTCACCGGTCTCCCGGACGACGCCGTCGTGTACGCCGGAGCGCCCCCGGTCCTGGAGTCGATCACCGGCTTCCACGTGCACCGCGGCGTCCTCGCGTCGTTCCACCGGCGTCCGCTGCCGGCCCTGCCCGACCTGCTCGCCAAGGCCCGCCGGCTGGCCGTGCTCGAGGGGCTCAACACCCACACCAACCTCGGCGCGCTGTTCCGCAGCGCGGCGGCCCTGGGCATCGACGCCGTGGTGCTCTCCCCCGACTGCGCCGACCCGCTCTACCGCCGATCGGTGCGGGTCAGCATGGGCGAGGTGTTCGCCATCCCGTACGCGAAGACCGAGAACTGGGCCGAGGCACTCGACACCGTCCGGGAGGCCGGCTTCACGCTGCTGGCGATGACACCGGGCGCGGACACCGTACCCCTGGCGCAGTTGAGTGCCGCCCAGCGTGAGCGGCCCGCTCTGCTGCTCGGTGCGGAAGGCCCGGGCCTGACCCGCCGGGCGATGGCGGCCGCCGACGTCCGCGTGTCGATCCCGATGCACGCCGGAGTCGACTCGCTGAACGTGGCCACGGCGGCGGCGATCGCGTTCTACGAGCTCAGTCGATCCGGTACGTGAGATGCACCGCGTGCGCCGACGGGCGCACGTGGATCTGCCGCAGCTGCCGCGGCACCGCACCGCCGGGGAACAGCGGCGTGCCCGCGCCGAGGATCAGAGGCGCCAGGTGCAACCGCAGCTCCTGGACGACCCCCGCGTCGAGGGCCCCGCGGATCAGCTCGCCCCCGCCCATCAGCACGACGTCACGTCCCCCGGCGAGGTCCCGGGCCTTGGCGACGGCGCTGCGCACCCCGTCGACGACGAACGTGAACCTGTCCCGCTCCAGCCGCATCTCGGCGGGCGGGCGCCGCGTGACCACGAGCACGGGCGGCGTGGCGGCGTGCCCGGCGCCGTACCCGACGGTGTCGCTCCACCCCTCGGGCCCGTCGATCACGTCGAACGTCCGCCGGCCCATGACCACGACCCCGGTGGCGTTGGTGGCTGCGGCGAGCACCTCTCGATCCACGGCGTCGTCGGCGAACGCCCACGTGTGCAGGCCCTCCGCGTCCCGGCCGAGCCCGGCGAGCGGCCCGGCACCGGGCCCGGTCACGAACCCGTCGAGTGACACGGAGATGTCAGCGACCACCTTGCCCATGCCACTCACTGTGCCACGGCACGAGGCTTCCGCGAGTTCAGGAACGAGCCGAGCACCGGCGCCCCGAACCACAGGAAGGTGATCCACGGCGTCCACCACGTGAACAGCACGGTGGCGAGGAAGTACCAGGCCACGATCCATGAGGACCGGGCGTCCGTACGGTAGGCGGCCAGGTCGACGTCCTCGTGCAGCAGGCCGTCCTTGAGGGCCCGGCTCTGCAGCGCCGAGCGGATGATCAGCAGCGCGGCCACCATGACGGAGAACAGCCCCGCCGCGGCGGGGTTGCGGGTGTTGTGGTCGTAGACCGTCGTCGCATAGGGCACGAACCCGACGAGCAGCAGCAACGGGAAGTGCAGCCGGATGACGCCCGGGGACACCCGCCCGATCTGGTCGAACAGCTCATGGTGCTGCCGCCACACGATCCACAGCAGGTAGAACGCCAGCAGGTACGCCGAGAAGGACGGGATCTGCTCGTACAGGAAGTGGAGCAGGTTGCGGGCGGCCTGGGCACGGCCGACCTCGCCGACGCCGAACTCGCTCTCGTCCTCGGGCTTGGGGATGTCGATGACCAGCAGCGTCATCGCGATCGCGAAGACCGCATCGGTGAAGAACCCGACACGCTCGGAGGTGTATCCGGCGGGCACCCGCTTCTCGTCCTGCACGGGCGGGATTATGCCCCACGAAGATCACACGGTCAGGCGGGCGGGACGAGGCGGCCGCCGGTCCAGGCGAGGCCCATGCCCGCGGCCAGCAGCAGCAGGGCGCCGACGGTCGGCAGGGGCTTGACGGCGAAGGTGCCCGCGCCCACGGAGACGGCGGCCAGCATCAGCAGGACGCCGTCGGCCGGGTTGACCAGGCGGGAGCGGAAGACCGCCCAGCCGAGCAGGAGCCAGCCGGTGCCCAGGACGGCGGCGGCGATCAGGGCGGCGGGGCGCACGTGGCCGGCGGGCAGACCGGCGGCGGGCACGGCGGCTCCGGCGGGCACGGTGGTGAGGGGCAGCCAGAGGACGGCGCCGGCCAGGCTGATGAGCAGGCCGGCGGCGGCGGAGCGGCGGGCGCGGGTGCCGGCGAGCAGGCCGGCCAGGGCGATCATCGCCACCGTCGTGAGCCAGGCGGCGGCGAGCTGGACGGGCAGCGGGCCGGGCGGGACGGCGACGCCGAGGGTGGCCCAGCCGTGCAGGACGGCGCCGGCGGGCAGGGCCCAGAGGGCGGTGCGGGCGTAGCGGCGGACGGACCAGATCCACACCGCGTCGCGTACGGGGAAGGCGGTGGGGTCGGCGCTCTCGGAGCCGGGCGCGCCCACCCAGGCCGGGGCGACGCGCAGGGGGCGACCGCTCGCGGTCTGGTACTGGCTCGTGCTCATGGCTCCGCCTTGGGTCGGGCGAGCGGCCGGGGGCACCGTCGGAAAGTCCACCATGGCAAAACCCCGCGCTCCCGCGCGGGGTTTGGCCCTATTTACTCCCGTGTTGCACCCTGAGCGTTACGCCCGCTCGGGCTCGCCGGCTCCGTTGTAGTCGGCGGCGCCGAGCGCCGACGACGGCGGGATCGTCTCGGGCGCGGGCAGGCCCTTCGGGCCGGTGTCGCCGGAGACCTGCGCCTCGGCCTCGCGCACCTGGGCGTTGACGGCCTGGGCCTCCGCCGCCGCTGCCTCGGCCGCGGCGACCGCCTCGCGCTCGACGGCGCCGGCGTCCACCTTGTCGGAGGGCTCGTCGCCGACCATGCCGGCCAGCCCGCCGAGCGCCCCGCCGAGCCCCTCGAGCGCCTTGGTGAACTCGGTGGGGATCATCCACACCTTGTTCGCCGTGCCGTTGGCGATCTGCGGCAGCGACTGCAGGTACTGGTAGGCGAGGACCTTCTGCGACGGGTTGGACGTGTGGATCGCGTCGAAGACCGTGCGGATGGCCTTGGCCTGGCCCTCGGCCTGCAGGATGCGCGACTGGCGGTCACCGTCGGCACGCAGCACCGCGGCCTGCTTCTCGCCCTCGGCGGTGAGGATCTGCGCCTGCTTGTGACCCTCGGCGTTGAGGATGGTGGCGCGGCGCTCGCGCTCGGCGCGCATCTGCTTCTCCATGGAGTCGCGGATGCTGGGCGGCGGCTCGATCGCCTTGATCTCCACGCGGGTGACCTTGATGCCCCACCGCCCGGTGGTCTCGTCGAGCACGCTGGACAGGTGCCGGTTGATCTCCTCGCGGCTGGTCAGGGCGCGCTCGAGGTCGAGCGAGCCGATGACGTTGCGCAGGGTGGTGACGGTCAGCTGCTCGATGGCCTGCAGGAAGTTCGAGATCTCGTACGTGGCCCGGACCGGGTCGACCACCTTGAAGTAGAGGACGGTGTCGATGCTGACCACGAGATTGTCGGACGTGATGACGGGCTGCGGCGGGAAGCTGACCACCTGCTCGCGCATGTCGACCTTGGTGCGCACGGCATCGACGAAGGGGACCAGCAGGTTGAGGCCGGGAGACAGGGTGCGCTTGTACTTGCCCAGCCGCTCGACGACGTCCATGCGCTGCTGGGGAACGATGCGGACCGACCGGATGAGAGTGATCACCGCGAAGAGGGCGATCACGAGGATGAGTACGCCAATCACAGCGTCCATGGGTGCCCCTATATGTTCGGGGTCTCGTCACGCCACACGATGACGGTGGCGCCCTTGACCTTGATGATGCGGACGCGCTCGCCCGGCTCGTAGATCTCGTGGCCGTCGAACGATCGTGCCGTCCACAACTCCCCCTCGACCTTGACCAGGCCCTTGTCGGCGCCGACCTCCTCGAGGACGGTGGCGTGCTGCCCCTCGAGCGCCTCGATGCCGAACGGTGTCTCGCCCGTCTCCAGCGCGGACCTGGCGTGCCGCGTGATGATCGGCCGCAGCATGCCGACCGAGAGCCCGGAGACGAGGGCGAAGACGATGACCTGGAGCAGCACCGGGCCGCCGAGCGCCGCCACGCCGGCCGCCGCGAGCGCACCCGCCGCGAAGAAGATGATCAGAAAGGTCGCCGTGAAGGCCTCGCCGATCGCCAGCGCGATCGCGAGCACGAGCCACAGGACCGATTCCATGCTTCGATCCTGACACGTCCACGCATCCACGACGATCCGGCGCGGCCCCCACTTTCATCCGTTCCCCGTGGCCCGCCGGGCAGTTGGACCCAGGGACCGACCCCTTGGAGGAACGCACCCGTGTCGCTGCTGCCGGAAACCGCCCGGACCGTCACCGAGATAGCCGCCCGCGCGCAGCGCACCGGCCGGGCCCCGTCGCTGGCCCTGGCGGTGGTCCGCGACCGCTCGCTGCTGCACTTCACGGGGGCCGGCGAGACGCCGCCGCCGGACCCGAAGACCCAGTACCGGATCGGCTCGATCACCAAGACGCTGACCGCGACGCTGCTGCTGCAGCTGCGCGACGAGGGCGCCCTGAGCCTGGACGACCTGCTCTACCGCCACCTGCCGGGCACCCCGCTCGGCGCCGTCACGCTGCGCCAGCTCCTGGGGCACGTCTCGGGGCTGCGGCGCGAGCCCGACGGCCCGTGGTGGGAGCGCACCGCCGGCCAGTCCGTGGACGAGCTGCTGGCCGGCCTCACCGCGGACAAGATCGCCGGCCCGCCGTGGCGCGACTACCACTACTCCAACCTGGCGTACGGCCTCCTGGGCGCCGTCATCCACCGGGTGACCGGCGAGCCGTGGGCCACCCGGGTGAGCAAGCGCGTCCTCGACCCGCTGGGCATGAAGCGGACCACGTATCAGCCCGTGGAGCCGTACGCCCGGGGGTATGTCGTCCACGCCCTCGACGGCAGCCTGCACGAGGAGCCCCGCCACGACGCGGGCGCGATGGCCGCGGCGGGTCAGCTGTGGTCCACGGCGACCGACCTGGCCAAGTGGGCCGGGTTCCTGGCCGACCCGGCGCCCGCGGTGCTCAGCCGCGCCACCCTCGACGAGATGTGCACCCCGGTCGCCATGCAGGACGGGACGTGGACGGCGGGGCACGGGCTGGGGCCGGAGATGAACCGCGTCGGCGAGCGCATCTACGTCGGCCACGGCGGCTCGATGCCCGGTTACGCCGCGCAGCTGCTGGTGCACCGGCCCAGCCGGCTGGGGGTCGTCGCCTTCGCCAACGCGTACGGGCTGCGGGGCACGAGCATCCGTACGGTCGCCCTGGAGGCCCTCACCGCCGTGCTGGACGCCTCCCCGCCGGCCGTCCAGCCGTGGCGCCCGGCGCCGGCTCCCACGGGCGAGACCGCCGAGCTGTGCGGCCGGTGGTGGTGGATGGGCATGGAGTACGAGGTCGCCCCGGACGGCGAGGAGCTGGTCATGACCCCGCTCGCCGGGGCGGCCCGGGCGCCGTGGCGTTTCGTGCGTGAGGCCCCGGACCGGTGGCGCGGCACGGCGGGCACGAACGCCGGCGAGCTGCTGCACGTGCTCCGGGCCCCGGACGGCACAGTGGACAAGATGGACATCGCCACGTTCGTGTTCGGCCGGGACCCCTTCCACCTGGCCTGACCGGCGTCAGTCGCACCCGCCGCCTCCGGTGGCGCCCGCTTCCAGTCCCGCCGCCGTGATCGTGACGACGAGCCCGGCCGCGGTCGCCTTCGCCGCCGCGTAGCCGGCACCGGCCGGGAGGGCGGGCAGGGTGATCGTGCGCGGTTGCGCCCGGTCACCGAGCCGGTCGGCGGGCACCCGCAGGCCCAGGACCGGGATCTCCACCTCCTCGGGCTGCACGACGAGGGTGCCGCCGGCGATCGTCGGCGTCGCGTGGACCGTCAGCTGCTGGGCGCCGCCGAGCAGCTGCGTCTGCATCCCGATCGTGAGCCGGCCGCTGTCGTCCCCGCCGTACTGCGCCGCGGGTGTGCCGTCCTGCCCGGCGGCGGCACCGAGCACGGCGTAGGGAACGGTGACGTCGGCGGTGAGCGAGCCCGCCCGCACGGCGCCACCGCCGCCGGGCAGGCTGACGTCGTGGGCCGTCGCGTCGACGGCCACGGTGAAGCGGCCCGACGACACCCGGGGCGCCCGCACCCGCACCGTGCCGAAGGATCCGCGGGCCGCCTGCACGAGGAACGGTGTGCCGCCGAAGGAGACCTCCGGAGCCGGGCTCAGCTTCGCGGCGCACGCCAGGCGGTCGGCGAGCCGGCCGGCCGCACGTGCCGCGACCACCCGGTCGGCGGCGAAGCCGAGCCCGGGCACGGCGACGACCACCACCGCGGCGACGATCCAGAGTTTTCGCATCGATACCTGCCTCCCAGCGCGTACGGACCAGCAGCACAGCACCGGCTCCTTACCGCCGGCCGCCGCTGACCCTGACGGTTGGCTGAGGGGCGGACAGTCAGCCAACCGTCAGGTCCGGGTCCGGCCGGCCGTCAGGCACCCGCGGTGTGCTGGGGCTCCCCTGTCCCGACAGTTGCCCTGGGAGTTCCTCGGATGGCCGCACTGCTTCATCGGCTCGGCGCCTGGTCGTTCCGGCGCCGCCGCATCGTTCTGGTCGCCTGGCTGGCCGTGCTCGTCGCGGTGGGCGCGCTCGCGGCGACGCTCGGCGGCTCGTACGAGGACGACTTCGCCATCCCCGGCTCCCGCGCCCAGCAGACCTTGGACACCGTCGGCGCGGAGTTCCCCGCCGCCGCCGGCGCCACCGCTCAGGTCGTGTTCGTGGCTCCCACCGGCCACCGGATCACCGAGTCGCGGGCGGTGATCGAGCAGACCGTCGCCGCCGCGGCCAAGGCGCCGCAGGTGGCCGGCGTGGCCGATCCGTTCACCGCCGGGACGGTCTCGCCCGACGGCAGCACGGCGCTGGCAAACGTCGGCTATCCCGTGACCCGCGCGCAGCTCGGCGACGGGACCCTCGACGCCCTGGAAGCGGTGTTCCAGCCGGCCCGCGACGCCGGGCTGCGGGTCGAGCTCGGCGGCTCCGCGTACGGCGACACCCCCGGCGAGACGAGCCATGTGACCGAGGCCGCGGGGCTGCTCATCGCCCTGGTCGTGCTGGTCGTCACGTTCGGTTCCCTCGTGGCGGCCGGCCTGCCCCTGCTCACGGCGCTGCTCGGGGTCGGCGGCACCGCGGCGGCCCTCACCACGGTCGCCGGGGCGCTGACCCTGCCCACGACCGCCCCGACGCTGGCCGTCATGCTCGGCCTCGCGGTCGGCATCGACTACGCGCTGTTCATCGTGGCGCGGCACCGGTCGCAGCTCGCCGCCGGCATGGGCGTCCCCGAATCG
>NZ_JAUQWH010000258.1 GCF_030757795.1 Actinoplanes oryzae
CGGCGACGGCGGCCTCGTCGGCCTCCGCGGCGGCACCCCGGCGGCGGCGCCGGCTGCGGCGACCGGTCTCCACCGGCTCCTCGGCCGAGGCGGCGGGGGCGACGGCGGGCGTGGCCTCCGGAGCCTCGGCCGGCTCGGTGCCGCCGGCGACCTCGGCCGGCGGGGCGACGGCCTCGACGGCGGGCACGGCGGCCTGCCCACGGCGGGTGCGCCGGGTCGCGGGGGCGGGCGCCGGCTCGGTGGTCGCCTCCGGCGGCATGAAGAGTACGGCCGGAGGAAGCGCGGCGGCCCGGCGACGGCCCTTGGGCGCGGGCTCCTCCTCGACGAAGTCGTCGTCCAGCGGCAGGACGCCGATGACGGTGACACCGTCCTCGGGCGTCTCCTCCTCGTCCTCGGCGGGCTCCGCCACAGCGGGCGCAGCCTCAGCAGGCACGGCGGCAGCAGGCGCAGCGGCAGCGGGGGCGGCCTCGACAGGGGCGGCCTCAGCGGGCGCGGCGTCTGCTGCCGGAGCAACGGCCTCATCGGCAGCGGCAGCCGGCACGGCCTTCTTCCGGGCGCGACTGCGCGTGGCCTTCTTCGCGGGCGCCTTGGCCGCAGCAGGCGCCTCGGCAGCATCGGAGGCGGAAGCAGCGGCGGAGGCGGAAGCAGCGGCGGAGGCGGAAGCAGCAGCGGGGGCGGAAGCAGCGGCGGCATCCGGGGCCACCGAAGTCGCCGCGGCGACCGGCTCGGCGTCGCTCAGCAGGCTCTCCGCCACGGCGGCCGGGTTCTGCGCGACGGGCGTGATCTGCCCGGAGGCTGCCCCGTCGTCCAGGCCCGGCAGCGGCGCCTCCTCGGCGGCGGCCGCGGGAACCGCCTTCTTCCGCGCCCGGCTGCGCGCGGCCTTCTTCACCGGCGCGACGGGCGTCTCCGCCGCATCCCCGGCCGGCGCGGCCGAAGCATCCCCGGCCGGCGCGGCCGAAGCATCCCCGGCCGGCGCGGCCGAAGCATCCCCGGCCGGCGCGGCGGGCGCGTCCCCGGCACTTCCCGTCGACGCGGCGGCGTCTCCGGTCGAGGCAGACGGATCATCACCGGCCGGTGGCGCCGCGGCAGCGGCAGCCTTCCGGCGCGGGGCCCGCTTGCGCGCGGGAGCGGTCGTGCTGGCGGCGGCGTCGGCGGGAGGAGGAGTGAGGGCCTCGTCCCGTTCACCGCCCTGTGGCTCGTTATCGAGCATGGGGCGCTCTCCAGTTCTGGCGGCCCCGGGCGCGGGTGAGCGCTGCCACGCAGGGTCGCCGCAAGTTTTTCGGTCCCGGCCCTCGTCGGACGGGCTGCCGAAGTCTGCCGGCCTGAGCGCTCGCCGGAGACCGGCTGACGCTCACAGCGCCTGCCGAAGATCGACTGGCGCTGACCGATGGGTTCCCAGCGTGGGCGCGGGCCGAAACCAGCTAGCGCCCGACGACGGGTGCGTCCACGCGATCCGCGTCGAGCGGATCGACGATCTCCCCCTGCGCAGTGAGCAGGCCCTGGGCCAGCCGGGTCACCCGTGGGGGCACCGGCGGCTCCAGGCCGGCCACCACACGCAGGCCGGACAGGACGTCATCGGGCCGCACGGCGGGAGTGACCTGCCGCACGACAAGGTCGATTATCGCACACGGTGCCGCCGTCGCCCCGGAAGGTGCGTCAGACTCCTTCGTCACAACGAAGGACGCAACCGGATTTCGGGCGTCGAACGAGCGCCGGCCCTGCTTGGTCATGCGCTCGACCAGCACCTCGTCGGCCGCCAGGAAGGCCGCGACGGCCGCCTCCGCCTGCGCCGGGGAGACCTGCGGCAGCTCGAGACGCCACGCGGACGCGTCGATCCGGTCGGCCAGGCTGCCCGAGCCCTCCGGCGCGATCACGGCGTCGAGCACGTCGAGACCGGGTGAGAGGGCGGCGTCGAGCGCCACGATCAACTGCGCCGGGTCCACGGGCGCCTGGAGGCCGATCTCCAGATACTCCGCCTCGCTGCCGACGCCGGTGGGCGCCGCGGACGCGTACGAGATCTTGGGGTGGGGGGTGAAGCCCTGCGAGAACGCGATCGGGACGCCCGCGCGCCGCAGCGACCGCTCGAAGGCCCGGGCGAAGTCGCGGTGCGAGGTGAAGCGCAGGGGGCCACGCTTCGCATAGCGGAGCCTGATCCGCTGCACGACCGGAGCCTGGCCCCCCGGGGGCTGATTCTTGGGAGCGATGACGAAGTCCTTAAGAAGGCGGTTCTTCCCCGGGGCGGAGCCCGCGGGAAGAACGCGGGAGAAGCGTCAGTGTGAGTGAGCGGACGCGGACGGCATGCGCAGGCCGCCGACCGGAGTGAGCGGCAGCAGCTTCTGGCCGGTGGGCCCGATCTGGATCTCGGTGTCCATCGACGGGCACACGCCGCAGTCGAAGCACGGCGTCCACCGGCAGTCGTCCTGCTCGAACTCGGTCATCGAGTCCTGCCAGTCCTGCCAGAGCCAGTCCTTGTCCAGGCCCGAGTCCAGGTGGTCCCAGGGCAGCACCTCGAGCTGCTCGCGCTCGCGGGTGGTGAACCAGTCGAGGTCGACGCCGAACTCGGGCAGGACCTCGTCGCAGGCCTCGACCCAGCGGGCGTACGAGAAGTGCTCGGACCAGCCGTCGAAGCGGCCGCCCTTGTCCCAGACCCGCTTGATGACCTTGCCGACCCGGCGGTCGCCGCGCGAGAGCAGGCCCTCGATCAGCGACGGCTCGCCGTCGTGGTAGCGGTAGCCGATGGCGCGGCCCAGCGACCGGTCGCTGTTGATCTCCTGCTTGAGCATCTTGAGCCGGTTGTCGATGACCTCGGGACGCTCCATGGCCGCCCACTGGAACGGGGTGTGCGGCTTGGGCACGAACCCGCCGATCGACACCGTGCAGCGGATGTCCTTGGTGCCCGCGGCGATCCGGCCGGCCTTGATGACCTCGTGCGCCATCCGGCCGATCTGCAGCACGTCCTCGTCGGTCTCGGTGGGCAGGCCGCACATGAAGTAGAGCTTGACCTGCCGCCAGCCGTTCGAATACGCCGTGACGACCGTCCGGATCAGGTCCTCCTCGGTCACCATCTTGTTGATGACCTTGCGGATCCGCTCCGAGCCGCCCTCCGGCGCGAAGGTCAGGCCCGTACGCCGCCCGTTGCGCGACAGCTCCTGGGCCAGATCGATGTTGAAGGCGTCCACGCGGGTCGACGGCAGCGACAGCGAGACGTTCGTGTCCGCGTACTGCTCGGCGAGCCCGGAGCACATGTCGCCGATCTCGGAGTGGTCGGCGCTGGAGAGCGAGAGCAGGCCCACCTCGGAGAAGCCGGAGAACTCCAGCCCCTCCTTCACCATCTGCCCCACCGTGGTGATCGAGCGCTCGCGCACCGGCCGCGTGATCATGCCGGCCTGGCAGAAGCGGCAGCCGCGCGTACACCCGCGGAAGATCTCCACGGCGTAGCGCTCGTGGACCGTCTCGGCGAGCGGGACCAGCGGCTTCTTCGGGTACGGCCACGCGTCGAGGTCCATCGTCGTGCGCTTGTTGACCCGGAACGGGACGTCCGGGCGGTTCGGCACGACGCGCTGGATCCGGCCGTCGGGCAGGTAGTCGACGTCGTAGAAGCGCGGGACGTAGATGCTCTCCGTGCGCGCGAGGCGCAGCAGCAGCTCGTCGCGGCCGCCGGGGCAGCCCTCGGCCTTCCACTCGCGGATGATGCCGGTGATTTCGAGCACAGCCTCCTCGCCGTCGCCGAGCACGGCGGCGTCGATGAAGTCGGCGATCGGCTCCGGGTTGAACGACGCGTGCCCGCCGGCGAGCACGATCGGGTCCTCGTCGGTGCGGTCGGCGCTGTCCAGCGGGATGCCGGCCAGGTCGAGGGCGGAGAGCATGTTGGTGTAGCCGAGCTCGGTGGCGAACGACAGCCCCAGCACGTCGAAGGCCCGCACCGGCCGGTGCGCGTCGACGGTGAACTGCGGGACGCCGTTCTGCTTCATCAGCGCCTCGAGGTCGGGCCAGACCGCGTAGGTGCGCTCGGCCAGCACGTCGGGCTGCTCGTTGAGCACCTCGTAGAGGATCTGGACACCCTGGTTGGGCAGGCCCACCTCGTACGCGTCCGGGTACATGAGCGCCCAGCGCACGGTGGTGGCGTCCCAGTCCTTGACGACGGCACCGAGCTCGCCGCCCACGTACTGGATCGGCTTGCTGACCAACGGCAGCAGCTGTTCGAGCTGTGGGAAGACGGAGGGGAGGCTCATGGGCATCCAGGGTACGCGGGTTCCTACGAAACCTCGTCCGCGGCCCTGTCGAGATCCGTGCTCATGAGGTCGTCGCGGAAGGCGCACAGCTGGAGCGTCATCCGGGCGGCCCCGGTCTCCCCCACGACCAGCCGGATCGGGGTGCCCGACCGGTCGAGGTCGCCGACCAGCGAGTCGAGCAGCCGCACCCCGGCGCTGTCGAGGAACGAGACCGCGGTGAGGTCGATGAGCACGCCGGCGCCGCTGTGACCCGTCCGGCGCTGGATCTCCCGGCCGATCTCCGGCGCGTTGGCCAGGTCGATCTCCCCGGCCAGCCGGACCAGCTCGGTCCGGCCCAGCCGCGCGAAGGTCACCCATTCCTCGGTCATCGCACCCCCCGGCGGGTCCGCCGCATCGTCACCGTCGTCCCTTCCGTACGGTCGAAGGTCACCTGGTCCATCACCTGGCGGATGAGCTGCAGCCCCCGCCCCCGGGCCACGTCCGTGTCGGAGGCCTTCCAGTTGCCCCGGTCCGTGACCTTCACCTCGACGGCGTCGGCCGTGACGGTCGCCGTGACGTCGACGATGCCGAACGGGTCGTTGCGATAGCCGTGCTCGATCGCGTTGGCGACCGCCTCCGAGCAGGCCAGCAGCACGGCCTGGGTGCTGTCGCCGTCGACCTGGTGCGAGACGAGCCAGCCGCGCAGGTCCTTGCGGAGCAGCGCGATCTGCACCGGGTCGGCCCCGATCGAGCGTTCCATCCGCTCCTCGGTGCCCAGCGACAGGCAGAGCAGGCACACGTCGTCGGCGTGCTCCCGGCCGACCAGCGCCTCCGCCAGGCCCGCGGTCAGGCCCGGCAGCGGGGCGTCGCGCCGCCCGGCGTACGTGCGGGCCAGCACCTCGAAGCCCTTGTCGATGGGCCGGTTGCGGCGCTCGATGAGCCCGTCGGTGTAGAGCAGCAGGCGGCTGCCGGCGCTCAGCAGCGTCCGGTGCTCGATCCGGGCGGTGCGCCCCGCACGGGAGCCGAGGGCACCGGACCGGCCGTCGAGCAGGTAGCGCGGGGAGTCGCCCGGCTGGGTCAGCAGCGGGGGCAGGTGGCCCGCGCAGGCGTACGTCATCTCGCTGGTCTTGAGGTCGACCTCGCAGTAGGCGAGCGTGGCCATGCGCGCCGACTCCACCCGGTCGACGAACCTGTCGAGCCGTTCCAGCAGCCGGGCCGGCCCCGCCTCGGCCGAGGCCAGCGCGCGGATGGCGCTGCGCAGCTGGCCCATGGTGGTGGCCGCGTCGATGCCCCGGCCCACGACGTCGCCGACCACCACGGCGAGCTTGTCCGGGGTGATGAGGAAGGCGTCGTACCAGTCGCCGCCGACCTCCAGATCGTGCGCGGCAGCCTGGTAGTGCGTCTCGACCGCGAAGCGCGGATCGGTGGGCAGGTCGCCGGCGAGCAGGCTGCGCTGCAGGGTCCGGGCGATGGCCCGCTCCTGCTCGTAGAGCCGGGCGTTCTCCAGCGCGAGCCCGGCGCGATCGGCCAGGTCGTGCAGGAAGGAGGCCTCCGCCGACGCCGTACGCCGCCCCGGCGCCATCCGCAGCGCCAGCGTCCCGAGCACCTTGCCGCCCGCCGTCAGCGGCAGCACGGCGCAGTCGCGGTCGGGCCCGTCGTCGGTGAGCTGGGGCTCCCCGCCGGCCACGACGGCCGCGACCCGCTCGGCGAGCCGGTCGGGGTCGGGCGCCGGGCCGCCGGCATCGGCGAGCAGGCCCGCCGGCCCGACCTGCAACCGTACGGCCGCCCACTCGGCGACCTCC
The DNA here is from genome assembly GCF_030757795.1 of Actinoplanes oryzae. Classification (GTDB taxonomy): domain Bacteria; phylum Actinomycetota; class Actinomycetes; order Mycobacteriales; family Micromonosporaceae; genus Actinoplanes. Next base: position 6,014 of record NZ_JAUQWH010000258.1, read on the forward strand.
GGCACGATCCGGTCGACCAGGCGGCGGGCGCGGGGCATGAGCCGCGGGATCTCCTCGAGTGCCCGGGTCGTCCCGGCGAGGAACGTGGCACGCTCCTCCCGGCGGCGCGCGTCGTCGTAGAGCCGTGCCCGGTCCAGCGCCTGGCCCGCCTGGTGGCCGAGGAGGCGGACGACCCGCAGCTCGGCGTCGGTCAGCTCGCGCTGCTCCGGGAAGCCGAAGCTCAGCACGCCCAGCACCTCGGCGCCGATCGTCTCGCCCGCGAAGCCCATGGTCAGCGGGAGCAGCACGGCGGTCTTGCAGCCGGTGCGGCGCATCGTGGCGGCGAGCTCCGGGAACTCGCCCTCCGCCTCCTCCCGGGTGGCGAAGACGTGCAGGTCCCCGCGGCGCGCGACCTCGGCGACCGGGCGGGTGGCACTGGTCGGGATGTCGTCGGGGGCGGGCCCGCGGGGATCCGTGCTCGCCACGGCGTTCAGCTGGTCGCGGTCGGGGTCGACGAGCCAGACGCTGCTGTGCCCGGCGCCGAAGGCGAGGACCGGGGCGCGCACGACCGCCTCGGCCACCTCCGTCGCGGTCGGCGCCGCCGCCAGATCGGCCACGACCTGTTGCAGGGCGCCGACCCGCTGCTCGGACGACTCGGCCGCGTGGCGGGCGGCGAGCAGCTCCTTCTCGTAGCCGCGGCGCTCGGTGGCGTCGAAGATCGTGGTGCGGATGGCCCGGGGCGAGCCGCCGGGGTTACGGCCCAGCACCGAGTTGACCAGTGTGGACAGTCGCCGGCCGTCCGCGCACACCACGTCGAAGGCGACCTCGTGCACGTCGCCCTGCATGGACAGCAGCGGCGCGTAGTGGGTCTCGTACCAGATCTTGTCGCCCGGGCTCAGCAGGTCGCGGAAGCGCTTGCGGCCGACCAGGCCGGCCCGGTCGTAGCCGGTCCAGGCCAGGAAGGTCTCGTTGACCCGGACGATCGTGCCGTCCGGCAGGGTGGTCAGATAGCCGCACGGGGCGTGTTCGTAGAGGTCGCCCGGATCCTCGTCCCAGGGCACGCGCAGGTCCTGCGTCACGTCGGGAACGTCACCGCCGCTCTCGGTCATGGTGATTTACAGGTACGCCTTGATGGCCGCGACCGTCTCGTCGGGCGCGCTGAGGTTGGGACAGTGGCCGGTCGCATTCATGGCCACCAGTGTGCTCCCTTCCAGATGGTCGTGAACATAGTCACCGACCGCCGCCGGGGCGATCACGTCGTCGGCGCACTGCAGGATCAGCGCGGGCACCCGCAGCTTGTGCAGGTCGGGCCGGTTGTCCGACAGGAACGTCACGCGGGCGAACTTCTTCGCGATGACGGGGTCGGTGGCGCAGAAGCTGTTGGACAGCTCCTCGCCGAGCTCCGGGCGGTCCGGGTTGCCCATGATGACCGGGGCCATCGCGGTCGACCAGCCCAGATAGTTGCTGTCCAGGGACACCAGCATCTGCTCGATGTCGTCCTTGCCGAAGCCGCCGACGTAGTCCACGTCGTCGATGTAGCACGGCGACGGGCCGATGAGGACCAGCTTGTGGAAGCGGTCCGGCTCGCGGATCGCCGCCAGCACCCCCACCATGGCGCTGACCGAGTGCCCGACGAAGTCCACATCGCGCAGGTCCAGGTCGTGCATGATCTCCAGCACGTCGGAGGCGTACCCCTCGAGGGAGGAGTAGCGCTCGTCGTCGTACGCGCGCAGGTCCGACTTGCCCGCGCCGACGTGGTCGAAGCGGATGACGCGGTGGGTCTCCTCGAACGCGGGCGCCACGAAGCGCCACATGTTCTGGTCACATCCGTACCCGTGCGCGAGCAGCATCGGACGCCCGTCCGGCCGCCCCGTCACCCTGATGGCGTGTCGCTGAGTCGTATTCATGTCCGGATCACCACCGGGTCACCATACGACTCCGCACCGTCTCGCACATCGCCCCCTCTGTCCGTCGGCCGCGGACATTTCCCACGCGAGAAAAACGACGTTCCGGTGTCACGCTCGCCGATCATCGATGTCGATCGCCGCCGGGGCACTGGCGTACCCGCTCTAACCTGGGGCGGGAGCACCGCGCGCCGACCAAGCAGGGAGATCACCGGATGGACCGCCAGGACCCCGCGAGCCCGGCCGGGGACGAGCCCGCCGCACCGCCGGCGGCGTCCCCGGTTTCCCCGGTGCCGTCAGCGGGCGAGCCGGTGCCCGCGCAGGCGTCGCCTGCCGACGGGACCACCGCCGGCCTCGCACCCGAGCCCACCAAGGACAATTCGGACGGTACGGCCGAAGCGCCCACCTCCGCCGCGCCCGACCCGGCCACCGAGGTCCCGCAGCGCTGGAGCGGCTCGGCGGCCGTCCCCGCCGCCACGCCGAAGAAGTCCCGGTGGTCGCGCCGCCGTGTCCCGGCGGACCTCCAGCAGCCGCCCGCCCAGCCACCGGCGCCCGCGGACCCGTGGGCCGGCACCGAAGACTGGTCGCACACCCCGCCGGTCGACCCGTGGGCGGACCACGACACCCCGCTCGACGTCTTCGAGCCCTTCCCGGAG
>NZ_JAUQWH010000259.1 GCF_030757795.1 Actinoplanes oryzae
CCGCAGCCCGGCCCGCACCCGGCCCCGCCGGCGTCGCGTCCGTCGCGACCGATCCCGCCCGCGTCGCGCTCGTTGTGTCCTTCGCGGCCGACCCTGCCGGCGTCGCGACTGACCCCGCCGGCACGGCGGCCGAGCGCGCCGGCCAGCAGGAGGACGATCGCCGCGACGAGGAGGCCGGTCATGGTCGCCGCCACGACCGGTCGGCCGAGCCACGCGACGACGAGTCCGGCGCGCGGGATCACCGTCTCGGTCCGGCCGATCGTGGCCGCCGGCGCCGCCGTCCAGAACTCGTGCCCGGTGTTCGCGTCGCCCCGGGTGTCGAAGACGAGGATGTCGCCGGCCCGGCGCACCGACACCACGCGGTGGGTCAGCGTGGTTCCGGGCCGGGTGACGTCGGGAAAAGTGATGACCTCGCCCGCGGCGGCCGCGCTCGCCGGGATGTCCCGCGAGACGACCAGGTCGCCGGTGGCGATGGCCGGGTACATGCTGTCCGACTTCTCGACGAGCGTGCGGACGCCGAGCACCCGGCCGCCGGCCACGACCACCGCGGCGAGGACGGTGAGCACCATCAGCGCCGTGGTCACCGACCCGAGGGCCGACCGGCCGGCTCCGCGCCGGGTCAGCGGGCGTCCCACGTGAAGGTCTGCGTCGCGGTCCTGCCCTCGGCGGCCTGGTTGTCGGCGACGTCGACCGTGAACTGGTAGACGTGCTTCTCGTTCGTCGCCCAGGCGGCGGCCGGATCGGTGATCGCGGCGGCGTAGGTGCTCGGGTAGGACGCGAGGGTCCCGCTGTAGAGCACGCCGCCCCCGCTGTCGGCCGTGAAGCCCGTGCAGTCGGGGAACGCCGGCGAGGCGATCGTGCCCCGGGTGACGGTCAGGTTCAGGTACGCCTCCAGCCCCGTGCCGCCCGTCGTGGCCCCGAAGAGCTTGACGCCGGCGGGCAGCGAGCCGGTGTAGGTGACCTGGAGACACCGGCTGACGGGCGCCCCCGGCCGCATGCCCGGCACGGTGAACATCGCCGAGCCGGAGTCGTTGTCGGTCAGCGACACCGTGCCGGCGCCGAAGCTGTTGCCCGTACTCGTGGTCTGCGCGTTGAACGCGGAGAAGGTCGCCCCACCCGCCACGAGTCCGATGACCAGCGCGGCGCTGAGGGTCACGGCTGCCTTGGTGCGTTCCCGGCTCTTCACGAAGGGCCACGATCGGCCCGCACCCGCACAGGTTGAGAACAGGGTGCGTCAAGGAGTGGTCAAGACGGCCGCGGCGTTGGCCACGGGACCGGACGCGACCGGCCGGCCCAGGACGCCGGTCACCTGCGCGGGCGTGAGCTGCTGCGCCACACCGCTGCCCAGGCCCAGCTGTCCCGACGAGTTGACGCCCCAGCACCACACCGTTCCGAAGGCGCGGGTGCCGCACGTGTGACTGCTGCCGCCGCTCACCGTCACCCAGGACGTGGCGGTGCCCACCTGCGCCGGCGTCGTACGGTCGGCGGTGGTGCCGGTGCCGAGGCGGCCGCCGGCGCCCGTACCCCAGCACCAGAGCGTGCCCGGGTCGCGGACCGCGCAGCTGTGGTCGGTGCCGAGCCCCACCGCGAGCCAGGTCGCGTCCGCGACCTGCCGCGGCGTGCTCGACGAGGCGGTCGAGCCCACGCCGAGCCGCCCACCGCCGCCGTCACCCCAGCACCACAGGCTTCGGTCCGTACGGACGGCGCACGCGTGCTGGAACCCCACGCTGACCGTGGCCCAGCCCGTCGCCGCCGGCGTCGTCACCGGCGCGGGTGCCGGCTGGCTCGTGGCCGTCGTGCCGTTGCCGACCTCGCCGGAGCTGTTGCGCCCGAAGCAGTACAGCGTCCCGTCGATCCGCGTCGCGCACGTGACCAGGTTGCCCGCCGTCACGGCCGCCCAGCCGGTGGCGGCGGGGGACGTCACCGGCTGCGGCGTGGTGTACCCGGTGGTCGAGCCGATGCCGAGTTGCCCGCTGCCGTTCGCGCCCCAGCACCAGAGCGTGCTGTCCGTCCCCACCGCGCACGCGTGCTGGGCCCCCGTCGCGACCTGCTTCCACATGCTCGCGGTGCCGACGCGGGCGGGCGAGTAGCGGGCGGTGGTGTCGCCCACGCCCAGCCGGCCGCTGGTGTTCACGCCCCAGCACCACAGGCTGCCGTCGGTGCGGGTGCCGCACGAGTAGCGGTCGCCGGAGGAGGCGGAGGTCCAGGTCGCCTCCGGCCCGATCCGGTACGCCGTGAAGCGCACCGCCTGCAGATCGCCCCAGCACCACATCGTGGCGTCGGCGCGCACGGCGCAGAACTGGTTGCCGATCGGTCCCGGGCCGGCGCCGGGCCAGCCGCCGGTCCCGGCCTGGACGGGCGTGGTGCGGTCCGTGGTGTCGCCGACGCCGGCCTGACCCCACGCGTTGTCGCCCCAGCACCAGAGCGAGTCGTCGGTCTGGGTGCCGCACGTCGCGTAGTGGCTGCCGGTGGCGGTGCGCCACGTCGTGGCCGTACCCACCTGAGCCGGGGTGCTGCGGTCCGTGGTGGTGCCCGTCCCGAGGCGTCCGTCGGCGCCCACACCCCAGCACCACAGGGTCCCGCCGGTCTTGATGCCGCAGGTGTGGTCGGTGCCGAGCCCGAAGCCGGCCCACGAGCCGGTGACGGGTTGCGGAACGCTCGCCCCGGTGGTGGTGCCCGTCCCGAGCCGCCCGCCGCCGCCGTCACCCCAGCAGTAGAGGCTGTTCCCCGTCCGCAGCGCGCAGACATGCTGATAACCGAGCGCGACTTTCGTCCATCCTGTCGCCGCGGGCGATGTGACCTGCGCCGGCGTGGCCTGGCTCGTCGACGTCGTGCCGATGCCGATCTCCCCCGAGCCGTTGCGCCCGAAGCAGTACAGCGTCCCGTCCGTGCGGGTGGCACACGTGAACTGATTGCCGGTCGCGACGGACGCCCAGCCGGTCGCCGCGGGGGACGTCACCTGACGCGGGGCGGTGTAGCCCGTCGTGCTGCCCTGACCGAGCTTGCCGAGCGAGCCGTCGCCCCAGCACCACAGCGTCTGGTCGGACTGGATGCCGCACGTGTGGCTGGCGCCCGCGGCCACCTGGGTCCACGCGGCGGTGCCGACCCGGGTGGGGAGCTGGCGGGCGGTGGTGTCGCCGGAGCCCTGCTGGCCGGAGGTGTTCACCGAACCCCAGCACCACAGGCTGCCCGGCGTCTGCACCCCGCACGTGTAGTGGTCGCCCGACGCGACGGACGCCCACGTGCTGTCGGTGCCGATGCGGGCGGGGGTCAGCTGCGCGTCGCCGGTGTCGCCCCACGACCAGAGGGCTCCGGGCGGGCCGTACGGGCCGTCGGCGGCGTACGTGTTGGCCTGGTTGAGCGTGGTGACGGAGAACGCGGCGCCGGACGGGCTCCCGGACAGGGTGAGCGCGACCAGCATCGTCACCGCCAGCGCGGCGATCACCCGTCGGACGCTCACCCGTCCCTCTTCGGCGCCTCCGCGGGCCGGTTAAGACTCTTGGGCGCTCAGGAGGATGCGGATGCTCACGGCGCCACGGATGTCGAGCCACGCCTGCGCGGGCCCGCGGACCAGGCGCAGCACGACGTCCTCGCACTCCGGGCAGCGGGCGACCAGGCCCGGCGCCGGCCCCCACACGAGCAGGGCGGCGACGGCGCTGACCGTGCGGCAGCCCCCGCACGTGACGGCGGCGCCGGTCAGGTCGACGGCGAAGATCTCCGCCAGGTCGCCGCCCAGGGCGTTGCCGTCGACCTCCGACGTCATGCCGTGCCCCCGAATCGCTCGGTGCGGATCTTCCGGGAGTCGTGGCCGAGGGCGACGAGGATGTCGGCCGCCGTCTCCACGAACGCGGTCGGCCCGCACACGAACACGTCGGGCGCGAAGTCCGGCGGCCAGCCATGCGTGTTCAGGGTGGCGACGCTGATCCGGCCGGGCGGCTCACGCCAGCCCTCGGGCGCCTTCCGGGTGTAGACGAAGTGCACGTCCAGTCCCGGATCGTCGCGGACGCGGCGGCGCAGCTCGTCGGCGTAGAGCACGTCCTCGGGGGTGCGTACGGAATAGATCAGGCGGAACGGCTGCCGGCCACGCACGTCTCCGCGCGCCCGGGTCATCGCCATGAGCGGCACGACGCCGGAGCCGCCGGCCACCAGCAGGACCGGCGCGGTGCTCGCGGGCCGCCACACGAACCAGCCGCCGATCGGCCCGCGCAGCTCCACCTGCTGACCCACCTCGAGCACGTCGGCGAGATAGCTGGACACCTCGCCGTCCTCGACGCGCTGCACGGTCAGCTCGACCTTGCCGCCCTCGCGCCACGACGACGCGATCGAATAGCTGCGCTGCGCCTGATAGCCGTCCGGGGCGGTCAGCCGCACGTCCACGTGCTGCCCGGCCAGGTGCCCGGGCCAGCCGGGCACGTCGAGCACGAGCGTGCGGGCGGAGGCCGTCTCCCACCGGGCCTCCGCCACCGTGGCGGCGCGCCACGCGAGACGTGCCATCAGTCGCCCTGGTAACGCTGCTCGCGCCACGGGTCGCCGTACATGTGGTAGCCGGCCTCTTCCCAGAAGCCCGGCTCGTCCTGCTGGATCATCTGCAGGCCGTTGACCCACTTCGCGGACTTCCAGAAGTACAGGTGCGGCACGAGCAGCCGGGCGGGCCCGCCGTGCTCCGGGTGCAGCGGCTCGCCGTCGAAGGTGTGCACGATCCACGCCTTGCCGTCGAGCAGATCCTCCACCGGCACGTTCGTCGTGTAGCCGCCGTAGCTGTGCACCATCGTGTAGTCGGCGGTCGACTCGAGGTTCTCGAAGATGGTGTCGAGCGCGACGCCCTTCCACGTGGTGCCGAGCTTCGACCACTTCGTCACGCAGTGGATGTCGACCGTGAACTCCTCCTGGGGGAGCGCGTTGAACTCCTCCCAGGTCCAGGACGTCTTCTGGCCGAGCTCGTCGGTGACCGTGAAGCTCCACCGGTCGAGCGGGATGCGCGGAGTGGGCCCGGCGGAGAGCACCGGGAAGTCATGGGTGAGGTACTGGCCGGGCGGCAGATCCGGCCGGGAGGAACGGCGCCGCCCGCCGAACCCGGGACTGATGATGCTCATGGGGAGCAGTAAACCGCACTCCCGGGGGTACGGGCAGCTGCCCGCGTACGGTGATCTTCACCGCGCTTCCCGTTCGGACACCTCCGCCGCCTGCGCCCGCCCCGCCTCGGCGGCCGGCCGGCGCCTGCCGGGGTCCAGCGGGTTCCGCCCGATCGCGGTGAGCGCGGCATCGGTCGGCGAGATCACCACCGCATTGATCGACTTCGCCTGTACGCGCGGATCGCCCGCCCGCCGCCCACTCGCCGTGACGGGGGCGATGACCGTGGTCCGGTGGCCCGCCGCCAGGTCGACGTTGGCGACCGAGCGCACCCCGCCGTCGATGTACCGCTTCCCGTCCACCGTCATCGGCGGCCACACGAGCGGCACCGCGCAACTGGCCGCGACCGCGTCGATGAGCGACACGCCACTGTCGTTGTCGAAGATCCGCACGGCCCCGGTCGCCGCCTCGACCGCCGGAATCCTGAGCCGCGTGGCGGGCCACTCGTCGCGGCCGACGCGGGCGGCGATGGCTTCCCGGCGCACGGACTCGGGGACCGTGCGTGCCCGCAGCGCGGCCCGCCCCAGCCGCGCCCGGCCGCCCGGCCACCACGCCGCCAGCGCGAACCCGGCCAGCACCCGCACCCCGACGACGGCGTTGCGGTCCCCGGAGGTGTCGGTCCGCTCGTGCTCGTAGAGCTCCTCGAGCGAGCGCCCGCTGGTCAGCAGCGCGGCCACGACCGCCCCGGCCGACGTGCCGACGACGAGATCCGCCCGGGTGAGGTCGCGCCCGCGCTCGGCGAGCCCGAACAGCAGCCCGATCGTCCACGCCACCCCGGTGACCCCGCCGCCCCCGAGCACGAGCGCCCGCTTCTCCATGCGCTCTTCTACCACCCTGTCCCAATGGTTGCCACCGTGGTTCCGAACGTCTGCAAATCGGGTCCACTCGGACTAACTGACGGTTACATTGGGGTCGCTTTCAGTCACGTCGGTCGGGGCTTCAGCCGCCGAACGGACTGCCGTCTCACGTTTGGAAGGACCCGTCCCCATGTCGCTTCTCGCAACGAGGCGTTCGCGGCTGGCTGCCTCAGCGTCCGCCGCGACCCTCGTGGTCGGCGCCACCCTGGCCGTCACGGCCACCCCGGCGTTCGCCGCGGACATGACCATCACCAGTGTCGCGCCCGCCAAGGTTGCCGCCGGCAGCGCGAACCGGGTGGTCATCATCACCGGTACCAACTTCGACGAAGATGCCATCTCCGACATCTCGCTCGGCACCGACACGGACTGCCAGGATCTCAGCACCTACGTCGTGACCAGCGCGACGCAGATCTCGGTCAAGACGCCCGGAGTCGGCACCACGGGTTCCGCGCCGGGCTGTGCCGCCTCCGCGAACGGCACGGCCGAGTCGGTGACCATCGACCCGTCCGCGACCGGTGCGGCCGATGTGGTCAAGACGGGCGCCATCACCTTCGTGACGCCGCCCTCGCTCGACGCCGTCGCGGACAAGCCGGTGATCACGGACAACAGCTCGCAGCTCGCCACGGCCGACCAGATCCAGACCCTCAACGCCGCCGGTGGGCAGCTGCTGCGCATCACCGCCGGCAGCGACTTCGCCTTCGACGGCCGCGCCTCGGCCGGCCTCACCGGTACGTACGGCGGCAAGCCGCTGACCTCGGTCGGCTTCATCGCGGCCGACGGGACGGCCCAGGCGGCCACCGCGGCGCCGACGGCCAACGGGAACGTCTGGCTGGCCCGCACGGCCACCGGCCTCACCGCGTCGACCGACCCCACGCTGTCGATCACGCAGGGGACGGTGTCCAAGAACTTCCTCAACGCGGCCACCGGCACGACCATCGTGTCGACGCCCACGGTCACCTCGCTCGACGTCAACTCGGGCAAGGTCAACGCCGCGACCACGGTGAAGGTCACCGGCACCAACTTCAGCACGACGCTCGGCGACATGGCGGTCTCCTTCTGCGGGGTGTCCGGCACGGTCACGGCCTCGACGGCCACGGTCGTCACGGTCACCACGCCGACCACGGTCAGCGGCACGGCCGGCACCGGCATCGGCACCGCGACCGCGGGTGTCTGCCCGGTCGTGGTCTCGAAGACCCAGAACGGCGTCACGACCAGCAGCCCGGTCACGCCCACGAGCTTCTTCGCCTTCGTGGACCGCTGATCCGCGCAGTTCTCACGGCGGGCGGGTGGCTTCGGCTGCCCGCCCGTTTTCTTCGGAAGGACTTCTCATGTCGCTTCTCGCAACGCGGCGGTCGCGGCTGGCTGCCTCCGCCACGGCCCTCCTGGCCGGTGCGTCCCTGATCGCGGCGGCCGTCCCGGCCTACGCCGCCGCCATGACCATCTCCACCGTCACGCCCGCCAAGGTCGGGGCCGGGATGGCGAACCGCACGGTCACCGTCAACGGCACCAATTTCGACGAAGAGCTGATCGGCAGCGTCTCGCTGGGCGGGGACACCAACTGCGCCAAGCTGGACAACTTCATCGTCACCAGCTCCACGCAGCTGTCGCTGAAGACGCCGGCGAGCGGGTGCGCGGCCTCCAACGGCGGCAATCCCGAGGCGGTCACGATCTACGGGACCGACGGCAGCACGGTGCTCGCGACGAAGGCGGCCGTGCTGACCTTCATCCCGTCGCCGTCGCTGGCGGACGTGGGGGACAAGCCCGTGGTCACCGACAACAGTGCCGCGCTGGACCTCGCCGGCCGGGTGCAGGCGCTCAACGCGGCGGGCGGTCAGGTCGTCCGGATCAAGGCCGGCGCCGACTTCGCCTTCGACGGGCGCAGTGCCGCCGCGCTGAGCGGGACGCTGAACGGCAAGGCGCTGACCACGGTGGGGTTCCTCGCGGCTGACGGGACCACCGTGCAGGCCGTGAACAGCGCGCCGGCCGGCCCGGGCAACTACTGGCTGGCGCGGACCGGCACGTCGATGCTGGCCTCGGCCACGCCGAGCCTGGTCGTCAATCAGAACACGGTGTCGCGGACGTTCGCGAGCACCGCGACCGACCTGACCGTCGTCGCCGCGCCGATGATCAGCTCGCTCGACGTCACGTCCGGGAAGATCGGCGCCGCGACCCGGGTGCGGATCATCGGCACCTCGTTCAGCGCCACCTCCTCGGAGCTGGCGGTCACCTTCTGCGGGCTGCCCGCGCCGATCACCGGCGCCACGAGCGTGAACAGCATCTCGGTGGTCGTGCCGAACCCGGCCGCGACGCCGCCGACCTCGCTGGACGATCTGGTGGCCGCGCTCGGCGGGACCGCGGGCGTCTGCCCCGTCGTCGTGACGCGGGGCGGGGTCAGCAGCCCGGTGACGAGCGTGACAGCCTTCGCGTTCCTCGACCTACAGCGAGCCGACGAAGAACTACAG
>NZ_JAUQWH010000026.1 GCF_030757795.1 Actinoplanes oryzae
CCCGGTCGAGGGCTTCGTCCGACGACACGCAGCCCCCGGGTGGCCATGCGCACTGTGATGAGCGTCTCCACCTCGGGCCCGTCGCCCCATGCGAGCCGGCCGCGCTTGAGCCGCTCGTCGACCGGGCGGGGCAGATCGAGGACCGGCAGCAGCTCCCGCCAGTACGCGTTGTAGCCGCAGCTCAGATCGGTGAACCGGGTCCGGAACAGGACGTTGACCACCCGGCTGAGCAGGGCGTGCGCCGTGCGCTCGGCCGGCAGGGCGTCGCGGTGTGCGCCCCCGTGGCGGAAGCGCGACCCGTGGGCCGCCTCGGCGCCGGACAGCAGTGCGTCGACGAAGCGGGGGATCTCGCCGGGGTCGGCCGACCCGTCGGCGTTGAGCGTCACCACGATGTCGCTGGTGGCGGCGGCGAACCCGCAGGCCAGGGCGTTGCCCTTGCCGGATCGGGTCTGGCGGACGACGACCGCGCCGGGGCGGACCTCGCGGGCGACGGCGACGGTGTCGTCGTCGGAGCGGCCGTCCACGACGATGACCTCGTCGACGGGCGGAAGGTTCTCGAGCACGAGGGGCAGGTTGTGCTCCTCGTTGAGGGCCGGGATGACGACGGTCACGGTCGGTGACTGCATGGTGTGCGACGGGGCCGGGCGTCGCGACGAGGGAGGCATGGGCGGTGGCTCCTCGGCGGCGGTCGGATCGGTGGGCGGCTCACAACTTATCAACTGACTACGGTCGGTCAACCTCGCGGGCACGTTGTGCTTAACCGGTTCAGATGAGGTCACGATCCACTACGGACGGTGAAACCTCCGCGGGTGACACGGAGCGGCGGTAGGGTCGGCGGGAGTCGCGTCGCGGAAGGGAACCACACCCGTGAAACTGGGTCTGCACATCAACAACTTCACGTGGCCGGGTGGGCCGTCGCGGCTCGGGCCGCAGCTCGCCGACGTGGCCGCGGCCGCGGACGAGGCGGGGTTCGACCGGATCAGCGTCATGGACCATGTGTGGCAGATCGGGGTGCACGGGCCGCCGGAGCACGAGATGCTCGAGGCCTACACCGCGCTCGGCTTCCTCGCCGCCCACACCCGCCGGGCCAAGCTGCTCACCCTGGTGACCGGCGTGACCTACCGCTACCCGGGCCTGCTCGCCAAGGCCGTGACCACGCTCGACGTGCTCTCGGGCGGCCGGGCCATGCTCGGCATCGGCGCCGCGTGGAACGAGGAGGAGTCCCGCGGCCTGGGCCTGTTCTTCCCGCCGACGGCCGAGCGCTTCGAGCGGCTGGAGGAAACGCTGCAGATCTGCCTGAAGATGTTCCACGGCGAGGAGGCGGCCTTCGAGGGCAAGCACTACCAGCTCGGCCGCCTGCTCAACTCCCCGCTGCCGATCAGCCGCCCGCACCCGCCGATCCTCATCGGCGGCGGGGGCGAGAAGAAGACGCTGCGCCTCGTGGCGAAGTACGCGGACGCCTGCAACCTCTTCAACTCTCCGGACGTGGAGCGCAAGCTCGACGTGCTGCGGCAGCACTGCGAGACCGAGGGCCGCGACTACGACGACATCGAGAAGACCGTCGTGCTGCAGCTCGACCCCGGCGCCGAGGGGGAGAAGGTCGAGCAGATCGTCGCGGACGCCACCCGGCTGGCCGGGCTGGGCTTCACCGTCGCCCACGGCGGCATCGCGGGCGCGACCGATCTGCGCAAGTTCGAGATCATCCAGTCGCAGGTCGTCCCCGCGATCGAGGCGCTATGAGCATCGCAGCGGTCGTCTTCGACCTGGACGGCGTGATCATCGACACCGAGGAGGTGTGGGAGGAGGTCCGCCGCGGCTACGTCGCCGAGCACGGCAGGGAGTTCCTGCCCGACACCCAGACCCGCATGATGGGCATGAGCACCCCCGAGTGGTCGGCCCACCTCAGCGAGGAGGTCGGCGTCCCGCGCACCCCGGAGCAGGTGGCGCAGGACGTGCTGGGCCGCATGGCAGAGCGCTACCGCGCGTCGGTGCCGCTGATCCCGGGCTCGGTGGCCGCGGTGCGCCGGCTCGCGGAACACTTCCCGCTGGCCCTCGCCAGCTCGTCGGCCCGCATCCTCATCGACCAGGTCCTCGAGACGGCCGGCCTCACCGACGCCTTCCGCACGACACTGTCCACCGAGGAGGTCCCCCGCGGCAAGCCCGCCCCGGACGCCTATCTCGAGGCCACCCGCCGCCTCGGCCTCGACCCGGCCACCTGCGCGGCGGTCGAGGACTCCAGCAACGGCCTCCGCTCGGCGGCCGCCGCGGGCCTCGCGGTGATCGCCGTCCCGCACGGCGTCTATCCCCCCGCCGAGGACGCCCTGGCCCTGGCGAGCCTGGTCCTGCACAGCCTGGACGACCTCACGATCGAAGCCGTCGAGAAGCTGCGCTGACCCCCGCAAGCCCTCGGCCGCTGAGGCCGAGCCGTGCCGTTCGGGAAGGTCCCGCCACGGCGAGCCGGTGCCGGTAGAGCTGCGGGCCGAACGTCGGTGGACGTCCACCGCGTGAGCCTTTGGCCTTGCGGTGGGCGTCCTGGTCGCTCTTGCTCGGGATGCACGCTTCGATCCCTGTGAGCGTAGATATCGGCGGCTGCCGGTGCTGGTAAAGGCCTTATCGGCCAGCACCAGCACCGGACCGGGCTCGGCCGACACCGAGCCTGCTGACTCAAGGCGGCGCAGCACGGGGATGAACTGCGGGCTGTCCCCGCGGTGCCCGGCACCATGCACCCCACCGGGTGGTTCCTTCTGCAGGTGCCCGCCTGCAGTGCTGACAAGAGAAAGGAACGGGGCCGGCACAGCCCACTGCGCGTCGGTCAGGTCGTGCCGCCTCGTCACCGCTAATGTCGGCGTACGGGTTGCAGCGCAGAGCCAGGTACGCCAAATGTGCACAGGCTGGGCGGGTAGCGCCGCGGAAGTCGGGGCACCGGCCCGCTCCGGCGAAACACGCCAGCCGCTCACCATGAGTAACTAGTAGGCGTGGGCTGCCGCCCGGATCGCGGCAGATCCGGATGCGCCAACCCCGGCGGCACCTAGCTAGGCTCGTGCACCGGGAACGGTGGATCCGGGAAACGCGCATCACAGCCATCGCACAACGTGAGCTCAACGGTTCGCCATTCACGCAGCTTCGCGGGAGCGCCGCACCACTCGCACACAGTTTGGGAAAGAACTCCGAACGTGGCAGTGACTCTATTCAATTCGGCTGCCTCTTCGAGCGACCACTGCGTGTGCCCTCTGACCCACCTGCGCGGAAACGCCTGGTACGAGAGCTCGCCATGACTCTGTTTGATGTCCAGGAGCTCATACTGGGGGAAGCCGGCCAAGAGTCGTTCGTGGCAGGTCTCAACGAGTGCCCGCCATCCCTCGCCAACCCACGCAATCTCGAAGTCGCCGCCCCGGCCATGCAGCCGCAGCCTCTTGAACAACTCAGGGCTGTTGACCGGATCGAGACACCACATGATTCAAGCCTCCCACGCGATCGGACAGGCTGCGCGCGCTCATCGACACCAGTCAGCCGCGGGACGGCCCCGACCTATGTGATACGGCGTGATGGCTCACCGCCGACTGCTGAGCATGACCAGTGGCGAATCCGTACGCCGGTCCGTTTACAGCGGGCCGTCTACCCGGCGTACGTGGGCCGGGTCCAGGTGAAGTTCGTGCGCGCCGTAACACTCATTCGTCAGTGTCGCGACCTCCTGGCCGCATGGACAGACGAGGTTGTTACCGAACTGGCCGGACATTCCGCAGCAGCCAGTCCCGATGCGTTCGCTGTCCGGATGCGGTCGCAATGCGGACGCGTCATCCGGATGGATCACTACGGTATCGACCGAACCGGCGGAGACCAGGAACCCGTCGCCGGGACCTGCCATGACCAGGCCAGGCATGGCGTCGGGTACATCGTCCGGGTTCGGAGCCGGCACAAAAGGCGCCCCGAACGGGTCGGGACCTACGGCGTAGTGACCACGGGGCACCGTGGACGGCGCGGGACCTCGGCCTTCGTGGCCGGGACGAACCAAGGGACTGTCCAGCGTCGCAAGTGGCGGCGTCAATCGACGATTGCATCGACCGCATACGAAGACCACCACGTCCAAGATCGTAGCTTGATCGAAAGGCGCCAAGGCATTGTCGCCAGCATGGTCAAGTGCTCGCACATCGGCAAATCCGGACGCCGCCGGGTCGACCAACATGACGGACTGTAGTTGGCCGTGGTCGAGTCAGCTCGGTCGCGAGCTCTCGGCTGCACTCGTAGCCTTCGATCAGGCGGCGGCGGGGGTTGGGGTGGGGTAGTCGGGCAGGTCGATGCGGGCGCCGCGGTCGTCGGCGATGGCCATGGTCAGGCGCATCACCCAGGGTTGGTTGTAGAGGCCGTTGCGCAGGCGGATGCCGCGGGCGGTGCGTGGGGCGAGGAAGCGGCCCGTGGTGTCGCCGCCCCGCTGCGCGCGCCGGGCGAAGGCCGCCATCCGCCGCTGGTAGCGCGGCAGGGCCACGGCGTGGTCACCGCCGGCCGCGGCGAGCTCGCCGGCCAGCACATAGGCCCCGACCAGCGCCGTGCCGTTGCCCATGCCCCCGATCGTCGCGCCCCACGCGGCGTCGCCCACGAGGGCGATGCGGCTGCGGTGCCAGGTGGGCACGTCGACCCGGCAGATGCTGTCGAAGTAGAAGTCGCCGGCGGTGCCGAGCGCGGCCAGCATCCGCGGCACCTCCCAGCCCAGCCCGGCGAACCGCTCCCGCACCAGCCGCTGCTGCGCGGCGACGTCCCGGTGGTCGTAGGCCAGGGGCTGCGGCGCCGAGAACGCCACGAAGGCGCCGTCGTCGCCGGTCGCCGCGAGCCGCCCGGGCACGTTGTAGTGCAGCGTCACCCGTGACGGCGACGCCTCCCCGGGCCGGGCCGGCAGGTCCCACCCCGCCACGTAGTAGCCGAGGTGCCGCACGAACGCCGCCTCCGGCCCGAAGGTCAGCCGCCGCACCGTGGAGTGCACGCCGTCGGCGCCCACCACCAGATCGAACTCGCGCTCGGCGCCGCTGCGGAACGTCGCCCGCACGCCGCGCGCGGTCTCGGTGAGCGCCGTGACGGTGTCGCCGAAGATCCACTCGGTGCGGTCGCCGCTCGCCTCGGTGAGGATGCGGGACAGGTCGCCGCGCCGCACCTCCAGGTCGCCGCCCGCGAAGTCCGGCGGCATCTCCATGAGCCGCCGGCCCCGCTCGTCGACGAACCGCATCGTCGTGCCGCTCGTGGCCGCCGCCCGCAGCGCGCCGGTCACCCCCATGCGGTCGAGCAGCCCGAGATGCACCGGCCCGCGGTAGTCGACGGCGCTGCCCCCCGTGCGCAGCGCCGCGGCCAGCTCCACGACCGTCGGCCGGAACCCGTGGTGGCCCAGCCACCAAGCGAGCGCGGGCCCGGCCAGCCCCGCTCCGGAGATCAGCACACGCAGACTCATGACGCCCCCCGAGAAACTGTGTCCGATGGCCTCAATTTCCTCTGTGTACGGTAGAGACAGTTCTCGCGGAGCGCAAGGCGGCTTGATGACGATCGACTTCTTCTGGCACGAGCGGCCCCGGTCCACCCGGGGTCCCAAACCGGCGCTGACCCTCGGCGCCATCGCCGACGCGGCCGTCGCGGTGGCCGACGCGGAGGGCCTGGCCGCGGTGTCGATGCAGCGCGTCGCCGCGGAGCTGGGCTTCACGAAGATGTCGCTCTACCGCTATCTGCCGGGCAAGGCCGAGCTCGTCGCGCTGATGCTGGAGCGGGCGATCGGCGCGCCGCCGGAGCTGACGCCGGGGGAGTGGCGCGCCGGGCTGGAGGAGTGGTCGGCGCTGCTGTTGACCCGCTATCTCGCGCATCCCTGGGCGGTGGAGGCCACGGTGGGGCGCCGGCCGCTGGGGCCGTTCGAGCTGGGGTGGATGGAGACCGCGCTGGCCTGCCTGGCCGGGCTGCCGCTCACCGGCCCCGAGCGCCTGGACACGATCGCGGTGCTGGTCGGCCACGGCCGCATGCTCGCGCAACAAGCCGGGGCCATGCCCGGCACCGCCTCCGTGGCGGACCCCGAGGACGAGATGCTGAGCGCCATGGGCGCCGTCCTGCGCACCCATGGCGACCGTTTCCCCCGTCTCCGGGAAGCGGTCAGCGAGCCAGGGGACGCGAACCAGGCCTTCGACTACGGCCTGGCCCGCATCCTCGACGGCATCGAGGTCCTCGTGCGCAGACGCTACGAAGAACGACAGGTGACCCGGTCCGGGTGATCGTCCCAGCCGACGGATCCGGCGTAGCGTCGCGGCGGCGTACCCATGATGCGTTTGAACGCGGTGCTGAAGGCGTGCTCGGACTCGTACCCCAGGGAGCCGGCGATCCGGGCGATGGTGTCGTCGCTGTGCTGGAGGCGCTCGGCGGCGAGCATCATCCGCCACCGGGCCAGGTAGGCGATCGGGGTCTCGCCGGCGCGGGCCCGGAAACGCTCGGCGAAGGTCGAGCGGGACATGCCGGCGGTCGTGGCGAGCTCCCGGACGGTCCAGGAGCGGGCCGGGTCGGCATGCATCGCGGCGAGGGCGGCATGCATCCGGGGGTCGGCGAGCGCGGCGAACCAGCCGATGTCGTCCGGTCCCGGCGCGGCCAGGTAGAGGCGCAGCGCCTGGACCAGCATCATGTGCGCGAGCTGCTGGGCCATCAGGGCCGAGCCGGGGCGGGGCTCGCGGAACTCCTCCATCATGAGCTCGATCGACCAGCGCAACCGGGCCCGGTCGTCGGAGGTCTTGACCACCATGAGCGGGGGCAGGTCCTGCAGCAGCAGGTCGACGTGCGGACTACCGGCCTCGAAGCGGCTGCCGACCAGATAGACGTCCCCGCCGCCGTTGTAGGTGACAACCTTCCCGCTGCGGTCCGGGTCGAGCACCGCGGAGGAGCGCACCGGCTCGACGTCCGCTGCGCTGCCGATGACGGCGGTCCGGCCGGTCGGCAGCACGAAACAGGCGCCTTGCCGGAGAAGCACCGGCGCGGCGCCGTCGATCGTCAGCCAGCAGGAGCCCTTGACGACCGCGTAGCACTTGATCCGGCCGGCCAGGTCGTCGAGCTCCAGCGCCCAGTCGCCACCGGCGTCGAATCCGGCGGTGATGTAGCTGCGCGGCCTCAGCAGCGCCAGTACCTCGCTCAGCGGATCCACCACGCCTCCGGACGATCGCGTACAAACGATGGACTTTTCAGCATAGGACGTACGGCCGAGGCGACCTAGATTCGGATCATGACAACGATCGGCTTCATCGGCAGCGGACGGATCGGCGGCGCGCTCGCGCAGCTGGCCGTCGCCGCCGGACACGACATCGTGCTGAGCAACAGCCGTGGACCGCAGAGCCTGCGGGAAACGGCGGCCCGGCTGGGCTCCCAGGCACGCGCGGCGACCACCACCGAGGCTGCGGCGGCCGGTGACCTGGTCGTCGTGGCCATCCCGGTACGCGCATACCGGCAGGTGCCGGCCGAGGCGCTGCACGGCCGGGTCGTCATCGACACCCTCAACTACGATCCGGTACGCCAGGGCGCTGTTCCCGAGATCGAAGCCGGCGACATCCCGCCGCACCTGCTGTTGCAGGCGCACCTGGCGGACGCTCACGTGGTCAAGGCGTTCAGCACCGTGTTCTTCCGGCACCTGCCGCAACTCGCCCGCCCGGCCGGCGCCCCCGACCGCAGCGCCGTGCCCATCGCGGGCGACTCCACAGTGGCCAAGGCGGCAGTCGCCACCCTGATCGACTCGCTCGGCTTCGACGCCTTCGACGTGGGACCGCTCGCCGAGAGCCGCCGGTTCGCGCCGGGCACCCCCGCGCACCTGGCCTATCTCGATCCGGACGGCATGTTCGCCGCCCCCGGCCGCCCCGCCTCCGCCGCCGATCTGGCCGCGCTTCTGGAACGGGCGGACCGGCGGTGAAGGCGGCGGTCGTCACTGCGTACGACGCAGCGGCCGAGACGATGGCCGCGACGGTGTCGCGCCGACCCGATCCGACCCGCCCCCTCACCTGGGTGAACCTGGGCGAGACGGCCGGACCGCGCCCGCTGCGCGACGTCGAGCATGCGTGGTCGCGGCCGGCCGACAGCAGCAAGCGCATCGTCATCCACTGACCAACATGGATGGATGGCAGGTGGTGCGCGGATCCGCCGGGTGGGCTCGCATGCGGGTGGATCAGGGTTTGTCGATGTCCAGAACGAAGCCGCCGTTCCGCACGACCGGGATCGCCAGGACGTCACCGCGCCGGACGATCCGCTGCTCGCGGTGCAGGTTTTCCGCGTAGATCCCGGCGGTGAACCGGCCGGGTCCGAGCATGTCCAGCGGCACCCGGACGGCCCGCGCCTGTCCGGCGACGATGCCGCCCACACACCACCGCGTCCCGGTGCGCCGCGCGATCACCGCGGACTCGCCGGGCGTACCGCCGAGCAGGCGGGTCTCGTCCCACGCCGCCGGCAGCGAGCTGAGCAGCCGCAGGGCCTCGGGCCGTGCCTCGTAGGCCGCCGGCTCGTCGGCGAGATGCTGCCAGCCCGACTCGAAGACGACGGCCAGCGCGAGCTCGTGCGCGTCGCTGGTGTCCCGGCCGGCGACGCTCCACGTCACCGGCGTGTAGTCCATGCTGCCGACGACGTTTCGCGTGTACGGCAGCACGGTCGTCGCCGCGGCCCGCAACGGCGGCCACTCGGCGCCGCGGACGGCCTCGGACGTCATCACGTGCGGCCACGTCCGCTGCATGCCGCGCGGCACCGTCGCCCCGTGGAAGTTGACCATCAGCCGGTGCGCCGCGGCCGCCGGCAGGATCTCGTCGTAGAACCGGAACCGCGCCTGGCTGTCCGAGTCCAGGAAGTCAATCTTCAGCCCCGCGACGCCCCACTCCCGGAACTGTGGCAGCCGTGCCGGGTCGAGCTCCGTCCACGGCACCCACAGCACGATCCCGACGCCGCGGTCCCGGGCGTGGCGCACCAGGGCGGGCACCCAGTCCGCGGACCAGCCGGCATCGACCAGCACGTACGGCCAGCCGTGGCGCGCGGCGAAGTCGACGTACTGCCGCTGGCGGGCCGGGTCGGCGGGGCTGTCCGGTTCGGTCAGCCACGACCAGGCGACGATGCCCGGCCGGATCCACGAGGTGTCGGCGACGCGGGAGGGCGGGGCGAGGTCGTCCACGAGCCCGGACCCGGTCACGGTCGCCAGGTCGCCGACGACGGCCACGCGCCACGGTGTGCGCAGCGGGCCGGTCGCGCTGATCGCCGGGTCGGCCAGCCTGATCCCGTACGTCCCCGAGCCCGCCCGATGCGTCAGCCGCGCCCCGTCGTACCGTCCGTCCACATCCGACTCGGTCAGCAGGACATAGGCCGGCCCGACCCGGAACAGGGCCGGGAACCCGTACTCGCCGGTGGCCGCGGCGTCCGAGGTCGTCGTCACGCGGGTCGCCTCGTAGTTGACGGTGTAGGGCAGCAGCCACGCGGGGGAGCCGGGCGGCAGCGTCCACGACGAGAACTCGCCCGTGACAGGCCCGCCGTCCGGCAGCACATAGCGGTAGGCGGCCCCCTCGGCCGAGACCCGCACGACGACGTCGAGCCCGGCGAACCGGACCGTCAGCTCGGCGAGTGTGACGTCCCGCGCCCGCTGCTTGCCGGTCGTGCGGGTGTAGCGCTCCCGGACCGTACGCCTGCTGTGCGACACGTACGAGTGCCCGCTCAGCACGTTGACGCCGATCGGCGCGGGCGGCAGCACCCCGTCGATGCCGAAGCGGAGCCGGCCGTCCGCGTCGAGGGCGAGCCGGGCGGTCAGGCGCCCGTCCGGCCCGGTGACCGGCCAGCTCGCCGCCGTCGCCCGCGCGGGTGCGGGCGAGTCGGCGGCGAGCGTGGCGGTCGCCGCTGTCAGTCCGAGCAGGGTGCGCCTCCGCATGGGGGCCCACTCTGACACGGCTTCTTGTGAATCAGCGCGGCAGCTCGTACTCCGGGCGATCCCCTGCCGTGATGCCCGTGCCCGGCACCGTCCTGGCGGCGGCGGAGGTGGCCGGCGTGAGGGTCACGCGACCGGCGACCGGCAGTGTCAGCGTGCTGCGGGCGAGATCCACGTCGATCGTCGCACCGGTGTTCGGCGCCTCGGTGAAGCGCGCGTCGCTCTGGGTCAGCACCAGGCCGAGCGTGTGCCCCGCCGCCACCGTCGTGTCGTACGCCGCCAGCGGCACCTCGATCGAGTACCACCGCCCCGGCGTCAGCGGCGTGGTGAACCGCAGCGACACGTGGTGCGCAGCGTCCTGCCAGCCCCGGGTGAGCACGGCGTAGTCACTGGTCACCACGCGCTCGGCCACGTCCCGGTAGCAGGCGTCGTCGAAGGAGGTGGACTCCCCGAAGCACGACTCCGTCGCCAGCGTCGTGACACCCTCGCCACGCCCGTAGTCGACCCGGGCCGCGGTGCCGTAGTCGACCAGCTTCGCGGTCAGTTGCGTGGTCGGCCGGTCGACCCGGACGCGCAGGGTCACCGACGGCGTGCCCGACAGGCGCAGCGGCTCGGTGAGCGGACCCCACTGGAACGCCAGGCGCCCGGGCACCGTGGCGGCCGGATCGGCGGTCGCCGCCGCCTCGGACAGACCCAGGTCGGTCGTGCTCGCGATGCCCTGCCCCAGCCGTACGGTCGTCGGCCGCGCACCGGGCACGGGCCAGTCGGCGAACGGAGTCAGCACGCCCGGGCTGGTCTCGATCGTCGCCCGCGGTTCCCGGTCGATGCCGTTGGGCAGGCCCTGCAGCCACCGGTCGAACCACTGGTGCAACGTCTCGACCCAGGCGTCCCGATCGAGGTCGAACGGGTCG
The DNA here is from genome assembly GCF_030757795.1 of Actinoplanes oryzae. GTDB lineage: Bacteria > Actinomycetota > Actinomycetes > Mycobacteriales > Micromonosporaceae > Actinoplanes. The sequence goes on from NZ_JAUQWH010000026.1 coordinate 10,798, forward strand.
ACGTGTCCGGTCTGGTGCAGCCAGATCTTGCGCGGGACGCCCGCCTCGGCCAGCGCGTCCCACCACTTCGCGAACTGCGGCGTGCCGACGTTGAGGTCGTTGACCCCGTGGACGACGAGCACGCTCGCGCGCACCTTCCGCGCGGCGGGGCGATAGTCCCGTACGCGCCAGAAGCCGTTGTAGTCCCCGGTCTCCTCGGCGCTGTTCGTGTCGAGGCCGGCCGTCACGGCCTGGCACTCGGCGAGCCGGTCGCTGACCACGCCCTGCAGGTACTCGGGGTAGTCCGTGGAGCGGAGCACGCCGTTGTAGCGCATGTAGTCGTACCAGCTGGAGATCGCCGCGATGGGCACGATCGTCGCCAGGCCCTCGACCCCGGTCGCCGCCACGCCGTTGGCGATCGAGCCGTCCCACGACTTGCCGATCATGCCGACCTTGCCCGTGGTCCACGCCCGGGCGGACACCCGGCTGCCGTCGGCGGCGAAGGCGACTCCGCGCCCGTTGAGCCAGTCGATGACCGCCTTGGCCCCGGCGACCTCGTGCGGCCCGCCCACGTCCTCGCAGCCGGTGGACCGGTTGGTCCCGGGCAGGTCCACGGCGGCGAACGCGTAGCCGCGCGGGACGAAGTAGTTGTCGTAGAAGAGCGGTGCCTTGGTGATGACGCCGTTCGCGTCGTACTCCTTGAGCTCGCTCTCGTTGCCGCGGCCGCAGCAGGCGTAGTAGGGCGAGGCGTCCATCACCACCGGCACCTTCACGCCGGGGGCCGTGCGCGGCCGGACCAGGTCGACGGCGACGCGGTCGGGCACGCCGTCGAGGTCGGCGTCGTCGCGGGTCTGCACCCAGACGCTCTCGCGGATCGCGGTGCCGTAGTCGTAGACGGGCACTGTCTCCAGGCCGCGGATGTGCGGAGGGGTGGCGGGGGCGGCGTGCGCGGGCGCCGCCCAGGCCAGGGCCGCGACAAGCGCGCCGGCCGCGACGAGGGGCGTGATACGGGGCATGAACTCACCTTCCGGTCGGATGATGGATCCATGCCATTCAATCGGATGATGGCTGAGGCCGGGCTCACAGGTGTGAGAAAGCTTCGGGTCGGGTAGACCGCGGCCGACTCGCACAGGAGGTGCCCATGAACCTGCTCGCCGCCGAGGGCCCCGGGCTACGACTCGACCTCGATGTCTTCGACTACCTGATCCTCGCGATCTACTTCGCGACGGTCCTGGGCATCGGCCTCGCCGCCCGAAGAGCCATCAGCACCAGCGCCGACTTCTTCCTGTCGGGGCGGGCGATGCCGGCCTGGGTCACCGGCCTGGCGTTCGTGTCGGCCAACCTGGGCGCGCTCGAGATCATCGGCATGGCGGCCAACGGCGCCCAGTACGGCCTCATGACCCTGCACTACTACTGGATCGGCGCCGTCCCGGCGATGGTCTTCCTGGGCATCGTGATGATGCCGTTCTACTACGGCTCGAAGGTCCGCTCGGTCCCCGAGTTCCTGCGCCGCCGGTTCAACACCCCGACGCACCTGCTCAACGCGATCATCTTCGCCGTCGCCCAGGTCCTCATCGCGGGCGTCAACCTCTACGCCCTCGCCCTGATCCTGGACGCGCTGCTCGGCTGGCCGCTGTGGGTGTCGATCGTCGTCGGCGCCGCGATCGTGCTCTCCTACATCACCATCGGCGGGCTCTCCTCGGCGATCTACAACGAGGTGCTGCAGTTCTTCGTGATCCTCGCGGGCCTGCTCCCGGTGACCATCGTCGGCCTGGTCAAGGTCGGCGGCATCGACGGCCTGTTCGACGCGGTCCGCAACAGCGACCTGGGCGACGCGGCGCTGCACACGTGGCAGGGCACCGCGAACTCCGGCAACCCGCTGGGCGCCAACTGGATCGGCATCGTGTTCGGCCTCGGCTTCGTGCTGTCCTTCGGCTACTGGACGACGAACTTCGCCGAGGTGCAGCGCGCGCTCTCCGCGAAGGACATGAACGCCGCCCGGCGTACGCCCATCATCGGCGCCTTCCCGAAGCTGCTCATCCCGATCGTCACCGTCATCCCCGGCCTGATCGCCATCGTGACCGTCAAGGGTCTCGGTGCCGCGTCCGGCGATCTGACGTACAACAACTCGATCCCGCTGCTGATGCGCGACCTGCTCCCGAACGGCGTGCTGGGCGTCGCGGTCACCGGCCTGGTCGCCTCGTTCATGGCCGGCATGGCGGCGAACGTCAGCGGCTTCAACACCGTCTTCACCTACGACCTGTGGCAGACCTACGTCCGCAAGGACCGCTCGGACGAGTACTACCTGCGCGTCGGCCGGATCGCGACCATCGCCGGCATCATCATCAGCATCGGCACGGCGTTCATCGCCTCCGGCTACGACAACATCATGAACTACATCCAGGCGCTGTTCTCGCTGATCAACGCACCGTTGTTCGCGACCTTCATCGTCGGCATGTTCTGGAAGCGGATGACCGCCCCGGCGGGCTTCTGGTCCCTGCTGCTCGGCACGCTGTCGTCCCTGACGCTCTACCTGCTCTACCTGGGCGACGTCGTGACGTTCAACTCCGACCTGGAGGAGAGCTTCTGGGGCGCGGGCCTCGCCTTCGTCACCGCCGTCGTGGTCGCCGTGCTGGTCACCCTCGTGACCAAGCCGAAGCCCGAGAACGACCTGCGCGGCCTGGTCTACGGCCTGGCCGGCAGCTCCACCTCCGGCGACGTGATCCTCGCCGCGGACAAGGTCTGGTGGCGCAACCCCGCCCTGCTCGGCGGCATCGCCGTCGTGCTCGCCTTCGTGCTCTACATCCCGGTCTGGTGACCGGGGAACCGGGAAGGAGTTGTCATGGCTGACGACGAACTGATCGACAAGACCGAGAAGCTCGAGGGCAAGTCCTCCGCCGCGCGGCTCTTCGACGTGCGGGTGGTGATCGGCGGCCTCTTCGTGATCTACGGGGTGATCGTGGCGCTGCTCGGCGCGTTCGACTCGCCGGCCGAGATCGACAAGGCGCAGGGGGTGCGCATCAACCTGTGGATGGGCCTGGTGATGCTCGGCCTCGGGCTGCTCTTCCTGCTCTGGACCTGGTGGCGGCCCACGAAGGTGCCCACCGAGGGGCAGCGCGAGAACTGAACGGCAACCCGGCTCGCCCGTTTGATGGAGAAGACGGTGCGAGCCGGGTGCAGGTCGGTTGCACCCCCTCCCCGAACCTTCCAGTGCGGAAGCGGGGTTCCGATACTTTGGGGCATGGAACCCCTCGCCTCAGTGAGCCTCGCCACGGGAGCCTCGCAGCGCTCCCCGGGCTGGCAGATGCAGCTACGTGTTGACTATGTCGTCAACAGGGTCATGCAGACACATCGCGGGCAGTCCGAGGATGCTGTCAAGCAGGCCATTCAGGATCAGCTCCGGAGCTTCGGCGTCGTGCCGAACGGCCGGCAGATCTCCCAGTACGCCACCGCGATCAGTCAGCTCCCACTGCTGCCGCCCAACAACGGGTGACTCAACGGGCCGTCCGGCGAGCAACGCCGCTCAGCCGGCCGGGAACCGCAGAATCCGGTCGTCGCCGTCCCTCGCGTCGCCGCGACCGTCGGTGTTCGAGGTGGTGAGCCACAGCGCCCCGTCCGGCGCGACGGCTACGGTTCGTAGCCGCCCGTAGCGTCCGGACAGCTCGGCCTGCGGCTCACCACCGGACAGCGGGACGGTCCACAGCCGCTCGCCCCGCAGCGCCGCGACATAGAGCGTGTCGCCGGCGATCGCCGCCCCGCTCGGGGAGGCCTCGTCGGTGCCCCACGTGGCGATCGGGTTCACGTACCGGCTGTCGTCGGCGGTGCCCTCGACCTCGGGCCAGCCGTAATTGCCGCCGGGCGTGATCTTGTTGATCTCGTCGAAGCGGTTCTGCCCGAACTCCGCCGCGTACATCGTGCCGTCGGCGGCCCACGCCAGCCCCTGCACGTTGCGGTGGCCCAGGCTCCACACCGGCGAGCCCTCCCGCGGGTTGCCCGGCGCCGGGTCGCCCTCCGGGGTCAGCCGCAGGATCTTGCCGTTGCTGTCGCCGGCGTCCTGGGCGGCGCCTCCCTCGCCCGCGTCGCCGGTGCCCGCGTAGAGCATGCCGTCCGGCCCGAACGCGATGCGCCCGCCGTTGTGGATGCCCGCCTTGCCGATGCCGTCGAAGATCACTTCCGGCCCGGCGTCGCTGCCCAGCTCCCAGCGCACGATCCGGTTGTCCGACTGCGCCGTCAAGTACGCGTACACGAACCGCGTCGCGGCGAAGTCGCGCGCCACGGCGAGCCCGAGCAGGCCGCCCTCGCCCTGCGCGCTCACGCCCGGGACCTCGTACACCCGCCGGGGTTGATCTGTCCCCGGCCGGACCTGCAGCACCTCGCCGGAGTCCCGCTCGGCGACCAGCGCGCTGCCGTCCGGCAGAAAGGCCAGTCCCCACGGCGTCTCCAGACCCGTCGCCACCGTCTCCGGGTGGCCCAGATCGAGGGTTGTCGCGGGCGAGGAAGCCGGATTTGCCGGTGATGCCACGGGCGTGCTGGATGCGGCAGCCGGTGCGGTTGGGGCGGAAGAGTCGGAACACGCGGTGAGCAGGGCCGCGCCCGCCGTCGCCGCAGCCAGTGCCCAGCGTGTGGTCGAGGTCATCGCTCCACGGTGCCCGGGTCGGCTGAAAGAAAACTGAAGGTTACAGCGCGTAAGATCTTGACACTCCTCCGTCACTGCCGGAAGGTCCACACACGACCTTCCCTACCTGGAGGATCCCTGATGAGACCAGCCCGCTGGGCGACCGCCTGCGCGCTCTCCCTGGTGACGGCAGCCGCTGCCGTCCTGCCCGGGATCGCGCCGGCCGCCGCGGCCCCTGCCGACGACACGCTCGGCGTGTACACCGGCACGCTGGACGCGGCCCAGTTCGAGAAACTCCGCGCCGCCGGCATCGACCCCGCCGAGGCGGCGGTCACCGACGCCGGGGGCGGCAAGCTGAGCGTCGAAACCATCCTCGGCCCGCGTCAGGCCGAGTCGTTGATCGCGGCCGGGGTGCCCCTCGCCGCCAAGCCCGCCACGGCGAGGAAGCGCGCGGCCGCCGCACCGGCCGTCTTCCGTCCGTACAACACCGCCGGCGGCATCCGCGACGAGCTCGCGCAGGCCGCCGCGGCCCACCCGCGCATCGCCGAGCTGGAGACCGTCGGCAAGTCCACCCGCGGCGTCCCGATCCAGGCCGTCAAGGTGACCAAGGGCGCGCGCAGCCTCGCCGACGGCCGCCGCCCGGCCGTCCTCTACCTCGGCACGCAGCACGCGCGCGAGTGGATCACGCCGGAGATGACCCGCCGGCTGATGCACTACTTCCTCGACAACTACGGCAAGGACGCCACGGTCACCCGGCTCGTCGACACGACCGAGCTGTGGTTCCTGCCGGTCATCAACGTCGACGGCTACGACTACACGTTCACCGAGGGCCACCGGCAGTGGCGCAAGAACCTGCGGGACAACAACGGCGACGGCCAGATCACCGCGGGCGACGGCGTGGACATCAACCGCAACTTCCCCGAGCGCTGGGGCTACGACGACGAGGGCTCGTCGTCCGACCCGGCGAGCGAGACCTACCGCGGCCCCAAGCCCGCCTCCGAGCCGGAGACCAAGGCGCTCGACGGGCTGTTCCGCAAGGTCGGCTTCGAGTTCATGATCAACTATCACTCGGCGGCCGAGCTGCTGCTCTACGGCGTCGGCTGGCAGGTGGACACCCCGAGCCCCGACGACGAGATCGCCGTGGCCCTGGCCGGTGACGACGCGAAGCCCGCGGTCCCCGGCTACGACCCCGACCTGTCCGCCGAGCTCTACCCGACCAACGGCGAGACCGACGGCCACGCCCAGGTCCGGTACGGCACCATCGGCTTCACGCCCGAGATGAGCACCTGCCAGACGGCGTCCGCGCTCGACCCCGCCGACCAGTGGGACCCCGCGGCGTGCGAGAGCATCTTCACGTTCCCGGACGACGAGAAGCTCATCCAGCAGGAGTTCGCCAAGAACGTCCCGTTCGCGCTCTCGGTCGCGCAGTCGGCCAAGGACCCCGCCGACCCCGTCTCCACGGTCGGGCGCACGACGCCGGACCTCAGGACCGACCCCTTCACCCTCTCGTACGGGACCAGCCAGCAGGTGGCAGTCACCGCGAAGCGGGAGCTGGGGCCGGTGACGCTGCACTACTCCGTGAACGGGTCCCGCGCGCGGACCGTCCGGGCCCGGGAGTGGAAGGGCGGCGAGCGCTACGGCGGTGAGCTGGACAAGTACTTCGCCGAGGTCCGGGGCACCGTGCCCAGGCAACGCTCCGGCGACAAGGTGAAGGTGTGGTTCACCGCGGGCCGCAAGACCTCCGCGTCCTTCACGTACACCGTGGCGTCGAAGATCGGCGGCGACGTGCTGGTGCTGGCCGCCGAGGACGTCACCGGCGTCTCCCCGGCCGCGACCGACGGCGCCGTCACCGCCCGCTACGCCGACGAGCACGTCGCCTCGCTGCGCAAGGCCGGCTACCGCGCCGACGTGTACGACATCGACGCCCGCGGCGGCGTGGCCCCGCACCCGCTCGGCGTGCTGTCGCACTACCGGGCGGTCGTCTGGGAGACCGGCGACGACGTCATCCCGCGCGTCACCGGCCAGCCCGCCGGCACGGCCGCCCGGGTGGCTGTCCAGACCGAGCTCGCCGTGCGCGACTACCTCAACGAGGGCGGCAAGCTGCTCTACGCCGGCAAGAACGCCGGGCTGGCCGCGAGCGGCGCGGCCGGGACGTTCTCCTACAAGCCCGAGGGCCCGGGGGAGTGCCTCGACCGGGCGGACGCGGCGTGCCTGCCGATGGTGAACGACTTCGAGCAGTACTACCTCGGGGCGTACTCGTACATCGACGGCGGCGGCGCCGGACCCGACGGCAGCCCCTACCCCGTCACTGGTACGGCCGGAAAGTTCCAGGGCTTCACGGCCCAACCGGGCGCCGGGCACACGGCCGCGTTCCTGGCCACGTCCAGCTCGCTGCCGCCGGCGCGGTTCCCGCAGTTCGCGAGCTCGAAGGGCGCACTGGACTGGCAGCTGCCGGGCGCGCAGCCGTACGACCCGTTCGAAGGCAGCTGGTACCTGTGGAGCGGCCAGGCCGACGCGTCGTACAAGCGGCTCACCCGCACGGTCGACCTGACCGGCGCGACCGCCGGGCACCTGAAGTTCGCGACGTCCTTCGACACCGAGGCGAACTGGGACTACCTGTTCGTCGAGGCGCACGAGGCCGGCACGGACACCTGGACGACGCTGCCCGACGCCGGCGGCCTGACCACCACGGCGACCGGTGACAGCTGCGCCGGCGGGGTGGTCGAGCTGCACCCGTTCCTCGCCCACTACCAGGGCGCGGACTGCTCGCCGACCGGCACGACCGGCACCTGGAACGCGGCGAGCGGCAACAGCGGCGGCTGGAAGCAGTTCGACGCCGACCTGTCCGCGTACGCGGGCAAGCAGGTCGAGGTCTCCATCACGTACATGTCCGACTGGGGCACGCAGGGCCTCGGCGTCTTCCTCGACGACGTGCGCGTCGAGGTGGGCGGGGCCACGGCCGCGCAGACCGGCTTCGAGACCGACCTCGGCGGCTGGACCGTCGCCGGGGCGCCCGCCGGCTCCCAGGGCAACACGTCCGACTGGGCGCGCAGCCAGTCGGCGTTCGACATGGGCGCGGCCATCTCCACCACCGACACCGTGTACCTCGGGTTCGGCCTGGAGACGCTCACCCCGGCGGCCCGGGACGATCTGGTCCGCCGCTCCCTGAAACACCTGCTCCGGTAATTCCGCTCTTTCGGCGCCAATCCGCCGAAGAGTGCCCCGCGCCGCGCGTTCCGTCGACGACAATGCGTCCGAGACATGAGCGCGCGGCGCGGTCGCGTGCGGGACCTCCGGCCTCCGGGGGCCGGGGGTGCCTCGAGGGGCGGAGACATGCGCGTGCGAGCACACCGCCGGCCGCTGGGGGCCGCGTTCCTGGCTGTCGTGACCACGCTGGCCACGGCGCTCGCCCCGGGGTCCGCCGCGGCGGCCCGTCCCGCTTCGTCGCTCACGTGGCAGCCGTGCGCGGAGGACAGGACGGCACAGTGCGCCACGCTGCGCGTACCCGTGGACTGGTCGGACCCCTACGGCCCGGCGGTCGGCGTCGCCGTGGCCCGGCGTCCCGCGGCCGACCCGAAGGCGCGCATCGGCGCGCTGCTCGTCAATCCGGGCGGCCCGGGCGGCTCGGGCGTCGACTTCGCGCTGGACAGCACCTACGTGTTCGGCGCCGCCGTGCGCCGCCGCTTCGACATCGTCGGCTTCGACCCGCGCGGGGTGGCGCGCAGCAACCCGGTCGTCTGCTCGTCCGCGCTGCTCGCCGCCGGGCCGTCCGTGATGATCTCCAACGCCCGGTCGTACGCCACCAACGTCGCGTTCAACCGCCGGCTCGCCGCGGACTGCGCCAAGCGCACCGGGCCGCTCTACGGGCACACCGACTCGCTGAGCGTCGCCCAGGACATGGACGCCCTCCGCGCCGCGCTCGGCGAGCAGACCGTCAGCTTCTACGGCGCCTCCTACGGCACCCTGCTCGGCGCCCAGTACGCGGAGCGCTATCCCCGGCGGGTCCGCGCGCTGGTCCTCGACGGCGTGATGGACCACAGCCGGAACGCGGGCGCCTTCCTCGCCGACGAGACCGCGGCCGCGCAGGACTCCTTCGACGAGTTCGTGGCCTGGTGCGACCGGAGTACGCAGTGCGCGGTGCACGGCCGGGACGTGCGTGCCCTCTGGGCGGCGCTGCTGTCCCGGGCCCGCCGCGGCACGCTGCGCGACCCGTTCGACCCGGCGTCGAAGCTCGGCGTGCAGGAGCTGCTCGGCGTCGCCCTCGGCTCGTTCTACGACCCGCAGTGGCACTCCTTCGGCGTCTATCTGCGGGAGGCGACAGCCCTGGCCCGGAGGGCTCCCGCCCCGGTCACCGTGGCCGAGTTCAGCTTTCCGGCGGTCTTCTGCGACGACTGGGCCGGGCCCGCCGACGGGTGGGCCGGGCTACGGCTGCGGCTCGCCCGGCTGAGCCGCGCGTACCCGCAGATGCCGGTGTCGCCGCTGGGCATGACGTCGATCGCCAGCTGCGTCGGCGACCCGCTGACCACCGACAATCCCCAGCGGCCGCTGGGCCCGGCGCGCACCGGCCCGATCCTGGTGCTCAACTCGCGGCACGACCCGGCGACGCCGTACGCGTGGGCCCGCTCGGTCGCCGATCAGCTCGGGCCGGTGGCGACCTTGGTCACATACGAGGGGTGGGGCCACACCGCGTACGGCCGGACGCCCTGCGTGCGAGGCGTGGTGGATCGCTACCTGCTGACCGTGGTGTCCCCGGCCGCCGGCACGTCCTGCCCCGGCGTCGAACCGTCGGCTGGCGGTGTCGGCGCCGCCCGGCGGGGGTATCGTTAGCCAGGCTAAGCACCTGGTTCCGAAGGAGTCGCCCTTGAGTCGCCGTGCACCCAGGGCGTCCATCGATCCCGACTCCCGCAAGACCTGGCTGCGCCGGGCCATGCCGCTGGTCAAGGCGCACCGGGTCATGCTGATCACCTCGCTGGTGCTGTCCTTCGCCGGGCTGATCGTGCAGGTGCAGATCCCCAACCTGCTGCGCATCGGCATCGACAAGGCCGTGGTGGAGCGCGCCGCCCCGCTGTCCGTCTATGTCTGGGGCATCGTCGGCCTCGCCCTGCTCCAGGGCCTCATCAACTATCTGGCGCGGCTCTACCTGCTGCGTACGGCGTACGAGATCGAGTACGACCTGCGGAACATCGTCTACGCCCACCTGGTCCGCATGCCGTTCGGCTTCTTCGACCGGGTCCAGTCCGGCGAGCTGATGTCGCGGTCCAGCTCCGACATCCGGGCCGTGCAGATGTACCTGTCCTTCGGCCCGTCGATCCTCGTGCAGTGCCTCATCGCCGTGGCCGCCTTCGGGCTGATGCTCTCGATCAACGTCCCGCTGGCCCTGGTCGCCATGGCCACCATGCCGCTGATCGGGCTGCTCGGCGTCGGCATGCGCAAGGCCGTCTTCCCCGTCTCCTGGCTCATCCAGTCCCGGCTGGCCCGGCTCGCCACCATCGTCGACGAGAACATCCAGGGCGTCCGCATCGTCAAGGCCTTCGCCGCCGAGGGCCGTCAGCTGCGCTCGCTGGGCGAGGCCGCCGACCGCATCCGGTGGGCGTACGTGCAGGACGCGCGGATCCGCAGCCGCTGGAACCCGGTGCTCGACAACTTGCCCCGGCTTGGCCTCGCCCTGGTCCTGCTCATCGGCGGGCTCATGGTCCTCGACGGCCACACGACCGTCGGCACGATCGTGGCGTTCAACTCCTACGTGCTGATGCTGCAGCCGCCGTTCCGCCTCCTCGGCATGATGATCATGATGGGTCAGCGCGCCTCGGCCTCGGCCCGCCGCATCTACGAGATCCTCGACACCCCCAGCGACGTGGTCGACGCCCCGGACGCCGTGGACGTCGCGCTCGCCGGCGACGTGCGCTTCGAGGGCGTCCGCTTCTCCTACCCGAACGGCACGCCCGCGCTCGACGGCCTCGACCTGCATCTGCGCCCCGGCGAGACGGTCGCCGTGGTCGGCGCGACCGGCAGCGGCAAGTCCACGCTCGGCCGCCTGCTCGGCCGGTTCTACGACGTCACCGAGGGCCGGGTCACCCTCGACGGGCACGACGTGCGCTCGCTGCGCCTCGACGCGCTGCGCCGGCAGGTCGGCATCGTGCCGGACGAGCCGTTCCTCTTCTCGCTGTCGATCCACGACAACATCGCGTACGGGCGGCCGTCCGCCACCCGCGCCGAGGTCGAGGACGCCGCCCGGGCCGCCGGGGCCGACGGCTTCGTCCGTGAGCTGCCCGACGGCTACGACACCGTGGTGGGCGAGCGCGGCTACACCCTCTCGGGCGGCCAGCGGCAGCGCATCGCCATCGCCCGGGCCCTGCTGGTCAACCCGCCGATCCTCGTCCTCGACGACGCGACCAGCGCGATCGACGTCACCGTCGAGCAGGCCATCCACGAGTCGCTGCGCGAGCGCATGGCGGGCCGCACGACGCTGATCGTCGCGCACCGGCTGTCGACGATCGGGCTGGCCGAGCGGGTGGTCCTGATGGAAGGAGGCCGGATCGTGGCGGACGGGACACATGCGGGTCTGCTGGCGTCGGAGCCCCGCTATGCGAAGGTGCTGGCGGCGTCCTTGGACACCGTCGCATGAGCATGTTCGGTGGTGGCTTCGGCGGCTTCAACGCCGGCGGCAGGCCGACGGTGGGCGCGGCGGGCCGCAGCGGCAACGGGCTGCCCTTCGCGGGCATCCCGGCGGACCTGGCCGAGGGCGTCGCCCGCCTCGAACGCGCCGAGCCCGGCGACGGCGACCCGCACGTCGCCTTCGACCCCGTCGCCGACCGGGGCGGCCGGGTGTCCTTCACCCGGCTCGTCGCCGGGCGCCCCGGCATGCTGGTCGCCGCGGTGGTGGCCGTGCTCGTGGAGACCTTGCTGCTGCAGGCCGGCCCGTTGCTCGTCCAGATAGGAATCGATCATGGCATCGGGGGCCGGAACCTGCCCGTCCTGATCGGCGCGACGGTCGCCTTCGTCGCGGCGGTGCTGCTCACCGGCGTGGCCACCGCGGTCCGCATGCGCCAGAGCGGGCGGCTCGCCTCCTCCGCCACCCGGGACCTGCGCATCCGCGTCTTCGCGCACCTGCAGCGCATGTCGCTGGACTATTACACCAAGGAGAAGGCCGGCGTCACCATGACCCGGATGACCTCCGACGTGGAGAGCCTGCAGACCCTGATCGGCGACGGCTTCGCCCAGTTCGGCATCCAGGCCCTCACCATGGTCGTGGTCACGGCGGTCCTGTTCCACTACAACGCCGGGCTCGCCCTCGTCACGCTGCTGCTGGTCGTGCCGCCGCTCACCGCCATGTCGCTGTGGTATCGCAAGGCGGCCGACCGCGGCTACAACCGGCAGCGCGACGCCATCGCCACCATGTTCGCCGACCTCTCCGAGAGCCTGAACGGCGCCCGGGTCGTCACCGCCCACAACCGCCAGGAACGCAACATCGTCGGCCACCGCGAGGTCGTCGGCGACTACCGGGACGCCAACGACTTCACCGGCCGCATCAACGCCCTCTACGGCCCCGGCTCCTCGGTCATCGGCATGCTCGGCATGGCGGCGCTGCTCCTCCTCGGCGGCCGCATGGTCCTGCGCGGCACGCTCACCATCGGCGAGCTGACCGCCTTCGTGCTCTACCTCAACGCCTTCTTCCAGCCGGTCCAGCAGCTCGTCCAGCTCTACACCCAGTACCAGCAGGCCCGCGCGGCGGTCGGCAAGCTCAACGGCCTGCTCGCCACCCCGCCCTCGGTCGCCGAGTCCCCGGACGCGGTCGCCTTGCCCCGCGTCGAGGGTTCGCTGGTCTTCGACGACGTGAGCTTCGGCTACCTTCCCGACCGGCCCGTCCTGGCGCACGTCAGCCTCACCATCGCCGCGGGGGAGACCATCGCCTGCGTCGGCCCGACCGGCGCCGGCAAGTCCACCCTCGCCAAGCTGGTCACCAGGCTCTACGACCCCACGGCCGGCCACATCCGCATCGACGGCCACGACCTGCGCGACGTGACCCTCGAGTCGCTGCGCCGCCAGATCGGCGTCGTCCCCCAGGAGCCCTTCCTCTTCGCCGGCACGCTGCGCGACAACATCGCCTTCGCCCGCCCCACCGCCACCGACGCCGAAGTCTGGGCCGCCGTCGACGCGGTCGGCCTGCGCGACCTCGTCGAACGCACCCCGGAAGGCCTCCAGACCCCCCTCCACGAACGAGGCCAGTCCGTCTCGTCGGGGGAACGGCAACTGCTCGCCCTGGCCCGCGCCTTCCTCGCCGAGCCGCGCGTGGTCGTCCTCGACGAGGCCACCTCCAGCCTGGACCTCCGCAGCGAGCTCAGGGTCGAGGCCGCCCTGGACCGCCTCCTCGAAGGCCGCACGGCCATCCTGGTCGCCCACCGCCTCTCCACGGCCATGCGAGCCGACCGCATCGTCGTCGTCGACGACCACCGGATCGTCGAGACCGGCACCCACGCCGAGCTCCTGGCCGCGGGCGGCCGCTACGCCACGATGTTCGAGACCTGGGCGAGCACCAGCACCCCGACCGCCACCTCCTGACCCCGCCTCACTGGCGCGGGCAGAGTGTTCAGGTGACCGAGGAGAACTATCGCCGGCGTAGTGCGGATCCGGCGGTGATGAAGGCGGCGAGGAACAGGTAGACGGCGCCGCGTTCGAAGAAGCCGATGAGCACGCTGATCCCGGCGGCGAGGATGCCGCCGAAGGCCACCAGGGAGACCAGGCCGAGGGCGCCGAGCACCACGCAGATCCGGCCTGTCCCGGGGGACAGTCCGAGTGCCTGGTGCCGGCGGCCGAGCAGTATGGCCAGGACGTTGCCGCCGATGAACAGGCCGAAGGCGCCGAGCCCGTGGTAGGTGGCGGTGCCGTTCTCGATGGCTTCGCCTGATCCGGGAAACAGGCCGACCAGCACACCGCCGGCGGCCAGCAGCACGGCCATGGCGGTGAGCGTCCAGCGGCGGGCGCCGCGCAGGCCCTTCAACAGGAGCACGCCGACGAGAGCGGCGACCCCGAACGTGACGAAGCCGGTGTTCATCACCCAGGCGAGTGGTGAGTACATGTACTGGTCGAAGGCCGTCGAGGGACCGTGGACCCCGAGGTCGCTGATGAAGTGGTAGGTGTAGCTGTAGGGCGGGTCGGTCCAGGCCGAGGCGGCGATGAACTCGGCGAGGAAAAAGACGATCCCGCTCGCGACGAGTGCCGTTCCCGCCGTGCGGCGACGCGGGGAGGCGAGGGTTTCCCGCGGTGTTTCGCCGGCTGCGATGGCGATGTCGTGGCTCATGGTGCCCTCCGGGCGTGTGCGGACTGCGGGTTGCCGAACCAGCGCCGGGCGGCCTGGTCGAGGCCGTCGTGCTCGGCGTTCCGGTCGCTCGACCAGGCGACGACGCCGTCGGGGCGCACGAGTACGGCGGTGTAGCCGAGGTCGTTGCGGGCCGGGCCGGTCACGTACCGGATCCGGTCGGTCCAGCCGGCGAGCGCATCGTGTCGGTGCCGGTCGGCGGTGAAATCGAGCACGACGCCTCGCCCGTCGTTCAGCAGGTCGCCGAGCATGGTGCCGTCGCCGAGCCGGAAGTCCGGGGCGTTGCGGCCGGTCAGTGGGTGTTCGTCGCCCACGTCGTAGCGGTTGGCGACACCTGAGGTCCGTTCCCACACATACGTGGTGGCGTCCGCGGTGGCGAGCAGGTCGCGCATCAGCGTTTGCAGGGCCGGTGCGTACTGGTCCGGCCGCATGACCGCCACCTGGGCGCGGGACCAGTCCAGCACCCGGGCGCCGATCGGGTGCCGCTCCTCGGCATAGGTGTCCAGCAGGCCGTCGGGGGCGGTGCCGCGCACGGTTGCGGCGAGTTTCCAGCCCAGGTTCAGGGCATCGCCGATGCCGAGGTTGAGTCCTTGGCCGCCGAGCGGGGAGTGGATGTGCGCGGCGTCGCCGGCCAGCAGCACCCGATGCTGCCGGTAGGTGGTGGTCTGCATGGCCCGGTCGGTGAAGCTGGAGGCCAACTCGACCTCGTCGACGGTGACCTCGACGCCGGACACGCGACGCAGGACGGTTTGCAGATGGTCCGGCGTCAAGGGCTGGGAACGGTCGAACGCGCCGCCGTCGAAGTCCATCATGCCGATGTAGCCGCCGGCGGGCATTCGCAGGTACATGCCGTTCGGTGTCACGTTGAAGCCGGGGCTCAGCTTGTCCCGCCCCTCGACGCCACCGGTGAACAGGTAGCCGGTCAGCTGCGGTTCGGTGCCGGCGAAGTCGAACCCGGCCAGCCCGCGTACGGTGCTGCGCCCGCCGTCACAGCCGACCACCCAGCGCGCCGGGTATTCCTGCCCGCCGGCCCGCACCACCACGTGCTCGTCATGCTGGGTCAGGCCGGTGGCCTCGATGCCGCGCCGGATGTCGACACCCAGTTCGGCCGCCCGCTGGGCGAGCACCGACTCGACTGCGTCCAGGCTGGTCAGCATGCCGTCCATGGCCGGCCCGGGCAGCCGCAGCGACAGGGTGGCCGGGCTGACCTTCGCCGGGTCGAGCATGATGCCGGCGAAGTGGTTCACCGAACGCGGCGCCGGAGTCCGCGGCGCGTCGGGATCGGCGCCCACCTCGTCACGGCCGCCCGATGCGGCCAGCAACCGCGCCAGCATCCCGCGGCGGTGGAACGCCTCGACCGAGGCGGCGTTCAGTCCCCGCAGCCCGAGCGGGAACGTCCGCCACGGCGAGTGCGGCTGTGCCTCTCGTTCCAGCACCGTCACTGAGCAGCCCGCCAGGCCGAGCTCGCACGCGAGGAACAGCCCGACCGGGCCACCGCCGACGATCACTACATCACGCATCAGAATCTCCCTCGGTCAGCGGTGGATCAGTGGAACAGCGACGGATCGATGGCGTCGGCGAGGAGCCGGTAGCCGGCATCGTTGCCATGCAGGTGATCGCCGGCGTGCAGGTCGTCGCGGATGCGGCCGGGGTGGGCCGGGTCGCGCCAGGCGGCGTCGAAGTCGATGACGCCGTCGAAGGCGCCGCTGGTGCGGATCCAGTCGTTGACCGCCTGACGTGCGGACTCGCCCGCCGGTGTGTGTGTCTCGGAGCCTTCGTCGGGGGTGACCGTGGTGGCGTAGATCTTCACGCCGCGGTCGCGCGCCCGGGCGATCAGCTGCCGGTAACCGGCGATGACGTCGTCGGAGGTCACCGGGTCTCCGGGGAACATGGCCAGGAACCCGGCCAGGTCCTCGTCCTCGCGCGGCGCGTTGGCGATGCTGATGTCGTTGTGGCCCAGCGACACGATGACGTGGCCGAGGCCGGGCGTGGCCAGCACGTCGCGATCGAAGCGGGCCAGGCCGGCGGTGCCGAGGCCGTCGTTGAGCATCCGGTTGCCGCTGATGCCCTGGTTGCAGACGTAGAAGCCGCGTTCGGCCAGCAGCTCCGGCCAGGTCTGATACGCCCCCGGGGTCGAGCCGAAGCCGTCGGCGAGAGAGTCGCTGAGGACGACGATGGACGTGGCCGGGGCCTCGGGAACGACCTCGACGGCGGAGATCAGGGCCCGCGCCGGCAGTGACTCGGCCTTCTCGGGCACGGTGGCTGCCTCGACGGCGTTGCCCGCGATGATCCAGCCGGGTTCCAGCGACGAGTCGTGGTAGGTGCGGGTCTGCACCAGTTCCGGCAGGTAGAGGCTGATCGACAGCGTGGTGAGCGCGGGCAGCGGCAGGTCGATCGGGTCGCTGAGGATCGGCGCCCCGGCCGGGACGGTGACGTCCGGCCGGCCGGCGAAGGTCAGCACGCGGGCGGTGCCGGCCTCGATCGCGCCGCTGACGGCTGCGAGGCCGATCGCCGCCGCGCCGATGGCCAGCGGGGTGGTGCCGTATTCGTTGGTCAGGCGGACGCGGACGCGGGCTCCGCCGCCGCTGAGGCGCACCACCTGTCGCAGGGTCACATCGGCGAACGGTGGTACGTCGTCCAGGGACCCGAGCCCGGCGTCCGGCGCCTGCGGCGCAGCGCTCCAGGTCCGGACCCATCCGTGGGTGGTTGCGGCGGTGGTCTGAGTCACCCTGTGCCTCCGTGATACGTCAGGTCGTGTGCGGAGCCGCCCGATGCCGGGGCTGTCCGCGGCGGCGTGTCAAAGCTGACGGATGCCGCTCACACGGCGCTCTCACGGCGCTGGCACACCGGCGATCGCCGGCTCACACGGTCAGATCGGGGAGAGTCAGGCCATCAAGGTGGCGGGGCCGGCCGCGGCCGCCGCCGCTTGGCTTGCCTCGAGTCCCCAGCCCCGGCGGTACGCCCGCCCGTAGGCTTCGTCGCCCAGCGTCGCGCGCCCGCGGTCGGCGAGTTCACGTATCCAGGGATCGGTGTTGTCGTGGGTGCCGCGCAACCGGGACGCGGCGCCGAGCAGGACAGCCGATTCGAGCGGCTTTCCGCACGCTGCGGCGAGCTCGGCGGCGTGTACCGCCACGACCGCCAGAATCGGCAGGTCCTGGGTCCGGCACGCCGCCGCGTACGCCTGGTCCAGCGCCTGCCGCGCCCCGGCGAGATCACCAGCCCGGACGAGCAGCGCGGCACGCAGGCCGGCGAGCAGCGCCCGGAGGTGGTCGCCGGGGTGGGCCGCGCCGCTACGTACCGGCTGTTCGGTCTCGTCGAGCAGGCGGGCGGCGCGACCCGGGTCGCCCAGCCGCAGCCACGACTCGGCCTCCCGGGCGTTGACCAGCAGTTGCAGGTCGGCCGAGTTCGTGTGCAGTGCCCGTTGCCGCACCGATTCGATCATGGCGATGGCGGGGGCGGTGTCGCCCTTGCGGAGGTGCAGGTGGATCCAGCGCAGATCGCTGTCGATCTGGTCGCCGATGCTGAGCGCACCGAACTCGCGGGCCAGGGATCGGGCCTCCCGCAGGTCGGCCAGCGCCCCGTCGAGATCGTCGTACTGCCGGAGCTGGGATCGCAGGGGTAGCGCGGCGGCCTGCCCCCACCGGTCGCCGACGCCCCGGAAGCACGTCAGGGCCGCCTGCACCTCGGTCCGCGCGCGGCCGAGTTCGCCCGCGCCCTCCGCGATCTGCGCCTGAAACAGGTGGGCGAGTCCGGTCAGCCACGCGTCACCGGAGTCGGTCAGCTCGGCGAACCCGAGCAACGCGGCATGATCCTCCTGCAGGAAGGTCAGCAGTACCGGGGCGAAGACCGCGTAGGGGCTCGGCAGCCGCGCGGAGCTGAGCAGCCGGTCGGCGACCTCACGCATGCGGGTGCGATCGTCCACGACCTGCTCGGCGCTGTGCTCGACGTGGGTGTCGGCGCGATTGAGCAGGAGCACGGCTTCGGCGCAGGCGCGTTCGGGCGTCGGCTCGCCCCCGGGTACCGCGAGTGCCTCACCGAGCCAGTAGGCCGCTTCCGGGTTGCGCCCGAACAGCTGCCAGAACCAGGTCAGACTCAGCGCGAGGGCGACGGCGCCGGAAGCGTCGCCGGCGTCGCATCGCCAGCGCAGGGCGGCCAGGGCGTTGTCGTACTCGGCGCGGATGACGTGGATCGCGCGCAGCTGGGCCGGTCCGCGCAGCTGGGGGTCGTGCTCGGCGAGCAACCCGGCGAGGTACGCCGCGGCCAGGTCACGGGTGGTCTCGAGCCGGCCGGTCTCGGCCAGGCGCTGGGTGCCGAACTCGCGGATCGTCTCGAGCATCCGGTAACGGCCCGGTTCGGCCGCGAGCTGCAGCAGCGACCGGTCGACCAGCCCTGCGAGCAGCTCGGGGACGTCGCCGGGCGGCACCGTGGTGCCCGCGCAGACCGCCACGGCACAGGCGGAGGTGACACCGCCGGGCAGGATCGAGACGCGCTCGGCGACCGTGCGCTCCTCGTCGCTGAGCAGGTCCCAGCTCCAGGCGATGACCGACCGTAGTGTGCGGTGTCGTGACAGCGAGGTCCGGTTTCCGGTGGAGAGCAGCCGGAACCGGTCCGACAGCCCGTCGGCCAGTTCGGGTAGTGACAGGGTCCGCAACCGGGCTGCCGCCAGCTCGAGGGCCAGCGGGAGCCCGTCCAGTCCGCGGACCAGGCGCAGCACCTCCGGCAGCGCGGCCTCCAGGTCGAGGCCGGGGCGCACGGCGGCTGCGCGCTCCCGGAACAGCCGCACCGACGGTGCGCGCAGGATCTGCTCGATGCCGTCGTCCGGGCCGGGCAGGGCGAGTGGCCCCAGCGGCACCAGTGCTTCGCCGTGGACGGCGAGGGGCTCGCGGCTGGTGGTCAGCACGTGCAGCCCCGGGCTACGCGACAGCAGCGCCGCGCACAGCAGCGCCACCGCTTCGATCAGGTGCTCGCAGTTGTCGAGCAACAGCAGGCACTCTCGGCCGTCGAGTTGCTCGACCAGGACCTCCAGTTCGTCGCCGTCCGCGGGTTTACGTCCGTCTTTCCGCGCGTCGAAGAGCGCGCCGCCGCGCAGCCCGATCGCCGCGAGCACCGCGGCGGCGACCTTGGCCGGCTCGGTCACCGAAGCCAGATCGATCATCCACGCGCCGTCGTGATACTCGTGGCGGTGGTACCGGGCGGCCTCGACCGCGAGCCGGGTCTTGCCGGCGCCACCCGGGCCCACCACGGTGACCAGCCGCCCGGCGGCGAGCAATGTTCCGATGCGTTCGAGGTCGGCGTCACGTCCGATGAGGCTCGTCAACGGGGTCGGCAGATTGCCCGGTTTCGGTCTCTCCGCGGCGGCGGGGGTCCGCAGCAGATCCACATGCCGGTCTCGCAGGGCGGTGCCCGGATCGGCGCCAAGGTCCTCGGCAAGGGCCTCGCGGAGCCGCTCGTACCGGCCCAGGGCCTCGGCTTGGCGGCCCTGTGCGGCGAGGGCGTCCATGAGCAGTCCGGTCGCTCGCTCGTGAACGGGCTGCCCGGTGAGCAGAGCAGCCAGGCGAGCCTCGGCCGCTGCGGGCTGACCCAGGGCCAGTTCGGCGCCGGCCAGATCGACGACCGTCTCGACCGACAGGTGCGCCAGCCGCATCGCGGTTGTGGGCGCCACCCCGGCGACGACGGCCGGCTCCGCGCCCGGATACGCGCCCCACAACGTCACCGCCTCGGTCAGCAGGGCCGCCGCCGTGATCGGGTCACCGGCGCGCAAGCGATCGCGGCCGGCCGTGGCGAGCTGCTCGAAGCGCAGCGCGTCGACGTCGTCCGCGTCGATGTCCAGGAGGTAGCCACCGGCGGCCTGCTCGACGCTGCCGGGCGAGCCGAGAATGCGGCGCAGCCGGGAGACGAGGGACTGCAGCGCATGGGCGGGGCCGGCCGGTGGGTCGTCGGCCCAGATCGCGTCCACCAGCACGTCCTGCTCGACGGATCGGCCACCGGCCAGCGCCAGCCGTACGACCAGCGCCCGTAACCTGGCACCCGGAACCGCGACGGTTGCCTCGCCGCGAGCGGTCCGGAAAGCGCCGAGCAGGGTGACGCGCAGCATCGCACCCCCTTCCCTCTGATGATCACGGCGCGAACCACGCCGTCGTGTGCCCGCGGGCGCAACTCCGGTTGTCCCCGCACCCTAGCTCCGGCCGGACGGGATCCACGTCGAAGCCGTCGATCCGAGCCCTGCGGCCTGGCGCCTCGACCATGACGACGATCGGGTCCCGCCCGTGGCCGAGGCAGCGAAGGGCATCGTCGGGGCGGTACTGCGGGCCCAGGACGCACCTGGCGGCACTCAGCGGTGCCGACCCGTACCCCCGTCGCCGCCCGCGCGGGCACGCCACCGGCTGAAAGCGGCGCCGCGGCGCCGGGCCGGAACGGGGCGTTCCCTAGACTTGGCGTCTGATGGACGACACCGACGCGCGACCGATCCGGACCTTTCACCCGCGCCGGGGGCGCATGGGCAACCGGCATGCCGAGGCCTTCGCGGAGTTGTGGCCCCGGTTCGGGATCACGATCGAGGACGGCGACCGCAGCCCACTGGACCTCGCCGAGCTGTTCGGGCGGGAGGCGCCGGTCCTGCTCGAGATCGGCTTCGGCATGGGGGACAGCACCGCGGCGATGGCGGCGGCCGATCCCGGGCGGAGCTATCTGGGGATCGAGGTGCACACGCCCGGCATCGCGAATCTGCTGGCGCTGGTCGGGGAGCGGGGCCTCGGCAACGTCCGGGTGGCCCATGGCGACGCGATGGAGCTGGTCCGGCGGCTGTCGCCGGGGAGTCTCGACGCCGTGCACGCGTTCTTTCCCGACCCGTGGCCGAAGGCGCGGCATCACAAGCGGCGCCTCATCCAGCCGGCCAACGTGGCGCTGCTGCGGGAGCGGCTCAGGCCGGGCGGGACCCTGCACTGCGCCACCGACTGGGCGCACTACGGCGAGGCGATGCTGGAGACGCTGGACGCTGATCCGGGGCTGGTCAACGCGTACGACGGCTTCGCCCCGCGGCCGGAGGAGCGGCCGCTGACGAAGTTCGAGCAGCGGGGGGTCCGGGCCGGGCGGGCCATCGTCGACCTGGTGTTTCGCCGCATTTGACCTGTTTCGGGGGGCTGCGGACCGTACGCTGAGAGGCGGAGGTCGCGCATGCCACTCAGCGAAGACGCCGGCGCGCTGAACAGTGGCGCCGCGGATCACCTCGCCGCGCTCGTGGCCCGGGCGACCCGCGCGCCGTGCGCCCTCGTGCACTTCGCCGAGGACGGCCGGCTGCGGCTCTGGGGCGGCTACGGCCTGGAGACCCCGCGCGAGCGGATCAGTGACCTGCCCATGGACGAGGGCCTCGCGGGCATCGTCGTGTCCACCGGCAAGGAGCTGGTCATCGACGACCTCACCACCGGGGAGTGGCCCGTCGAGGCGCCGGGACGGCGGCCCGGGGCGTTCCTGGCGTTCCCGATCCGGGGCGAGCACGGCGACATCCTCGGCATGTGCTGCGTGGTGGAGCCGGAGCCCCGGAAGTGGGAGGACGCCGACGTGGCCGCCGTCGCCGAGGGCGCCCGGGTCGGCACGCTGCTCATCACCGAGCACCGGGCCCGGCAGGAGATCGACCGGCAGCGCCGGTTCCTCGACGCCGTGCTCGACAGCCTGCACGACGGCGTCACGGCCTGCGACGCCGACGGCAACGTGGTGCTGCTCAACAAGCGGATGCAGCAGCTCTGGGGCGACCGCCCGCTGCCGCGCACGATGGCGGACATCGACGTGATCGCCGGCTTCACCGACGGGACAGGGGAGCCGGTCCGGCGCGCGGACATCGCGATCCTGCGGGCACTGCGCGGGGAGCCCGTCCGCAACCACGAGGTCGAGCTGCAGGGCCGCGGGCGCCCCACGCGCCACTACGTCGTGGACGCGCAGCCGATCACCGGGCCGGCCGGCGACACGATCGGCGCCGTCCAGGCGATGCAGGACGTGACCCGGCGCAAACGGGCCGAGCGGTTCCGGACGTGCGAGATCGAGGTGATCACGGCGCTGGCGGAGGCCCGTACCGTCGAGGCGGCCGGGCCCCGCGTGCTGGAGGCCATCGTCCGGACCCTGGGCTGGACCCACGCCGAGCTGTGGCTGGTCGACGACGCGGCGCAGACGATCCGCTCGGCGGCGCAGTGGAGCGCCCCGACCTGGGACGGGGGCATCGAGGTCCCGGACGAGCTGCCGTACGGCGTCGGGCTCGCCGGCCGCGCGTGGCAGGCCGGCAAGCCGCTGTGGATCCGCGACGTCGGCCGCCCGCAGAGCCTCATCTCGCCGGAGACCGCCGCCGAGTCCCGGCTGCACGCCGCGCTGGCCATCCCGGTGCGGCACGGGCTCGAGGCGCTGGGCGTGCTCTCGGTCTTCGCCGACAGCGCGGAGAACCACGAGGACGAGCTCGTCGCCCTGATGTCCGGCATCGCCGCGCACATCGGGCAGTTCCTCGAGGCGCGGCTGGTGGAGGACCTGCAACGCCAGCTGATCCGGACCAAGAACGAGTACCTGGCGCTGATCGGGCACGAGCTGCGGACGCCGCTGACGTCCATCGCGGCGTACACGGAGCTGTTGCGCGAGGCCGACGCGAAGACGCTCACCGAGGACGGGCCGGCGATGCTGGAGGTCGTCGACCGGAACACCACGCAGCTGCGGCACATCATCGGCGAGCTGCTGGAACTGTCCGCTCTCGACACCGGGCACGCCGAGGTGCAGCTCACGCCCATCGACCTGGCCGAGGTGGTGCGCGAGGCCGTCGCCCGTACGCGGGAAGCAGTCGACGGGGAACCGCTCACCATCGACGCCGACCTGCCCCCGCAGCTGGTGTTGCCCGGGGACCGCAAGCGCCTGCGCCAGGTCCTCGACAACCTGCTCGGCAACGCGGTCCGCTACAGCCCGGACGGCGGCCGCGTCACCGTCACGCTGCGCGAGGAGGGCCGGGCGGCGGAACTGTCCGTCTCGGACACCGGCATCGGCGTCTCCCCGGACGAGCGCGAGAAGATGTTCACCGGCCTCTACCGGACGAGCCGGGCAAGGGACAGAGCCATTCCGGGTACGGGCCTGGGCCTCACCCTGAGCCGCGCGGTCGTCCAGCGGCACCACGGCAGCATCGAGCTCATCGACGACGACGGCCCGGGCACCACCATCCGCGTCCGCCTGCCGCTCGACGCCCGCTGACATCGGCGCTCCGAGTTGTGCCGGTGGGCCGGGGCCGGTAGGGAGGAGGGGTCCCTTCTCGTTCCGGAGGCACGATGAGATCCACTTTGGCCCTGCCGATCACGGCGGTCGTGGCGATCGCCACGACGGCGCTCGTGCCCACCGGGGCGAGCGCGCACGGCACGAAGGCAACCCCCACGGCGATCGGGTACGGAGGCGCCGTCACCACCGTGGACGCGACCGCCACCGCTGTCGGCCTCGACGTGCTGCGCCGTGGCGGCAACGCGGTCGACGCCGCCGTGGCCGCGGCTGCCACCCTCGGCGTCACCGAGCCGTTCTCCGCGGGGATCGGCGGCGGCGGCTTCTTCGTCTACTACGACGCCAAGCGCCGGACGGTCAGCACGATCGACGGGCGGGAGTCCGGGCCGGCGACGATGACCGAGCGTACCTTCATCGATCCGGCGGACGGGTTGCCGTACGACTTCCCGGAGGCCCGGGTCAGCGGTCTTTCCGCCGGCACGCCCGGTACGCTCGCCACGTGGGAGGCCGCGACGCGCAAGTGGGGCAGCCGCTCGCTGGGCAGCCTGTTGCAGCCGGCCGCCGCCGTGGCCGATCGGGGCTTCGCCGTCGACGCCACCTTCAACCAGCAGGTCACCGACAACCTGGCCGCGTTCGCGCAGTTCAGCTCGACCCGTGACCTGTACCTGCCCGGTGGCGCGCCGCCCGCGGTCGGCAGCGTCCAGCGCAATCCGGATCTGGCCGACACCTACCGGCTGATCGCGCGCAAGGGCACCGGCGTCTTCTACCGCGGCGCGGTCGGTGCGGACATCGTGCGTACGGTGCAGAATCCGCCCGTGGCCACCGACCCGGCGCAGCCGTGGGCCTACCCGATCCGCCCCGGCGACCTGCGGCTCTCCGACCTCAGGAACTACCAGGTGCGCTACCCGGCGCCCACGAAGTCGGACTACCGCGGGCTGACCGTCTACGGCATGTCGACGCCGTCCAGCGGTGGTGTCGCCGTCAGCGAGGCGCTCAACATCCTGGAGCGGACCAAGCTGTCCCAGGCAGACACCATCAAAGCCCTGCACTGGTACGCCGAAGCCTCCGCCCTGTCCTTCGCCGACCGCAACCGCTACGTCGGCGCGTACACGCCGGACAGCATCCTGAAGAAGCTGGTCAGCGACTCCTGGGCCGGTCAGCGCGCCTGCCAGATCAACCCGTCGCGCGCCCTGACCAAGCCGGTCGCCCCCGGCGACATCAACGCGACCGGCTGCTCGCCCGCCGCCGTCGGTGGCCCCGTCGAGCAGGGGCAGAGCACCACCAACCTGACCGTCAGCGACAAGTGGGGCAACGTCGTCGAGTACACGCTCACGATCGAGCAGACCGGCGGCAACGCGATGGTCGTGCCCGGCCGGGGCTTCCTGCTCAACAAC
The DNA here is from genome assembly GCF_030757795.1 of Actinoplanes oryzae. Lineage (GTDB taxonomy): Bacteria > Actinomycetota > Actinomycetes > Mycobacteriales > Micromonosporaceae > Actinoplanes. Next base: position 35,333 of record NZ_JAUQWH010000026.1, read on the forward strand.
GAGCTGACCGACTTCAACTTCACCGGCACGCAGGGCACCGCGCCCGACCCGAACCTGCCTGGCCCGAACAAGCGTCCCCGCAGCTCGATGTCGCCGACCGTCGTGCTGAAGGACGGCAAGCCGTTCCTCGCGCTCGGCTCGCCGGGCGGCGCCACCATCATCACGACGGTGCTGCAGATCCTGCTCAACCGGGTCGACCTCGGCATGACCCTGCCGCAGGCGATGGCCGCCCCGCGCGCGTCGCAGCGCAACACCGCCGGCATCCAGGCCGAGCCCGCCTTCCACGCCCGGTACGGCCCGCAGCTCGAAGCCCTCGGCCACACGTTCGGCCCCGACGTCGCCGAGCTGGGCGCGGCGACGGCGATCGAGTTCACCAGGCACGGCGGCCTGATCGCCACCGCCGAGCCCGCCCGGCGCGGCGGCGGGGCGGCAGCGGTCGTCAAGCCGTCCCGCTGACCGCCCGAAACCCGGGACGGCTCCCCCGAGCCGTCCCGGGCCCATGTCCACCGAAGGCGGCGGGATGATCACCGGTTACGACAGCGTCATGATCGCCCGGTCGCCGGCCGGCCCCGCCGTCCGGGCGATGCTGGACGGCCTGCACAACCGATGGCCGCACATGCTGGTCGGGCGGAGCGAGGCGGAGGAGACCGCGATCGGGCCGTTCCTGCCCTGGCTCCGGACGCGCGACCACGTCCCGGCCGGGACCGGCGAGCTGTATGTCGCCCGGGACAAGGGCATGGAGAAGGACTGGGACGACTACGGCTACGACCTCAGGGACGACGGCGAGGGCCCGTTCGCGGTGCTGTACCGGCCGTCGCCGCGGTCCACGACGGCCATCCGCGTCGACGAGGAGCCGTACGAGGACCGGGGTTTCCGCTTCTCCCCGCACCCGGCAGTGTTGGTCACCGCCGGCCTGTCGCTGATCACGATGGTGACCCCCGACGAGGGGAGCCCCTTCAGCCGCGACCTCCGCGACCGGCTGACCCGGGCCCTGAGCCGGCGGCCGTAGCCCGGGGAATTGCGACGTCCGGTTCTGCCGCATGTCGGCACGCTGTCCGTCGCGGGGTTGACAGCCGGCCCGCGACCGGATCCGATGACCGCGTGAGGGCCGTCACGTACACCCGCTATGGAGGGCCGGACGTCCTGCGCCTGGCCGACGTGCCCGCGCCGGTCCCCGGCGATCGGGAGATCCTGATCAGGGTACGGGCGGCCGAGGCGACCAAGTCCGACTGCGAGTTCCGGAGCTTCCGGTTCCCGGTGAAGGCGACCTGGCTCCCGCTGCGCCTCGTGCTCGGGGTCACGCGGCCGCGGCGTCCCGTCCTGGGCATGTACTTCGCGGGTGAGGTGGTGTCGGCCGGCGGGCGGGTCACCCGCTTCGCCCCGGGCGATCAGGTGTACGGCTGCACCGGCCTGCGACTGGGTGCGTACGGCGAATTCGTCGTCCTGCCGGACCGCGCCGCCCTCGCGCCCAAGCCCCGCACGATGACGTTCGCCGAGGCGGCCGCCGTCCCGCTGGGCGGCCTCAACGCCCTGCACTTCATGCGTCGCGCGCGGATCAGGCCGGGGGAGCAGGTGCTGATCAACGGGGCCGGTGGCAGCATCGGCGCCCACGCCGTCCAGATCGCGCGCTCGATGGGGGCGGACGTCACCGCGGTCGACCACGGGACCAAAGAGGACTTCGTCCGGCGTCTCGGGGCCGGCGACTTCGTCGACTACTCCACAGTCGACGTGACGACCACGGGCCGGACGTTCGATGTCATCTTCGACATGGTCGCCGCGAGCCCGTACCGGCGGCTCGTCGGCATGCTGCGGCCGGGCGGGCGCTATCTGCACGGCAATCCCCGCCTGTCGGTGCTCGTCCGCTCGGTGCCGGCCACCCGGTTCACCGACAAGACCGTCACCGTGGCCTTCGCCCCGGAGACGAGCGAGGCCCTGGCCACGCTGACCAAGCTGATCGAGGCGGGTGTGGTGCGGCCGATCGTCGACCGGATCTACCCGATGGCGGAGGCCGCCGTCGCGCATCGCCGGGTCGAGACCGAGCAGCGGCTCGGGGCGGTCGTCATCGCCGTCGACGAGCGCGACGAGCAGCCCGTCTGATCCGGTCGGGCGCCGCGCCGCCCGGGCTTTGGCCGACTTTGATGAGCGCCGCCCGGGCCTGGTCGACTTTGATGAGCGCCGCCCGGGCCCTGGCCGACTTCGATTAGCGGGGCCGGGCGGCGTGGCGCGGGCGGCCGGGCCGGTGCGGATCATGGCCGCAAATCGGCCGATTATCAGTCGATCATGCTGATTCCCGATGAAGGCGCCCCGGCGCCTCTATTGTGGACGGATTCGCCCGGGTCCGCCCGTGCCGCGCGGGGATTCGTGTGACGTTTCGGAAACCTTGATCTATCACTATGAGTGTTCGTCTGGATACGATCAGCGGCGAGAACTGTGGCGTGCCCATCGGTGTACGCGCCCCTTCCCCCTCCCGGCTTCCCCCGCCGCTTGCCGACCCCCCGAGGAGTTGCAGTGGACGCCTATTTCTTGACCGAACGCCATGATCGGCTGCGCAAGGAGGTGCGGGCGTTCGCCGAGACCGAGGTGCGCCTGCGCGTCGGTGAGATGGAGGCCGCACGCGGCGTCCAGCACGACCTCGCCCGCCTCATCGCCCGGCAGGGCTGGATCGGGGTCACCATCGGCCCGGAGTACGGCGGCATGGGCCTCGGTCACCTCGCCAAGACAATCATCATCGAGGAGCTGGCCCGGGTCAGCGGGGCGATGGGCGCGATGGTCCAGGCGTCCCAGCTCGGCGTCGCGAAGATCCTGCACTTCGGCGACGACGAGCAGCGGGCCACCTGGCTGCCGCGCATCGCCGCCGGCGACTGCCTGCCCACGATCGCCGTCACCGAGGAGGAGTCCGGCGGCCACGTGCTCGGCATGACCACGACGGCCGTACGCGACGGCGACGACTACATCCTCAACGGCGGCAAGGTGTACGTCGGCAACAGCCACGTCGGCGACCTGCACGGCGTGGTCGTCCGGACCGGGCCGGGGTCCAAGGGGCTGTCGGCGTTCCTCGTCGAGGCGGACCGGCCCGGCTTCTCGCTCGGCGAGCACCGGCCCGCGCTGGGGCTGCACGGCTTCAGCTTCGGCGAGCTCATCTTCGACAACTGCCGGATCCCGGCGGCCAACCGGCTGGGTGCCGAGGGCGACGGCCTGCCGGTGGCCTACTCCTCCAGCATCCTGTACGGCCGGGCGAACCTGACCGCGGTCGCCCTCGGCATCCACCAGGCGCTCGTGGAGGAGACGACCGCCTTCGTCACCGACCGGCACCGCTACGGCAAGCCGCTCGGGGACCTGCTGCCGATCAAGCTCAAGCTGGGCCAGATGCAGTCCCGGCTCATGACGGCCCGGCTGGCGGCCTACCACGCCGTGCACACGCTGGACCAGGGCCTGCCGTGCGACGCCGAGCTGATGAACGCGAAGTTCGTCAACGTCGAGTCCGCTCTGGACAGTGCCCGCAACGCCATGGAGATCCACGCGGCGGCCGGCCTCTTCCCCGACCGCCCCGTGGAACGCTACCTGCGCGACGCCCACCACATCTACGCCCCGGCCGGCACCTCCGACGTCCAGCTGCTGCGCCTCGCCGAGTTCGCCCTCGGCACGGCGAAGGGCCAGTGGTCCGAGCGCCTCGCCGCCCACCCGTCGCCCGAGGCCGTCACCAGCTGACCCCGCGCCGGTGTCGCTGGCGGGTCGTGCGCAGCGTGTCAGCGGCCGTCCTCGCGGCGGTGGATCTGCTCGATCAGCTCGGCGGCCATCGACTTGATCGTCTCCAGGCCCGGCCGGCCCCACGGCCGCGGCTCCACGTCGACCACGCAGATCGTGCCCAGCGTCGTGCCCGTGCGGTCGATGAGCGGCGCCCCCAGGTACGAGCGGATGCCGATCTCGTCGACCACCGGATTGCCGGCGAACCGCGGGTAGTCGCACACGTCGTCGAGGACCAGCGCCTTGCGGCGGACCACCACGTGCGGGCAGTAGCCGTGGTCGCGGTCCATGACCCGGCCGGGCGTCGCGCTGTCGTCGCCGCGGGAGACGGTGTGCAGGCCGGCGAAGTACTGGCGGTCGGCGCTGATGAAGTTGACCATCGCGTACGGGGCGCCGGTCACCTCCGTCAGCCGCCGCGCGAACTCGTCGAACTCGGGCACCGGCTGGTCGCCCAGGCCCAGGTCGGCGAGGCGGCGCATGCGCAGGGGCACCTCGGGGTCGACCGGGGTCAGCGGCTGGTGCGGGACGGAGTCGTAGATCATGCCGGGCTCCCTACGGGCGTCGGGAAGGGGGTGGGGGCGTTGCCGAGCAGGTGCCGCACGAGGCGGATCAGTACGCCCGTGGCGGAGCGGGTGTCCCGGGCGTCGCAGGTGACGATCGGGATCGCGGGGTCCAGGTCGAGCGCCGCGCGCAGATCCCGCGCCTGATACTTGTACGCGCCGTCGAACTCGTTGACCGCGACGACGAACCGGATGCCGCGCGACTCGAAGAAGTCCACGGCGGCGAAGCAGTCCTGCAGCCGGCGCGTGTCGGCGAGCACCACCGCGCCGAGCGCGCCCGCGGACAGCTCGTCCCACATGAACCAGAAGCGCTCCTGACCGGGCGTGCCGAACAGGTAGAGGATGTGGTCCCGGTCGACCGTGATGCGGCCGAAGTCGAGGGCCACCGTCGTGGTCGCCTTCTGTTCCACGCCGGCCAGGTTGTCCGTGCCGATGCTGGCGGACGTGATGAGCTCCTCCGTGCGCAGCGGCTCGATCTCGCTGACCGCGCCCACGAAGGTGGTCTTGCCGACGCCGAACCCGCCCGCGATGAGCAGCTTGAGCGCCGTGGGAAGGGGGATCGAGGGCTCAGAGCCGTCGTTGTAGCGCATCGAGAATGGTCTCCAGTACCGCCGTGGTGGTGGGTTCGTCGGGCTTGCCGGGCGACCGGGTGTGCACGGCGCCGGCGTCGACGAGGTCCGAGAGCAGGATCTTGGTGACGACGGCCGGCAGGCGCAGGCGCGCGGCCACCTCGGCGACGGTTGTCGGGCTGCGGCAGAGGCCGAGCGCCTGGGCGTGATCCGGCTCGAGGTGGCCGTGCGGCTGCCGGCCGGTCGCGATGACCATGGACAGCAGTTCCATGCGGGTGCTGGGCTCGGTGCGTCCGTTGCTCACCGTGTACGGCCGGACGAGCCGCCCCGCCGCCTCGTCGAGCCACTGCTCGTGCTCAGCACCCACGGACGTCACCGCACCGGGGGCCGGGCGGGCGTACCCAGATAGGGCCTGACGCTCTTGACCAGCTGGGCCATCTCGTAACCGAGCACGCCCGGGTCGGCGGCCTTGCCGGCGAGGACGGCGAGCACCGCGCCGGAGCCCGCCGCGGTCACGAAGAGCAGCGAGCCGTCCAGCTCGGCCACCACCTGGCGCACGTCGTCGCCGCCGTCGAACCGGATGCCCGCGCTGCGCGCCAGGGAGAACAGCCCGGAGGCGATCGCCGCGAGGTGGTCCGCGCTGTCGTCGTCGAGTCCGTGCGCGGCCTTGCGCAGCCCGTCCGAGGAGAGCAGCAGCACGCTGCGGGTGTGCGGGACGCGGTCGGCGAGGCCGGACAGCAGCCAGACGAGGTTCTGGGCGGGGCGGACCTGATCGTTGGTGAGCATGGGGGGGACCTTTCTCAGCGGGGCTCGGTGCCGGCCGGCTCGCCTGCCTCGCCTCGCGAGACACCCCGCAGGAAGGACGCCATCAGGCCGGGGTCGTGCACCTCGGTGTCCTCGTCGGGGTCGGCGGCCCGCTCCGGGGGGCCCGCCTGCAGCTGCGGCGCCAGGTGGGTCTGGCTGTGCCGGCGGGGGAGCGGGGGCGGGGAGTCGGCGGGGTCGGTCTCGGCGTCGCCGGCCAGGAGCATGACGTCGGTGTCGGACTCCTCGCCGCTGCCGGGGGCACTGCCTTCCTCGGGGGTGGGAGCGGCCGGGGCGGGCCACACGGGCGGTGGTGCGGTGAGCTGGGCGCGGGCTGTCGCCCGTACCGTCGGGGCCGGCGAGACGGGCGCGGCGGCCTGGACCACCGCCGTCCCGCCCTCCTCGGAGACCGGGCCGAGAAGCTGGCGCGGCAGGACGACCACGGCCTGCGTCCCGCCGTAGATGTTGCTCTGCAGCTGCACGGTGATGCCGTGCTGACGGGCGATCATCGACACCACGAAGAGGCCGATCCGGCCGTCCTGCAGCAGCTCGTCGAGGTCCACGTCGTCGGGGTCGGCGAGCAGCCGGTTGACCCGCTCGCGGTCGGGGGAGGGGATGCCCAGCCCGCGGTCCTCCACCTCGACGACCATGCCCGCGGCCACCGCCTGCGCCCGCAGCAGCACCTGCGTCTGCGGCGGCGCGAACATCGTGGCGTTCTCGATGAGCTCGGCGACCAGGTGGATGATGCTCGCGACGGCGTGGCCGGGCACGGTGCCCTCGATCGGCGGCACCAGCTTGACCCGCGAGTAGTGCTCCACCTCGGCAATCGCCGACCGCAGCACCTCGGTCAGCACGACCGGCCGGCTCCACTGCCGGCGCGAGACCGTGCCGCCGAGCACCGCGAGGTTCTCGGCGTGGCGCCGGATCCGGGTCGCCAGGTGATCGACCTGGAACAGGCCCTTGAGCAGGTCGGGGTCCTCGACCTCGTTCTCCAGCGCGTCGAGCAGCATGATCTCGCGGTGCACCAGCGACTGCAGCCGCCGCGACAGGTTCACGAAGACTTCCACCTGCCGGCCGGCCTGCGTGCGCACGGCGACCGGACGCGACTCGGCCTCCCGCAGCCGCTCCTTGAGCACCACGGCCTCGGCCGCCGCGGCTCTGGCCTGGTCGGCCTCCGCGCGGGCCTGGTCGGCCTCCTCGCGTACGAGATCAAGGGTGACCCGGGCATGCGCGGCGGCGGTCTGCGCGTCGGCGGCGACGGCCTGTGCCTGCGCGACGACGGCGCGGGCGGTGGCGATCTCGGCCCGGGCCGCCGACGCCTCGGCCATCTGCTTGGCCAGCTCGGCGCGCGTGGCCTCCAGATCGGCGCGCCCGGCCCCGGCGTCGGCGCGCGACCTGTTCGCCTCGGCCTGCGCCCGCGCGGCCTCGCTCTGGGCACGGTTCGCCTCGGTACGCGCATCAGCGGCCCACGCCCGGGCCTCGGCGGCCTCGGCGTGCAGCACGACGATGCGCTCGTCGGCCTGCCGGGCCGCCCGCCCCGCCCGCGCCGCCGTCACCGCGATCACGAGAAGGCCGGCCACGAACGCGGCGATCAGCGCGATGTCGGCGGAGTCCACCCCGCCCGACCACAGGTAGCCGATCGCGACGGCGAAGAGGACCGCGGCCGCGGCGGCGGGCAGGACGCCGAGCCGCACCAGGCGCCCCCGCAGCACGGCATCGTCCGAAGCGGACGGGGCGGTAATGACTCTGTCGGGCATGAGCATCCTCGAGCGGCGAGAGGCGTCGGGGGATGACCAGTGGTTATCCACTGTGGAAGCGACGCCCACTCTAGTGCGCCCGGCCGTCTTGTCCAGCGGGGACGAAGAATCACCCGGCCGCGCATCGAGCCCGATCACTCCCGCGCGACCTGCCCGGATGCGAGGCCGGGGCCCTCACCTGGGCGCTGGGACGAACCGGTAACGGTCTTGCGTCAAAAGGGCACAGCCCCGAAATTTCCGGGCACTTCCGCTGATCCGAAAGCGTGATCCGGGCCGCTCCGGCGGTGTCCCGGCCGCCGCCGTCACTCCCGCCGCCTGCTCGACGCATCTTTTCTGGATGGGAGATTCTTCTCGATGACCGCCCGTCCATGTCCGCCGGCAATGCGCGGGGAAAAGCCGGCGTGCCCGGTCACCTGCCCGCCGCCCGCGACGCGCTGCCATGGGGTGTGGTGCGGGAGACGCGGAAAGGCCGGCCCGGATCTCCGGACCGGCCCCGGCTACGCGCGGCCGCCGCCGCGCGTCACGGCTGAACGATCACTGCACGGGCTGGACGCTCGGCTGCGATCCCTGCTGGAACGGCGTCCGCGCCCCGGTCGCCAGGTCCACCAGCATGACCCAGGACCCGTTCCTGTACGTGCCCGTCGCCACGGCGCGGCCGGCGTCGATGTACGCGAGCTCGCGGTCCTGGCTGGCGCCGATCGTGCGCTTGGCGCCGGTGGCGGTGTCGTACTCGACCACGTGCACCGGCCGGCTCGCCGCCGGGGTCTCCCCCTGCTCGTACGCGGTCCAGGCCAGCTTCGCCCCGTCGGCACGCCAGCTGGGCACGACCGCGAAGCCCGAGTTCTGCCGGCTGCCGCCCCCGTAGGCCGCGACCGTCTTCTCGCCCCCCGTGGCGAGCGTGCCCACGGTCAGGCAGGCGTCGTAGACCGACTCGCAGTCCCCGCCGCGGAAGGCGACGCGCGTGCCGTCGGGGGACCAGGCCACGGCATCGTCGGTACGCAGCCGCTCGCTGAGCGATCCGGTCGCGGCGGCCTGGGCGGCGGGCTCGGCTGGCAGCTCCTCCCCGCGGCAGTACGCCGGGAAGACGACCTCGGGCGTCGCGTTCACGGTCGTCGCCGAGATCCGGTAGACGCCGGGCCCGCCCGAGCAGGAGAGCGAGGCGAACGCGATCGACTGCCCGTCCGGCGACCAGCTCGGCCCGGCCGCCGCCCGGGTGGTGACCCGGCGCTTCGCGGTGCCGTCGGCCCTCATGATCCACAGCTGCCCGGCCCGGAGCACGGCGATCGACTGCCCGTCGGGCGACCACCGCGGCCGCGACCAGCCGCCGCCGGTCGTCACCCGCGACTCCGCCGCGCCCCGGCTGACGTACACGTCGCCGGACCGCACGTAGGCGACCGAAGCCGGCACCGAAGCCCGGGCAGCCTTGGCCGCCGCCGTGGTCCCCGCCTTGGCTGCGGCCGCCGTGGTCCCCGCTGCCCCGGCCGCCGCCGGGGCGAGCAGCCCCGCCCCGACGACGCCCGCCACCGCCACCGCCACCCGTGCCGCAATCCGGACCTGCATGATCAACGCCCCCCGACGTCGTCTTCCGCCTACACCGCAGTCATCGTCGCAACCGGCCCGCACCTAAGCGGTTCCCACTCCGAAACCCCAGCAAATCCGGACCGAACGGATGATCAACCTCCGCCCGCCCGCTCCTGGACGCTCCCCCGCCCGGACAAAACCCCCGAACCGGACGAGCCGCCCGCCCCGCCGACCGAAGCCGGCCCTGCCCCGCCCGGTGACGCCCCACACCGGAACCGGTGCCGCCCCGGACGAAGGCCGGATCGCACGGCGGCTCGGCCGACCCGCGCCGCCCCAACGCCCGGCAGGGACTGCCTCCCCGGCGAGAACCGAACCTCGCGAGTCGGCAAGCGAAAGGCCGCCCGGCTGCAGCGATCGCCCGAACGGACATCACCACGGCCACGCGCCGCAGCCCCCCCGGGTGGGCCCAGTGCTCTGCGGAACCTGAGCCACCCACGCGACCGGGCACCCCGCGGGACCCGAGCGACCGGGCGCCCCGCGGGAACCGGACGAGCCGCAGGACCGAGCGCCCCGCTGGAACCGGACGACGACTCGCAGGACCGAGCGCCCCGCGGGACCCGGGCGACCCGGACGCGGAATGCCCGCCGCACGGCATCGCGCCAGGCGGCGGGCATCCGGGTAGTCGGCCGTGCGCGCCGGCCGTGCGCGTCGGCGGTCGTGGCGGTGGGCGCATCTGCGGCGTGGCGGCGGGCGTGCCCCGAGCGGCGTTGCGACCACCCGCTGTCGCGTGGCGGCGGGCGGCGTCATGGCCGCTCGGCTGTCACGCGGCGTCATGGCCGCCCGCCTGTCACGCGGCGGCACGGCCGCCCGGCGGTCGCGCGTCGGGGTGTCAGGCGGCGTCGGTGCTCCACATCGCCGTGAAGGCCGCGGCCTCGCCGGCCAGCCAGCGCTCCACGTCGGCCGTCCTCGTGGCCGGGTCGGGGCGGTGGGTCACGCCGCGGCGCAGGTCGACCAGGACCGGCTCGGCGTTGGGCAGGATCTGGTCCATGTGGCGGGCCATGAGGTGGAGGGTGGCCGTCACCGCCTCGGGGGTCGGGGGCTGCTCGTCGAAGTGCAGGCGGACGGCCTCGCGGCGCCCGTCCTCGTAGCGCAGGCCGAAGTGCGGGTTGATCTTCACGGCGAGCGGGCCGACCGAGGTCAGCGCCTCGCGGGTCTGTGCCAGGCCGACCTCACCCGGGTCGCCGAGCGAGCGCAGGTAGGTCAGGGCGCCGGTGCTCACGGCCTCGTAGAGCGGCTTCCACCGGGGCTTGACCAGCTCGGTGACGCCCTCCAGGTAGCTGCCGCCGGTGCGGAAGGCGATGTCGGCCTTGAGGGCCTTGACCAGCTGACCGTGCGGGTTGAAGCCGCTGCGGCGCTCGCGCTGGCGGCGCAGGCCACCCACGAAGGTCGCCTTGGCCGGGCCGGTCCGGGCGACGTAGCGGGTGAAGGCGAGCATCGTCGCGTAGGGCGGAATCGTCGGGATCGAGGTGGGCATCACAGGCGTTGTCACGTGGATCTCCCCGCAGCTCAGCGGCCGTTTTCGTACATACATTCTAATCGACGGGTACGACATTTCCCAACGCGCAGGTGAGGGGCTCGACACGTTCCGTGATCTTGTTGAACACTCGGGTCATGGCATTGATCCGGTGCAACTTCATGTCCGAGGCGCTCGAGCTGGCCACGTCCATGACCGTCGTGCTCCCGCAGCGGTCCACCGCGCAGATCGGCCTGCCCCAGCGGCCCGGTGACCAGGAGGCCGGCGAGGTAAGGGCGGGCGAGGACCGGGCGGGAGGAGGGCGGGAAGGCCGGGCGGGAGGAGAGCAGGCCGCGCCGCCGGTGCTCTATCTTCTGCACGGGCTCACCGACGACGACACCGCCTGGACGCGGTACAGCTCGATCGAGCGCTACGCCGCCGCCCAGGGCCTCGCCGTCGTCATGCCCCAGGTGCATCGCAGCTTCTACGCCGACGAGAAGTACGGCCTCAAGCACTGGACATTCCTGTCCGAGGAGCTTCCCGCGATCGTCGAGAGCATGTTCCGCGTCTCGACCCGCCGCGAGGACACGTTCGTCGCCGGGCTGTCGATGGGCGGCTACGGCGCGCTGAAGTGGGCGCTCCGCCGGCCCGAGCGCTTCGCCGCGGCGGCCAGCCTCTCCGGCGCCCTCGATCTCGCCTACATGGTCGAGTACGACAAGCGGCCGCACGTCGCCGAGGTGATCGGCCGCGTGTTCGGGGGCGTCTCGCCGGCCGGCACCGACGACGATCTGCTGCACCTGCTGACGAGGGCGGGCGACCGGCTGCCGCGGCTGATGGTGCGGTGCGGCACCGGCGACCACCTGTTGCCGCACAGCGAGCGGTTCGTCGAGGCGGCTCGCAAGGAGGGTGTCGGCCTGGAGGTCGACTTCGGCCCCGGCGGGCACGACTGGGACTACTGGGACGAGCACGTGCAGGCGGTGCTGGACTGGTTGCCGCTGGAGCGTTAGAGCTGCAGGGCCGAGGCCATCCGCGCCTGCTCCTCGAGCACCTCGTTCATCCGCTCCTGCACGGCGCTGATCTGGCCGATGGTGTCGCTGGTCGTGAGGATGCCGCTGGAGACCGTACGCGCGCTGTTCTGGATGCCGTTGATCTGCTCGGACACGCGCTGGGTCGCCTCCGCCGTCTCGCGCGCCAGGTCCTTGACCTCGCCGGCGACGACGGCGAAGCCGCGGCCGACCTCGCCCGCGCGGGCGGCCTCGATGGTCGCGTTGAGGGCCAGCAGGTTGGTCTGGTCCGCGATCGCCGAAATGATCTTGATGACGTCGCCGATGGCGGTCGAGGCCCGGCCCAGCGCCTCGACCTCCTGGGTCATCTCCGAGGCGCGGGCCACGGCGTCCTGGGCGACCCGGGTGGCGTCGTCGCTGGCCGCGCGCAGGCGGGAGATCGTGTCGAGCAGGTTGCGCGAGTTCTCGGTCGACGTCTCGTTGGCGCGCACGATGTCGAGCCGCTGCGAGACCAGCTGCTGCACGTTGCGCAGCGCCGAGGCCCGGGAGTCCGACAGCTCGATGTACTCCGACGTGAAGAAGTCCATCGTGCCGATGATCCGGCCGTGGCTCAGGATCGGGAAGCACACGCCCGAGCGCACGCCGGCCCGCTGCGCCGCGGGGGCGCGTACGCAATCGGTCAGCTCGCCGATGTCCCGCACGAAGACCAGGTCCCGGGCGCGCCAGGCGCGCCCGGAGAGGCCGACGCCCTCGGCGAACGTCGCGGCGAGGGTCACCTTGCGGAACTCGTCGCCGGCCGAGCCCGATTCGATCTTGAACTTGAGCACGTTCTGCTGCTCGTCGAGCTCCCAGAACGACCCGTACGCCCACCCGAACGCCGACCGCACCGAGTCGAGTGCGATCCGCAGCGTCGACATCGGGTCGGTGGCCTCGCCGAGGGCGGTGACGACGTTCGTGACGGCGAGCCGGTCGTCGGCGACCTGGCGCAGCTCGGCCGCGGCGAGGGCGTTGAACCGGGCCTGCTCGGCGATGCGCGCGATCGACGCCCACTTCTCGCTGCGCGGGCCGTCGATGTAGAGCGGCTCCGACGAGTAGTACTCCAGCGCCGCGATCACCTGGTTGTCCCGGATCACCGGGGTGATGATCGCCGCGTGCATGCCGGTGCGCCCGGCGGCCTGGCAGCGCAGGCAGTCGCCGCACTGCTCCATCTGGCCGACGTACACGGGCTGTTTTGTCCGGATCGCCTTGCCGACCAGGCCGGCGTCGGCGGGCACGGGACGGCCCTGCACCACGGCCTGCATCTCGCGCACGATCGTCCCGGTCTCGTACGCGACGGCGACCTGCCCGGAGCCGGTCGGCAGCCACACGGCCCCGTAGCTGAAGTTGTGCGAGCTCACCGTGCTGTCGACCGTGATGCGCCAGGTGGACTCCTCGTCCTTGGCGCCGGTCAGGTCGACGATCAGCTTCTCGAGGCTCTCGACGTCCCGGGGGATCGGCATGGCCGAGGACAGGCCCTGCCGTTCCGCCGAGCGCGACCGGAATGAGACCACCGCGGAACTCCTGTCACTCGCGAACCCCCTCATCATCGGACAAGGCGGACCGGTCGGGCGGCTGAACGGGAGAACCCGGTTGCGGGGTGGTTCCCGTTCCTCATCCGCTCCGGCGGCGTACCGATCAGGAGCGCGATGTCAGCGAACGCCCGACGAACGGAGAGCAGGATGCCCCGCGCCGCCCTGGTGGTCTCTCTGGTCACCGCGCTCGCGCTGGTGACCGGGACAGAGGCCGCCTTCGCCGCCACCGGGAGCGCGGTCCCGCCCCCGCCCGGAGCGGGCATTCCCGCCGACGGTACGGCCGGAGCGCCCGACTACGACCCGTGGGACGACTCGGCGACGATCGCGGGCACCCAGCCGCACGTCGGCGGGTACGTCGCGAACACCGAGCGGTACGTGGCGAATCCGAGCGCGGTGACGACCGGGATTCCCGCGGCCGTGGACCTGCGCCCGTACGCTCCCGCGGTCGGCGACCAGGGCTCGATCGGCCAGTGCGTGGCGTGGACGATCTCGCGCAACCTCATGGGCTGGTACGCCAACAAGTCCGGCGGGGTCGACTCCCCGTACGCGCCGCTCTTCCTCTACATGCGCAACGTCGTCGCGGGCGGTGCGCCGAGCCGGGGCCTCAACCCCGACACCGTGCTCGCCAACGTGCAGAACAACGGCGTCGACAGCCAGGACGACTACTTCCAGGGCACCAGCAACTACAAGGTGGCGCCGACGGCCGCCGAGATCGCGAACGCCGCCAACTACAAGATCACCGGCTGGACCCGGCTGTGGAGCGGCGCCAACCAGGGCGACAACGCCGAGACGGCGATCAAGCAGGCGCTCGCGAACAACCAGCCGGTCGCGATCGGCTTCAACGTGTTCCAGGACTTCATGGACCTCGGGCCGCACAGCCTCTACACCACCACCAGCGGCACCAGCCTCGGCGGCCACATGATCACCGCCTTCGGGTACGACGCCGACGGCATCTACGTGCGCAACCAGTGGGGTACGGGCTGGGGCAACGACGGCGACGCGCACCTGTCGTGGAGCTTCGTCGAGACGGTGGTCTCCGGGGCGTACACCATCAGCGGCATCTCGACGCCGTCGTCCTCGGTCACCGTGCCGCCGCAGGTGACGGCCCTCTCGACGACGAAGGGGCCGGCGGGCACGTCGGTCACCGTCACCGGCGCCGGGCTGGCCAAGGCGACCGCGGTCCGCTTCGGCGGCACGAGCGCGACCTTCAGCAAGTCGGTCACCAACGGCGTCACGCGTCTGGTCGCGTCCGCCCCGGCGGGCGTGCTCGGCGTGGCCGACGTGACGGTCACCAACGCGGCGGGCACGAGCGACGGCAGCGGTACGGCCGACGACTTCTCGTTCACCCAGTCGCCCCCGGCGCTCACGGCGATCAGCCCGTCGAGCGTGAGCCGCGACGGCGGCACGACGGTCACCGTGACCGGCACCGACCTGGCCGGCACGACCTCGGTGAAGGTGGGCACCTCGATCGTCGCCCCGGCGTCGGTCTCGCCGACGACCGTGACGTTCGTGGCGCCCGCGCACACCACCGGGAACGTGCCGGTGACGGTCACCACGGGCGGCGGGACGAGCGGCTACCGCTACCTGCTGTACGTGGCGTCGGGCGTCCCGACGCTCAGCAAGCTCACGCCCGCCTCGGGCGTCAGCACCGTCCAGACGACCGTGGTCGTCACGGGCACCAACCTCGTCAACATCCGCTCGGTCAAGCTCGGCACGACGGCACTGGGCTACACCGTGGTCAACGCGACCACGCTGAAGGTCTTCGTCAAGAAGCGCGCCACCGGCTCGGCGTCGCTGGTGGTCACGACCGCCGGGGGTACGAGCAACGCGCTCACCTACACCGCGAAGGCGCCCGCCAAGCCGGCGATCACGTCGCTGAGCCCCGCGATCGGGCTGACGACCAAGGCCACCGCGGTGGTCGTCAACGGTGCCGGCTTCACCGGGGCGACCCGCGTGTCCATCGGCGGCCGGGCGGTCTCGTTCACCCGGGTGTCCGACTCGCAGCTCAAGTTCACGGCACCGGCGCGCCGGGCCGGCAAGGTCTCGGTCGTGGTGACCGGGCCGGGCGGCGTCAGCGCCGGCCGGACGTTCACCTACTCCGCGACGGTCCCGCCGGTCATCAGCTCGCTGGCCCCGGCGCAGGGCAGCACCGCGAAGATGACCAAGGTGACCGTGACCGGCAAGTACCTGAGCAAGGTGACGCTCGCGTACTCGGGCGGCAAGCGGGCCAGCTTCAAGCGGGTCAGCGACACGCGGCTGACGCTGACCCTCGTACGCCACGCCGCGGGCAAGGTGTCGGTGCAGCTGCGCTCGGCGGCCGGTTACAGCGGCAAGGCGACCTTCACCTACGTCAAGTAGTGACCTCAGTCGCCGTCGCGGGACTGCTCGGCCAGGAACCGCTCCAGCTCGGCGCCGAGCTCGTCGGCGCTGGGCAGGTTGCGCCCCGGCTCGGCGAGCAGGTTGCCCTCGCGGCCGCGGACGAAGGCGTCGTACTGCGCCTCCAGCGAGGTGACCAGGCGCCCGGCCTGCTCGTCGTCGGCGACCTGCTTGTCGACCTCCTCGCGCACCTCGGCGGCGGCCTCGTGCAGCTGCAGGGTGGGCAGGACCAGGCCGGTGCTGTTGGCGACCGACTCGATGAGCAGCTCGGCCGCGGCAGGGTAGGACGTCTGCGCCAGGTAGTGCGGGACGTGGGCGGCGTAGCCCATGGCGTCCAGGCCGGCCTCGCCGAGGCGGAACTCGAGGAGGTTGCCGACGCTGGCCGGCACCTGCACCTTCTGCAGCCAGGACTCGTGCTCGCCGAGGAGGCGCTGCTCGGTGGCGTGCGCGGTCATGCTGACCGGGCGGGTGTGCGGCACGGCCATCGGGATCGCGTTGAGGCCCACGGTGACGCTCACGCCGAAGCGGCCGATGAGCTCGCGGACGGCGGCGATGAAGCGCTCCCACTGCAGATCCGGCTCGGGGCCGGCGAGCAGCAGGAAGGGGGTGCCGGTGAGGTCCTTGACGAGGTGCAGGGCGAGGCTGGGCCGCTCGTAGCTCTCCCAGTGGTCCTCGACGAAGATCATGGGCGGGCGCCGGGACCGGTAGTCCAGCAGCTGGTCGAGGTCGAAGGTCGCGAGCACGCGGCTCTCGAACTCCTCCAGCAGGTGTTCGCGGGACAGCTGGATCGCGCTCCCCGCGTCGACGAACCCCGTCAGCGCCTGGATCAGCACCACGCCGTCCAGCTCGGGCAGGTCGTCGGCCAACTCGTAGAGCCCCTGTGGGTCGAGCACGCTGCGGACCTCCTCATCACGATGCCCGCGGCACGGCGGGCATTGAGACGTCAACGCCCGCGCGCGCGGATTCATTCCGGCTACGTGCATGATCATCCCGTACGGCCCGCCGCCCCCGGCCGGGGACTCGGAGGGCCGCCGTGCGTCACCGCGTACGTGCGGAAAGTGTTTTCCGTCTCGGTTTGGCGTGCACGTGCATCTGCAAGGCACAATGGGATCAGGATCCCCTCGTCCCCTCGGAGCGATCTGGTGAGTGATTCCGCCGTGCCCCCGCCCCCGACCACGTCCGACGAAGCCACCCCGCCGGGCAGCCTGTGGGCCCGGATGAAGGCCGATCCGCAATATGCCCCCGAGCACCTGGCCCTCGAGGCGGTCCGCCGCCTGGGCCCCGAGGCCCGCGAGTGGGCCGGGCGGGCCCGCGAGGAGCAGCCCGGCGTCACCCCGGACGCGCTGGCCCAGCAGGCGGTGCGCCGCTTCACCAACCACGCCCGGCTCTCCGGGGCCGTCTCCGGCGCGACCGGCCTGCCCGGGGCCGTCGTCGACGTGGGCGTCCTGGCCTGGACGCAGGCGCGGATGGTGCTGCACGTCGCCGCGGCCTACGGGCTCGACCCCACCGACCCGGAGCGCGCCACCGACCTGCTCGTGCTGCAGCGGGTGCACAAGATCGCCGAGTCGGCCCGCCTGGCCCTGGGCGTCGCGGCCGGGCGCGAGCGGGCCAGCCGGCTCTTCGCCGGGGCCGCCGACCGCCCGCTGACCGGCGTGATGGTCAAGCTGGGCGTCAAGCTCGCGCAGATGGCGGGCGTGCGCGCCGCCAAGCGGATGTTCGCCAAGGTCGTCCCGGGCGCGGCGGTCCTGCTGGGCACCTGGGCCAACTCGGCGGCAACCAAAGATCTCGCAAGACGCACCCGGGAGCAGTACTCACCCGCCTAATGTCGGGGCCGGTCCGGGCGATCGGGAGCGCGTGACCATCACTGCGAGCCGGACCGCCGGCCCGATGCGCGGCGCGCGCTGGGCGTTGCTGCTGCTCGTGCCTGTGCTGCTGGCCGGCTGCGGCGTGCTGACCGGCTCCTCGGCGACGACCGCGGGCGGCGCCGCGACTGCGGACGGCCAGACCAACGCCGCCCAGCCGTGGCAGGTCGTGGTCCGGGGCAGCGCCACGCCCACGCCCACGTACAGCAGCGGGATCCCGCCCTATCCGAGCGCGGGACCGACGACGGGCTTCCTGCCGCTGCCCGCGGCCACCCGGGCGACGCCCACGCCCACGTGCTCGCCCAACACGGTGCACTTCTCGCAGATCCGCGCGCTCGACGTCGTGCCGGGCACCACCAGCGCGGTCGCCAGCTGGTACAACGTCGGCGGCTACAACCTCGTCGAGTACCGGCTCACCGCGATCAGCCAGGACCTGCGCTTCGGCAAGCAGCGCGACGTCGGCTGGGTCACGATCAAGCCCGCGGCGGCGTGCGGGCAGATGAGCGCGACGATCTCCGGCCTCGACCGGGCGACCGGATACATCTTCTCCCTCGACGCGGTCATCACCCGGCGCAGCGGCGACGGGACGATGGCGGGGACGCTCCTGCGCTCGGCGGTCGTACGGACAAAATAGGACTTGCCTCGTCGCGGTGGGCCGGACCGGCCGCACCGTGGGAGGCGCCACAGGCCGGGGCGGCCGGTTTTCTCTAAGCTCTGCGCATGGAAAGCATCGTCGAGACGGTCGTGCTCGTGGCCATCTCGGTGCTCGGCGCCGCGCTGGCCCGGCGCCTCGGATTCGTCGCACCCCTGGTCCTGCTCGTCGCCGGCCTCGCCCTGTCCTACCTGCCGGGCATGCCGGAGATCCACCTCGAGCCCGAACTCGTCCTCATCGGCATCCTGCCGCCCCTGCTCTACGTCGCCGCCCTCAACACCAACCTGGTCGCCTTCCGCCGCGCGCTGCGCCCGATCCTGCTGCTGGCCGTCGGGCTGGTGCTGCTGTCCGCCTTCGCCGTCGGGTTCGTGGTGCACATGCTGCTGCCCGACGTGCCGCTGGCGGCCTGCGTGGCGCTGGGCGCGGTCGTCGCCCCGCCCGACGCGGTGTCCGCCACCGCCATCGCCCGCCGCATCGGCCTGCCCCGGCGGGTGGTCACCATTCTCGAGGGCGAGAGCCTGCTCAACGACGCCACCGCCCTCGTCACCGTGCGGATCGCCGTGGCCGCCCTGCTCGGGTCCGCGGTCGGCTTCTGGGAGATCGCCGGCGAGGTGGCGCTCAAGGCGGGCGGCGGCGTGCTGCTCGGCCTGCTCTTCGCGGTGGGCGCCGCGTGGCTGCACCGGAAGATCACCGATCCGCTGCTCGACGACGCGGTGTCGCTGCTGACCCCGTTCGTCGTCGTGATCGTCGCCGAGGAGCTGCACTCGTCGAGCGTCGTCGCCGTGGTGGTCACCGGGCTCTATCTGGGCCACCGGATCCCGTACCTGTTGTCGGCGACCTCCCGCCTGCAGATGGACGCCGTCTGGCGGCTGGTCAACTTCCTGCTCGAGGGCGTGGTGTTCCTGCTCGTCGGCCTCCAGCTGCGCGAGCTCATCGAGAACATCGAGGTCGGCCTGGCCACCACGGTCCGGATCACGATCATGGTGTTCCTGACGCTGGTGGTCGTCCGGTTCGTGTGGATGTACCCGGCGACCTACCTGGCCCGGCTCATGCCCCGGGTCCGCGCCCGCGAGGAGCGCCCGCCGGCCGCGGTGCCCACGGTCATCGCCTGGGCGGGCATGCGCGGCGTGGTCACGCTCGCGGCCGCGCTGACCCTGCCGCCCAACGACACGTTCCTGGGCAACGACTACCCGCGCGAGCTGTTCGTCTTCGTCGCCTTCGCGACCATCGTGCTGACCCTGCTCATCCAGGGCACGACGCTGCCGTGGATGGCCCGCCGGCTGGGCGTCCGCGAGGACACCAGCAGCGCCGACGCCCTCGCCGAGGCCAACGTGCAGCACGCCGCCAGCCGGGCCGCCCGCGAGCGGCTCGAGGAGCACGCCGACGGGGCGCCCGCGTCCGTCGTCGAGCGGCTGCGCGCGCTGACCGACAGCCGGGCCAACGGCGCCTGGGAGCGGCTGGGCAATCAGCAGCAGGAGACCCCGTCCGCCGCGTACGGCAGACTGCGGCGGGAGATGATTACCGCGGAACGGCACGTCTTCAAGATCGCCCGCAACGAGGGGCGCATCTCCGAGGAGGTGCTGACCCGCGCGCAGCGCGAGCTCGACCTGGAAGAGTCCCAGCTACACCGGAGCGACGATTGACCTGCCAGCACCTGAAGGAAGCCACCGAGCCGACCCCGCAGGCGCCGTACGAGGGCGGCTGTCCCGAGTGCGTGCACGACGGCCACCACGACTGGGTGCACCTGCGTGTCTGCCTGGAGTGCGGATACGTGGGCTGCTGCGACTCCTCGCCGCGGCGGCACATGTCCGCCCACCACGAGGAGAGCGGCCACCCGGTGATGCGCTCGTACGAGCCGGGCGAGACCTGGAAGTGGTGCTACGTCGACGACCTGCTCGGCGCCTGACCCGCCACGCCGGCCGGGCCGCTGAGCCCGGCCGGCCGCACACCGCCCGCGGCGCCTTGCCCGGCACGAGCCGCTCGCCGGCGATCCCTGCGTAGCCCCCGGGCCGAAGGGCAGCTAGTTCCGCGGCCCGCGCCCTTCAGCACGCCCGGCGCGAGCGGGCGCGCTCACTGCCAGACCGAGGCGACGGCGGCGGCCGCCTCACGGGCCTGGGCGGCGCCCGCGGCCAGGGCGGGGCCGCGGCGGCCCGGGTCGAGGATGTTGCCGCCGATGGCCGCGCGGGCGGCCGCGTCCGGGGTGATCAGCAGGCTGCGGGGCGGGGCCAGGGCCGCGAGTTCGGCCTCCGGCGAGGCGCGCAGCATCCCGCCGCCGCTGGGCGCGATCACGAGCACCGACGACGCGCCGGCCGCGAGCGCCGCGTGGGTCACCGAGTGGACGCCGCCGTCCATGTAGTGGCCGTCGCCGATCGCGACGGGCGGGAAGATGCCCGGCAGGGCACAGCTCGCGGCGACGGCCGCGGGCAGCGGCACCCCGGCGGAGGCATCCCAGGCGGCGAGCTCGCCCGTGCCGGTGTCGACGGCCGTGATGACGAGGCGCGGGGCGGCGGGCCATTCGTGCACGGGCAGCTGGGCGGCGAAGCGGTCGACGTGCGCGGCGGCGGGGCCGACCGGGGCGGCCAGTGCCAGCCCGCCGAGCCGGGCCCGCAGCTGGGCGGGGGACAGCGAGCGGTCCCCGAGCAGCGCGAAGCCCTGGGCGAGCAGGCCGGCGTCGATGCGCGGCGACAGCTCGATGTCGACGGCCGCGGCCGAGCGGGCCGCGGCGGCGAGGTCCGTGCCGGTGGCGAGCAGCGCTCCCACGTAGGCGCCGGCGGAGGTGCCGACGACCAGGTCGTCCGGGGCGAGGGTGAGCCCGAGGCCGGTGAGCAGCCCCAGCTCCCACGCGATCCCGGTGATGCCCCCTCCGCCGAGGACGAGGGCTCTCATGCGGCGGTCAGCCCGTCCTGGCGGGCCAGCACGATCTCGGCCTCGCGGGCGACGGCGCCCGTCTGCCGGGCCGCGGCCTCGTAGACGCCGACCGTGCGGGCGGCGATCGCGGGCCACGCGAAGTCCTCGCGGACCCGGCGGCGGCCGCGGCGGGCCAGCGTCCGGGCGTAGTCGCGGTCGGTGAGGACCGAGGCGACGGACGCCGCCAGCGAGTCCGGGTCCCGCGGGGCGAAGGTGACGCCGGTGACGCCCGGGTCGATGATCTCGGCCAGGCCGCCGGTCGCGGCGACGGCGACCGGGGTGCCCGCGGCGGCGGCCTCGAGGGCGACCATGCCGAACGGCTCGTAGATGCTCGGCACGACGTAGCAGTCCGAGGCGCCCATCAGCGCGGTCAGCGAGTGCCCGGTGAGGAAGCCGGCGAACGTCACGCCGGGCGGGGCCATGGCCTCCAGTTCGGCGCGGTACGGGCCGTCGCCGGCGATCACCACGCGCAGGTCGGGGATCGACGACTGCAGCCGTGGCACCGCGGCGAGCAGATGCTGCACGCCCTTCTCGTAGACCAGCCGGCCCGCGAAGGAGACCAGCGGGGCGTCCCCGGCGTAGGCGGACCGGGCGGCGGCGATCGCGCGCGGGCGGGCGTACCAGCGCAGGACGTCGACGCCGTTGCGCACCACGGCCGTCCGGGCGGCGGGGACCGCGAACTGGCGCTGCACCTCCCGGCGCATGTAGTCGGAGCAGACGATCACGCGCGCCGCCTCGGAGGCCAGCCAGCGCTCGACGTCGTCGATCGTGCGGTTGTGCGCCTCGGGCAGATAGCCCTGGTGCCGCCCCGCCTCGGTCGCGTGGATCGTGGCGACCAGCGGCACGTCGAGGTGTTCACGCAGGGTCACCGCGGCGTGGGCCACCAGCCAGTCGTGGGCGTGGACCACGTCGTAGCGGCCGGTGCGCGCCGCCCGCAGCGCCGCCCGGGTGAAGGTGTGGTTGAAAGCGGTCGCCTCGCCGACGAGGTGCGGGTAGTCCACCGGGTCCTCGGGGGCGCGGACGATGTGGACGCCCTCCGCGTACTCCTCGCGCAGCGACCCGGGCGCGTGCCGGGTGACCACCGTGACCTCGTGCCCGCCCGCGACCAGGGCGGTCGCCAGCGCGTGCACGTGCCGGCCCAGCCCGCCGACCAGCAGCGGCGGGTACTCCCAGCTCAGCATCAGGACTCGCATCCGGCACTTCCCCTCACTCGCAGCACCTCGGCGACGGACCGGGCGGAGAACGGGCTCCCCGTCGGCCGGTGCGGCGGGTCGCCGTCCGCCGTCTCGCTCAGCGACCCCAGGCCGGCCTCGCGCAGGTGCGCGTCCAGGCCGGTCAGCAGTCCTGTCACCCGCAGGCCGGCCGCGGTGCGGGCGTCCGCGTACGGGCCGATCAGCCAGGGCCACACCGTGCCCTGGTGGTAGGCGATGTCCCGCTCGTCGCGCCCGCCGCGGTGCTCGCCCTGGTAGCCGTACTCGTTCGGGGCGAGCGTGCGCAGCCCGAGCGGGGTCAGCAGGGCCGAGCCGATCGCCTCCAGGGCCGTCCGGTCCACCGCACCGGCCGGCCCGGCGAGCGGCGCGTGCGGCAGCGACCACGCGAACAGCTGGTTGGGCCGCAGCGACGCGTCGTCGTCGTGGGCGCCGGCCCCCAGCGGGTACGCGGACGCGGGCCCGTCGATCACGTCGTACAGCCAGCCGTCCGGGGCCCGGAACCGCGCGGCGAACGCGTCCCGTGCCCGGGTGTGTCGCGCGGGCAGCGAGCCGGGCTCCTTGCCGGCCAGGGCGCGCAGCTCGGCCAGGCCCGCCAGCGCGTTGACCCACAGCGCGTTGATCTCGACCGGCTTGCCGATCCGCGGCGTGACCGGCCCGGCGCCGGTGGAGGCGTTCATCCAGCTCAACGACGAGGGCGACGAGGGGGAGAGGCGCAGCAGCTCGTCGTCGCACAGCAGCGGGCCGACGCGGGCGGCGAGCATCCGGGTCAGCCCCTCGGCCAGCTCCGCGGCGAGATCGGTGTCGCCGGTACGGGCCACGTGCCGGTCGACGGCGTGCACCAGCCACAGCGGCGCGTCGGGGGAGTCGTGCGGACCCCACGGCTCGTCGTTGCGCGCGGTGTCCCGCACCGCCGCCGCCGTGCGGGCGACAAGCAGCTCGCGGCCCTCGTCGGCACGGCCCGTCTCGAGGAACAAGCCCTCGTACGCGGTCATCGTATCGCCGAGGTAGCTGCCGAACCACGGGTAGCCGGCGACCACGTCGGGGCCGTCCGCCGCGGTGACGAGGAACTGGTCGGCGGCCAGGGCGAGGGGCTCGCCCTTGGCGGTGGTGACCAGGGACCGGGCCCGGTCGTGCGCGGCGTCGATCACCTCGGTGGCCGGGGCGGGCCGCCGGGCGAGGTCACCGGCCCAGGCGGAGATCTCCAGGGTGTCGCCGGCGTCGAGGCGGCCGACGAAGGTGCCCGCGAGGAACAGGTCCTCGGTCGCGATCAATCCGCGGCCGGCCTCCTCCCGATGGTAGGCCCCCAGGTGCCAGCCGCCGCCGGGCTGCCAGCCCGGGCCGCTGATCCGGTACGCCCCGGCGACGACCACGCCGTCGGTGAGCTGCTCGACGGCGAGGGCGGGCCCGGTGGCGTAGCGCTCGCCGTGCGCGTCGCGCCACGTGCACATCGCCGCGACCGCCAGCCCCACGGGCTCCGGTGCGGCGACGACGCGGTGGACGACGGCGAGGGCGGGCCGCCCGTACGCCATGGCGAGCTCGCGCTCCACGACCACCTCACCCACCCGCCACCGCCAGCGGGGCAGCCCGTCGGCGAGGGTGAACGTCTCGAGGTGCCGGTGGCCCTCGGGTGACACCACGCCGGACTCCCACTGGTGCGTGTGGAGCGGCACCCGGGCACCGGAGGGCAGGGTGAGCGTCAGATCGAGCGAGGCGAGCGCGGTGTGCCGGACGCCCGTGGCGGGATCGGCGACCGTGAGCAGCGAGTGGTAGCGCCGGGTGCGCAGACCGGCGACCGTGCCCGTGGCGAAGCCGCCCGTGCCGTCGGTGACCAGCCACTCCTGGCCGCCACCGCCGTCCGCCGAGAGGGAACCGCACGCTCGGGGACCGACGATCAGGGGGCTCTGCGGCACGGTTCCCTTAATGCTCGTACTGATCTTCGTTAAACCCACCGCCCGGGTGACCCCCCGCACAGCGGGGGCGGTGGGATCGGACAGTCGGGCGTCCGGGCTTCGGGCGGTCCGTAAGAATGACCGTGACGCGGTCGCGCAGGATTGGACCGGCGCGTGGCGGGGAAACGCGATCCTGCCCGCGGCGAAGCCCTCGTGACCGCGAGGTACCCGACTGGTCGAGGGCTGGGAGCAACAACATGCAGGTGTGGCCGGGTCACCGGTATCCGCTGGGCGCGACATATGACGGCACGGGCACCAACTTCGCGATCTTCTCGGAGGTCGCGGAGGCGGTCGAGCTGTGTCTCTTCGACGCGTCGGGCAACGAGCGCAAGGTTCAGCTGCACGAGCAGGACGCGTTCGTCTGGCACGCCTATCTGCCGGGGGTGGAGCCCGGCCAGCGGTACGGCTACCGCGTCTACGGCCCGTACGACCCGTCCCGCGGCCTGCGGTGCAACCCGCACAAGCTGCTGCTGGACCCGTACGCCCGGGCCGTCGACTCGGACATCGACTGGCACCCGTCGCTGTACGCCTACGACTTCGACAACCCGGACCAGATGTCGGATCTGGACTCGGCGCCGCACATGGCGAAGGGCGTGGTCGTCAACCCGTACTTCGACTGGGGCAACGACCGGCGCCCGGACATCCCGTACCACCACTCGGTGATCTACGAGACGCATGTCAAGGGCCTGACCCAGCGCCACCCCGACGTGCCGCCGGAGATGCGGGGCACGTACGCGGCGCTCGGGCACCCGGCCGTCATCGAGCACTTCGCCAAGCTGGGCGTGACCGCGGTCGAGCTGATGCCGGTGCACCAGTTCGTGCACGACAACCGCCTGCACGACCTCGGCCTGCGCAACTACTGGGGCTACAACACGCTCGGCTTCTTCGCGCCCTACCACGGCTACTCCGCGATGGGCTCGCTCGGCCAGCAGACCCAGGAGTTCCGGGGCATGGTCAAGGCGCTGCACGCGGCCGGCATGGAGGTCATCCTCGACGTCGTCTACAACCACACGGCGGAGGGCAACCACCTCGGCCCGACGATGAGCCTCAAGGGCATCGACAACCGGACCTACTACCGGTTGGTGGACGACCAGCCCAACTTCTACATGGACTACACGGGCACGGGTAACAGCCTCAACGTGCGCAGCCCGCAGAGCCTCCAGCTGATCATGGACTCGCTGCGCTACTGGGTCACCGAGATGCACGTCGACGGCTTCCGCTTCGACCTCGCGTCCACGCTGGCCCGCGAGTTCTACGACGTGGACCGGCTGTCGACGTTCTTCGAGGTCGTGCAGCAGGACCCGGTCGTCGGCCAGGTGAAGCTGATCGCCGAGCCGTGGGACGTCGGGCCCGGCGGCTACCAGGTGGGCAACTTCCCGCCGAACTGGACGGAGTGGAACGGCAAGTACCGCGACACCGTCCGCGACTTCTGGCGGGGCGAGCCGGCGACGCTCGCGGAGTTCGCCAGCCGCATCACCGGCTCCGCCGACCTCTACCAGGACGACGGCCGCAAGCCGTTCCACTCGATCAACTTCGTCACCGCGCACGACGGGTTCACGCTCAACGACCTGGTCTCGTACAACGACAAGCACAACGAGGCCAACGGCGAGGAGAACCGCGACGGCGAGAGCCACAACCGCTCGTGGAACTGCGGGACCGAGGGCCCGTCCGACGACAAGGGCGTGCTGCAGCTGCGGGCCAAGCAGCGGCGCAACTTCCTGGCCACGCTGATGCTCAGCCAGGGCGTGCCGATGATCTCGCACGGCGACGAGCTGGGCCGCACCCAGGGCGGCAACAACAACGCGTACTGCCAGGACAACGAGATCAGCTGGATCGACTGGGACAACGCGGACGAGACGCTGCTGGAGTTCACCCGCAAGCTGACCGCGTTCCGCCACCGCCACCAGGTCTTCCAGCGCCGCCGCTTCTTCACCGGCCTGCCGGTCACCGCGCGCGGCGGCGGCGACCCGCTGCCCGACCTCGAGTGGTTCACCCCGGACGGCCGGCAGATGGCCGGCGACGACTGGGGCAACGACTTCGGCCGGGCGGTCGCGCTCTTCGTCAACGGCGAGGGCATCCGCGAGCGCGGCCAGTACGGCCAGCGCCACGTGGACAGCTCGTTCCTGCTGTTCTTCAACGCCCACGACGCGCCCATCGAGTTCCACACCCCGCCCGCCGAGTACGGCGAGAAGTGGGAGAAGGTCATCGAGACCGCCGAACCCTCGCCCGACCGCCCGAACGTGGTCGAGGCGGGCAACACGATCCTCGTTCCCGACCGCTCACTCATCGTGTTGGACAGGACGGTTTGATGCCCTTCTCCGGTACCTACCGCATTCAGGTACGCCCCGACTTTCCCCTGCCCGAGGCGGCCAAGCTGGCCGACTACCTGGCCGACCTCGGCGCCAGTCACATGTACACCGCGCCGATCCTCACCGCCGCGCCCGGCTCCGAGCACGGCTACGACGTCGTCGACCACACGCAGGTCAGCCCGGCGCTCGGCGGGGAGGAGGGGCGGCTGGAGCTCAAGGCCGCCCTCGACGCCGCCGGGCTGGGCCTGGTCGTCGACATCGTGCCCAACCACGCCGGGGTGGCCGTGCCCCACGCGAACCCGACGTGGTGGGACGTGCTCAAGAACGGCGAAGCCTCCGAGTACGCGACGTTCTACGACATCGACTGGTCGCGCGGGAAGATCCTGATCCCGGTCCTGGCCGACGAGCCGGACGCGCTCGACCAGCTCCGGGTCGAGGACGGCGAGCTGCGCTACTACGACAAGCGCTACCCGATCGCCGACGGCACCGGCGAGGGCACGCCGCGCGAGGTGCACGACCGCCAGCACTACGAGCTTGCCACCTGGACCCGCGGCGACAGCGAGATCAACTACCGCCGGTTCTTCACCATCACCGACCTGGCCGGGCTGCGCGTCGAGGACCCCGCGGTCTTCGAGGCGACCCACCGGGAGATCCTGCGCTGGGTCGCCGAGGGCGCCGTCCAGGGCCTGCGCGTGGACCACCCGGACGGCCTGCGCGACCCGGGCGGCTACCTGGAGATGCTGCGGGCCGCCGCGCCGGACGCCTGGCTGGTCATCGAGAAGATCCTCGAGCCGGGCGAGGAGATGCCGGACTGGCCCGTGGCCGGCACCACCGGCTACGACGCGCTGTCCGAGGTCGGCGGGGTCTTCGTCGACGGGACCACCGAGGCCTTCTTCGACACCCTCGACCACCACCTGACCGGCACCACGACGACGTGGGAGAACCTGGTCCACGACACCAAGTACGCCCACGCGACCAAGCAGCTCGCCGCCGAGAACGCGCGCCTGGCCCGGCTGATGCCGGACGACGACGCGGCCCCCAGGGCGCTCGCCGAGCTGGCCGCGTGCTTCCCGGTCTACCGCACCTACATGCCGTTCGGCTCGCGGCACCTCGCCAAGGCGCGCGCGGAGGCCGGCCGGCGCCGCCCCGAGCTGATCTCGTGCCTCGACAGGATCGTCGCCCGGCTGCGCAACCCCGCCGACGAGCTGGCGCTCCGCTTCCAGCAGTACACGGGCGCGGTCATGGCCAAGGGCGTCGAGGACACCGCGTTCTACCGCTGGACCCGCTTCACCGCGCGCAACGAGGTGGGCAACGACCCGTCGAAGTTCGGCGTCTCCCCGGACGAGTTCCACGATCTCACCGAGGCGCGGCACCGGCGCTGGCCGGAGGCCATGACCACGCTCTCGACCCACGACACCAAGCGCAGCGAGGACGTGCGGGCCCGGCTCGCGGTGCTCAGCGAGCTGCCCGGGGACTGGACCGAGGTGGTGCGCCGCTGGGTGCGCACGGCCCCGCTCAGCGACCCGGCCCTGGCGCACCTGGTGTGGCAGGCCGCGGTGGGTGCGTGGCCGATCTCCCGCGAGCGCCTGCACGCGTACGCGCTGAAGGCCGCCAAGGAGTCCGGCAGCGTGACCACCTGGACAGCGCCCGACGAGCGCTTCGAGACGCAGCTGCGCGAGCTGGTCGACCGGATCTACGACGACCCGGCGCTGCACAGCGAGGTCGAGGGCTTCGCGGCGTCGATCACCCCGCCCGGCTGGTCGAACTCGCTCGGCCAGAAGCTCGTCCAGCTCGCCATGCCCGGCGTCCCGGACGTCTACCAGGGCACCGAGCTGTGGGACTTCTCGCTGGTGGACCCGGACAACCGGCGCCCGGTCGACTTCGCCGAGCGCCGCGAGCTGCTCGGCCGCATCGACGACGGCTGGCTGCCGCCGGTCGACGAGACCGGCGCGGCCAAGCTGCTGGTCACCAGCCGGCTGCTGCGGTTGCGCAAGCAGCGGCCCGAGCTCCTCACGACCTACAAGCCGGTGTACGCCGACGGGCGCACCGCCGACCACGTGCTCGCCTTCGACCGGGGCGGCGTCGTGGCGGTGGCGACCCGGCTGCCGGTCGGATTGTCACGCCACGGCGGCTGGCACGACACCACGCTGACACTCGACGGCCACACCTGGACGGAAGTCTTGACGAACACCACGTACGGCGGGAACCGCCTGGCAGTGGCCGACATCCTGCACACGTACCCCGTCGCCCTGCTGGTGAAAGAGTGAGCATGTCCGTCTTTGAGGTGTGGGTCCCGGAGAAGACCGTCAAGCTGTCGATCGGCGGCGAGGAGCGGGAGATGACGCGCGGGGACGACGGGTGGTGGCGCGCCGAGGTCGCCGACGCCGGCCCCGGGACGGATTACGCGTACCTGCTGCCGGATCACGACACGCCCCTTCCCGACCCGCGCTCGAAGTGGCAGCCTCAGGGGGTGCACGGCCCCAGCCGGGTGTACGACCATGCGGCCTTCGCCTGGTCCGACGGCTCCTGGACCGGCCGCCAGCTGCCCGGGTCGGTCCTCTACGAGCTGCACATCGGCACCTTCACCCCCGAAGGCACGTTCGACGCTGCGATCGAGCGGCTCGACCACCTCGTCGACCTGGGCGTCGACCTGGTGGAGCTGCTGCCGGTCAACGCGTTCAACGGCGAGTACAACTGGGGCTACGACGGCGTCTGCTGGTTCGCGCCGCACGAGGCCTACGGCGGCCCCGACGGGCTCAAGCGCTTCGTCGACGCGGCGCACGCCAAGGGGCTCGGCGTGGTGCTCGACGTGGTCTACAACCACTTCGGCCCCAGCGGGGCGTACGCGCCGATGTTCGCGCCCTATCTGAGCGCCGCGGGCAACAACCCGTGGGGCGACTCGGTCAACCTGGACGGCCCCGAGTCCGACCAGGTCCGCCGCTACATCATCGACAGCATCCTGAGCTGGCTGCGCGACTACCACGTCGACGGGCTGCGCCTGGACGCCGTGCACGCGCTGGTCGACCACAACGCCGTCCACCTGCTGGAGCAGATCGCGACCGAGGTCGAGAGCCTCTCCGCGCACCTGCGCCGGCCGCTGTCGCTGATCGCGGAGTCCGACCTCAACGACCCGACGCTGATCACCCCGCGCGAGGGCCACGGCTACGGGCTGCACGCCCAGTGGGCCGACGACGTGCACCACGCGCTGCACACGCTGCTCACCGGCGAGCGGCAGGGCTACTACGGCGACTTCGGCTCGCTGGAGTGCCTGGAGACCGTGCTGACCGGCGCCTTCTTCCACGCGAACACGTGGTCGAGCTTCCGGCGCCGGCACCACGGGCGGCCCGTCGACCGGCAGCGGACGCCGGGGCACCGCTTCGTCGCGTACCTGCAGAACCACGACCAGATCGGCAACCGCGCGATCGGCGACCGGATCTCCGCGACCCTGTCGCCGGGGCTCCTCAAGGTCGGCGCCACGCTGCTGCTGACCTCGCCCTTCACCCCGATGCTCTTCATGGGCGAGGAGTGGGCCGCGAGCAGCCCGTGGCAGTTCTTCACCAGCCACCCCGAGCCCGAGCTGGCGGCGGCGGTGCAGAACGGCCGGCGGCGCGAGTTCGCCTCGCACGGCTGGGCCGAGGCCGAGGTGCCCGACCCGCAGGACCCGGCGACCTTCGAGCGCTCCAAGCTGGACTGGTCCGAGGCCGCCAAGCCGGGCCACGCGGAGATCCTCGATCTCTACAAGTCGCTGATCGCGCTGCGCAAGGAGCACAGCGACCTGTCCGACCCGCACCTGGACAGGGTCGAGGTGGCGCACGGCGACCAGTACGTCGTCATGCGCCGCGGCCGGTGCGTGGTGGCCGCGAACCTGGCCGGGGTGGCGCAGACCGTGAGCCTGCAGGCGACGCCGAGCAAGGTGCTGCTGGCGACCGGACCCGGCGTGGTGCTGCAGCGCGACCGCGTCGAGCTGCCCGCCGAGACCGCGGTGATCGTGTACGCCCGCTGAGACCTGTCACACGTCGAGCCCTCGCCACCGCTGACTGAGGCGGTAGGCGAGGGACCTGCTGTGGTGGATCAGCCCGACGGGGTGCAGATCGGCCGTCACGTTGTCGATCGGGTTGAACGCCAGCGCCGCGTCCGTCGCCGCCGGCAGCTCCTGGCCGAAGCACAGCTGCGCGACGGTCTGCTCGTCGGCGCGCAGCTCGAACAGCGCGCCGTCCTTCGCCGCCGTGGCGGTCACCGACTCCAGGGTGCCGCCGAGGTCGTCGCTGCCGGGTGCGGGACGGGCGGCGAGATAGAACTTGCGGCCGCTGCCGGAGCGGTAGGCGAGGATCGACCCGTACGTCGTCGAGAAGTCGCGCCGCAGGGCCGGGATGTGCCGCAGCGCCTTGCCCGCCCCGCAGGTGGAGAACAACAGGTCGCTGCGATGCCCGGCCACCGGCCCGTGCACGCGGACGGACAGGCCCAGCACGTCGTAGCGGCCCGGCTTCGTGCCGATCCCCTTGGACACCCGGACCGTGACCGGATGCCGCGCCGGACGGTCCAGCAGGGCCGAGCCCGTGCCGGCGCCGCCGGGGACCCGCAGCTCCCCGGAGTACGTGCGGCCGTCCGGATGCAACAGCCGCTGGCCCTGCCGGTGCAGGAGCCGGATCCCCGCGCCGAGCAGACCGGCCGCGGCGACCCCGGCGAGGAGTCCACGCTTCATGCCGGCGGCATACCCGGACACGTCCCGCTCATGCGTGACCCCTGCCGGTAGCAATCTTGGGGCACCATGTGCCGATGAACGAGGAGCGGGCCGTGCGCAAGGTGATCGTCCGGCGGCCGCCGCGGCAGCGGGCGAGACCCCGGGAGCTGCGCGGGCAGCGGGCGCTGGAGGGGCTGCGGCGCACGTTCGCCCGGCCCGAGGAGACGGTACGCACGTTCGGCCATTCGCTGGCGCCCTGGCGGCTCGCGGCGATCGGCGTGCTCATCGTGCTGGTGCTGGCCTTCTCGTGGGTGCGGCTCTTCCACGTGGGGCCGCCGTCCGTCGAGGACCTGCGCCGGGCAGCGGGCGTGGACGAGTGGCCGACGCTGGAGATCGGCGTCAAGAACGATCAGCCCGGCATCGCGTACTACGACGAGCGGACGAAGATCTGGTCGGGGTTCGACATCGACATCGCGTACATGATCGCCGAGGATCTGGGGTTCACCCGCGAGCAGGTGCTGTTCTACGGCATCGAGAGCGAGGACCGCGCCCGGATGGAGGCGACGGACCTGATCGGCAACCCGCAGCCGGTGAAGCTGGTCATCGCCAGCTACAGCATCACGGCCCCGCGCGAGGCGATGCCGAACGTCATGTTCAGCAAGTCCTATCTGCACACCGAGCAGTCCGTGCTCACGCTGAAGGGGCACAGGAAGGTCACCAGCCTCGAGGACTTCAAGGGCCAGACCGTCTGCTCGCTGTCCAGCTCGACGAGCGCGAGCGAGGTGGAGAAGGCCGGCGGCACCCTGAAGCGGGTCAATCGAGTCAGCGAGTGCCTGCCGATGCTGGACTCCGGCGAGGTCGACGCGGTCAGCACCGACGCGGCGATCCTGGGTGGATGGAAGGCCAAGTTCCAGGACAAATACGACCACTGGGACCTCGGTCTCGACGTCACCGAGGCGTACGGGGTGAGCGTCGGCAACAACGAGGCGTTGCGCGATCTGGTCAATGTGACGCTCTACCGGTCGTACGCGGATCCGAAGGACCACCGGTGGGAGGAGGCCTACGAGACCCACATCAAGCCGGAGCTGCCGCTGCAGGAGAACAAGGGCATCAACGCGGCCGGCCTGCCGCT
The DNA here is from genome assembly GCF_030757795.1 of Actinoplanes oryzae. Taxonomy (GTDB): domain Bacteria; phylum Actinomycetota; class Actinomycetes; order Mycobacteriales; family Micromonosporaceae; genus Actinoplanes. The sequence continues at coordinate 67,452 of NZ_JAUQWH010000026.1, forward strand.
CACCCCGCTCGCCCGCCCGAACCAGCCGGTCGTCGAGCGGCCCCGGGTGCGCGAGCTGCCGTGGGAGGACCGCACCCCGTGACCTCCGCCGACCGGTTCCGGCGCAACCGCCGCGCCCAGTTCAACTGGCTGCTGACCGCCCTGCCCGCGTTCCCGCTGGTGCTGCTCGTGCTGCGGCTCTGGTACCTGAGCCGGCAGGACCTGCCCACGATGCTGCTGCTGGTGCAGTACATCAGCCCGCTCGGCATGATCAGCGCGCTGGTGATCGCCCTCATCTGGACGGTCCCGGCGGTCATCCTCATCATCCGTACGCTGGGCGGGATCCTGCTCGTCAGCTCGCCGGACCCCGACGAGACCACGCGACGCTCCGCGCTCGCGCTGAGCGCCCAGCGGATGCCCGACTGGGTCGTGATCCTCGGCGTCGGGCTGGCCGGCTTCACGTGGCAGATGCGGATGCTGCCCACCCTGCTCATGCTCGTCGTCGCGATCATCGGGCTCACCGCGGTGCAGCGCTTCCCCGGCGAGCGCGCGATGCTGGCCGTCGCCACGCTCGGGGTCCCCGTCGCGGCCGGGATCGTCGCGCTGATCTGGGTGTGGCCCGGCGTGCGGACCGCCCTGGCGGCCGGCGAGACCGGGACGGCGGTGCTGCTGGCCGTACCCCCGCTGCTCGGCTGGTTGCTCACCGGCCCGGTGCCGCCGCGCGCCGCCCGCCTCGCCACGCACTGGCCGGCCGTCGTGGCGGTCGCCGTCGCGCCGGTCGTCGTCGGCGTGGTCTTCCTCCGCGCGCCCGTGCTCCCCAACAGCGCGATCGAGGTGGCCGCCGAGGAGGGCCCGGGCAACGAGGTGATCCGCGGTCAGCTCATCACCGTGGACGACACCGCGACGACGATCCTCACCCGCGGGGGTGACGTCATGTTCGTTCCCAACGATCGGGTACGGTCCAAGACGCTCTGCCCGGAACCGGTGCGCCCGCAGTTCAGCCGGATCACCGTGCGCGGCTGGGCCGTGGATCAGTCCGCCCTCGAATGGGCTGCTCCGACGCGCCCCGCCGACGCCGCCGTCGACCCGCGCTGCCTCGGCCGTCCGGTGTCGCGGTGACCGGGGCGCGCGGCCGCGGAATTCCTTTTTCCGCAGTTGGCGGGCCTTTGTCGCGGCGCGCCGCCGACCACGTGCAGACAGGCTGGACCGGACCTGGCAGGCTGCACGCCATGACCTTGCACCTGCGGTGGGCGGCCGTCACCGATAGAGGCCACGTGCGGAGCAGCAATCAGGACTGCCATTACGCCGGGGAGCGCCTGCTGGTCGTCGCGGACGGCATGGGTGGCATGGCCGCCGGAGACGTGGCCAGCCGCATCGCCGTCGAGGCCATGGCGTCGCTCGACGTGCCGATCGACAACGACCACCAGATGGACGCCCTGCACAAGGCCCTCGAGGTCGCCAACGGACGGATCGCCGAGACCGTCGCCGGCGACCAGGCCCTGCAGGGCATGGGCACCACGCTGACCGCGGTCGTGTTCTCGACCGACCGCGCCGCGCTCGCCCATGTCGGCGACAGCCGGGCCTACCTGTTGCGCGACGGCACGCTCAACCAGCTGACCAAGGACGACACGTACGTCCAGATGCTCGTCGATCAGGGCCTCATCCGGCCCGAGGAGGCGGCCGGGCATCCGCGGCGGGCGGTGGTGACCCAGGCCCTGCAGGGCGAGCCGGTCAGCCCGTCCTACGTGATCGTCGAGCCCGAGCAGGGCGACCGCTGGCTGCTGTGCAGCGACGGCCTCACCGGCGTCGTCCCGCCCGAGCGGATCGAGGCGGAGATGCTGGCGATCCCGGACCCGCACGACTGCGCCGGCCGGCTGCTCGACCTCGCGCTGGAGGGCGGCGGCCCGGACAACATCACGGTGATTGTCGCCGATCTGACACTGGACTGATCCCCGTCCCTCCGGAGTCATGCCACGGGCGCCGGGCTGCGGTACCTTACTTCGGTTCCCGTGAGCGGCTGGTGGGTGGTGATGACGACGGGACGCCTGTACGTGCGGCTCTCCGTGACGCTGGCGATCGTCGCCGTCGTCACGGCCGCCGGCACGTGGGCGGTGCCCGACGGGCCGGGCCGGCGCCTCTACGGCGACGCGGCTCAGCTCGCGGCCGGAGTGCTGGCGGCCTACGCGTGCTTCGCGGGCGCCCGGGACCGCTCGGGTGCCCCGGCGCTGTGGCGGGTGCTGCTCGGCGCCGGGCTCACCGTCCTG